>JAHWJU010000069.1:0-11141 GCA_019348255.1 Actinomycetota bacterium | reverse complement strand
CGGCCGCGCCCGTTGCCAAGGCACGGGCCAAGAAGATCCCGGCCGCGGGACGGGTCGAGAAGATGCCGGCCAAGAAGGCGGCTGCGGCCCCCAAGAAGGCACCGGCCGGACGCAAGGCGGCCCCGGTGAAGAGGGCAGCCAAGAAGGGCTGACGCCGGCGGGCGTGCGGGTCAGTCGGCGAGCGCCAGACCGATCCGCACCGGCCGACCGTCGTGCAGCTCCAGGCGGTGACCCTCCACCAGCGCGTCGACCCGCAGCACCTCGGTGGCCAGCGTCTCGGCTGCCACGTAGCTGCGGTGGTCCTGCACGGCCGACCAGACGTCGTCGGGCACGACCAACGACAGCCGGACCCGGTCCGACACATGCAGCGCCGCCGCCTTGCGGGCCTGGTTCACGAGGCGTACGACATCGCGGGCCAGCCCTTCGGCGGCCAGTTCGGGCGTGATGTCGGTGTCCAGCACCACCAGCCCCTCGTCGCCCGGCAGCGACCGGGCCCGCTCCTGGTCGCGGGGAACGAGCCGCAGCGAGTACTCGTCTTCGGCCAGCGTCCGGTCGAGGACGGTGACGCCACCGTCGCTGCTGCGGCTCCAGTCCCCGGCCCGCACCGCCTTGATCACCTTCTGCACGTCGGGGCCGAGCCGCGGCCCCAGCACCGCCGGCGCCACGGAGAGAACGACGTCGCCGTGGGCCGCGATCTCGTCCGTCAGCTCCACGCGCTTGGCGTTGACCTCATCGGCGATGAGGTCGGCGAACGGTGCGAGCGCAGAAGGATCGGCGACGGCCACCGTCACCGCAGCCACCGGCAGGCGCACCCGCAGCCCGGTCGCCTTCCTGACCGAGGATGCTGCCGAGCAGATATCGCGGACTCGGTCCATCGACGACACCAGCTCCGGGTCGGCTGGGAGTCCGGCGGCGTCCGGCCAATCCGTCAGGTGCACCGACCGTTCCCCGGTGAGCCCGCGGTAGACGGCCTCGCTCACCAGGGGCAGCAGCGGAGCTGCCACCCGACAGACGAGCGTCAGCACCGTGTAGAGGGTGTCGAAGGCGTCGCCGTCGCTGTTCCAGACCCGGTCCCGGGAACGCCGGATGTACCAGTTGGTCAGCGCGTCGAGGAAGCCCTCGACGGCGGCGCAACCGCCCGACAGGTCGTAGGTGTCGAGAGCCGCTGTCACCGCTTCGATCAGCTCTGCGGTCTTGGCCAGGATGTAGCGATCGAGCACGCCGGAGGCGTCCGTGCGGAACCGGGCGCGGTAGCCGTCGGCATTCGCGTAGAGCGTGAAGAACGAATAGGCGTTCCAGATGGGGCTGATCACCCGGCGCATCGCCTCGGCGATGTCCCGGCGATCGTTGGCCAGGTTGAGGTCCTGGCCGCGTACCACCGCCGACGAAAGGAGGAACCACCGCACCGCGTCGGCGCCGTAGGTGTCGAACATCTCCTCGGGGTCGGTGTAGTTGCGGAGCCGCTTCGACGCTTTGCGCCCGTCGCTGCCGAGGATCACACCGTGGACGACGCAGCTACGGAAGGCGGGCTTGTCGAACAAGGCGGTGGCCAGGACGTGCAGGTTGTAGAACCACGCCCGCGTCTGTCCGACGTACTCGACGATGAAGTCGGCCGGGAAGTGGGATTCGAACCAGGTGTCGTTCTCGAACGGGTAGTGCACCTGGGCATAGGGCATGGAACCTGACTCGAACCAGCAGTCGAGCACCTCCTCTACCCGCCGCATGGTGGAGCGCCCGGTGGGATCGTCGGGGTTGGGCCGGGTGAGCTGGTCGATGCCCGGACGGTGCAGGTCCTGGGGCCGGACGCCGAAGTCGCGTTCTAGCTCGTCCAGTGAGCCGTACACGTCCACACGCGGGTACTCCGGGTCGTCGCTCTTCCAGACCGGGATCGGCGAGCCCCAGAAGCGGTTGCGGGAGATGCACCAGTCACGGGCATTGGCCAGCCAGGTCCCGAATGCGCCGTCCCGGACCTGGGCCGGCACCCACTCGATCTCCTGGTTGAGCTCGAGCATGCGGTCCTTGAACTTGGTCACCTCGACGAACCAGGACGACACCGCCTTGTAGATGAGAGGGGTGTCGGTTCGCCAGCAGTGGGGATAGCTGTGCAGGTAGGTGTCGTGACGCACCACCGAGCCCCGCTCTTTGAGGTCTCGGGCGATGAGGGAGTTGGCCTCGAAGACCTGCATGCCCTGGTAGTCCGGCACCTGCGACGTGAACCGGCCCCTCTCGTCGAGGGGCACCACCACCGGGATGCCGTGGGCTTCGCACAGCCGCTGGTCGTCCTCCCCGAAGCCGGGGGCCATGTGGACGGCGCCGGTGCCCTCCTCGGTGGACACGAAGTCCCCGGCGAGCACGCGGAAGGCGTTCGGGGTGTCGGCGAAATACCCGAACATCGGCCGGTAGCGCCGGCCCACCAGGTCTACCCCTCTCACTGTGCCGACCCGGGTGGCGCCCGCCAGCTCCTTTTCGTAGCTCCCAGCCCGCGCCTCACCCACCAGATACCGCACCTGTGCCCCGTCGCCGCCCGCCTCCTCGAAGACGGCGTAGTCGATGTCAGGGCCGACGGCCAGCGCCAGGTTGGACGGCAGCGTCCACGGCGTCGTCGTCCACACCAGGATCCGCTCCCTGGCACCTTCCTCCCCTCCCTCGAGCTCGAACCAGACGGTGATCGCCGGGTCCTGGCGCTCCCGGTAGGCGTCGTCCAGGCGCGTCTCGAAGTTCGACAGTGGCGTCTCGCACTCCCAGCAGTAGGGAAGGACCTTGTAGCCCTCGTACACGAAGCCCTTGTCCCACAGCTGCTTGAACGCCCAGAGCACGCTCTCCATGTAAGGAAGGTCGAGCGTCTTGTAGTCGTTGGTGAAGTCGACCCACCTGGCCTGGCGGGTGACGTATGCCTCCCACTCACGGGTGTAGCGCAGGACCGAGGTTCGGCAGGCTTGGTTGAAGCGCTCGATGCCGTAGTCGGTGATGGCGACGTGGCCGGAGATGCCGAGCTCCTTCTCGGCCTCCATCTCCGCGGGGAGACCGTGGCAGTCCCACCCGAAGCGGCGCTCGACGCGCCGGCCGCGCATGGTCTGGTACCGCGGCACCGCGTCCTTGACGAAGCCGGTCAGGAGGTGCCCGTAGTGCGGCAGGCCGTTGGCGAACGGGGGGCCGTCGTAGAAGACGAAGTCGTTCTCGCCGCCAGGGCCGGAGGACCGCGCCTCCACCGAAGCCCGGAAGGTGCCGTCCTTGCGCCAATGCTCGAGGACCTGCTGCTCGATGGCCGCGAAGGACGGCTGCTGGGGAACTTCCGGATAGGTGTTCTCCCTGGAACCATCGCTCATGCCGCCCACGATAAGGGTCCTGCCCCGCAACTCCTCGACCTTTCCCAGGCGAGGAGACGCGGTGGTAAGTTCCATCGTCTTTTTGCGACCCAGGGGACACGCTGATGCCGAAAGCCTCGAAGGCCGCCCCCAGCCGGAAGAAGGCGGCGCCCAAGAGCGCAGCTGCGGTCAAGGCGGCGCCCGAGCCCAAGAAGGCCACGCCACCGGCCAAGAGGGCGAAGAAGGATCAGCCGGCCAAGGCCGCCGCCGGGCAGGCGGCACCGGCCAAGGCGGCGGCACAAGTGGCCAAGCAGCCTCCGGCCAAGGCCGGGGCGGCCAAGAAGCCCCCGGCTTCCACCAAAAAGGCGACGGCCAAGAAAGCGTCTCCGCCGGCGGCCGCCAAGAAGACGGCCGCGGCGGGCGTCGCCACGCCGGTGCCCAAGGCCGGCGGCGCTGGATCCGGTGGGACGGCGGCAGTGGCTCCGGTGGCGAAGACCGCCCCGTCCGATCCCAAGTTCCTGGACGAGCAGCGTGCCCTTTTGCTGGCGGAGCGGCGGGCCTATGAGGAGCAGGCCACTGCCCTCAAGGCCGAAGCGGACCAGCTGGCGGCTGAGATGGAGCCTGGCGACGTGCAGTTCGACGAGGAGTCGGGCGAGGGCGATTCGATCGGGATGGAGCGCGAACGCGACCTGCAACTTGCGGGTCAGGCCAGGGCTGCGATCGAAGAGATCGACCGCGCGCTGGCCAAGGCGGAGGCCGGCACCTACGGGCTGTGCGAGCGGTGCGGCCAACCCATTCCCAAGGCCCGCCTCAAGGCCCTGCCCTACGCAGCGTTGTGCGTGGCCTGCAAGAGCGGGGGCCTGACCTCACGCCGTTGATCTCTGCCGAGCCCCCGGCGGTGAGCCGGCGCAGTGGCCGACTGCTGCCCGGGTTGACGGCGGCGGTGGCGGTCGCCGTGGTGGCCGTGGACCAGGCGACGAAGAGCGTGGTTCTGGCCAAGCTGGGAGACGACCCGGTGCACCTCTTCTGGACGCTGCGCCTCAACCTGTCGTTCAACCGCGGGGTTGCCTTCAGCCAGGGGCAGGGGTTGGGGCCGGTCATCACCGTCGCCGCCCTCTTGCTCGTCGTGGCGCTGGTGGTGATGAGCCGCTCGGCGCAGGGGAAGCTGCCTGCTGTGGCCTTCGGCCTTCTCATAGGCGGGGCGTGCGGCAACCTGGTGGACCGGCTCCTGCGCGACCACGGGGGTGCGGTGATCGATTTCATCGACCTGCAGTGGTGGCCGATCTTCAACGTGGCGGACATGGCCATCACCACCGGCGCCGCGCTCGTGCTGCTCACGGGACTGCGCCAGCCCGCCGGCGGGGCCGGCAGAGCCGAAGCGGCCTGATGCAGGAGACGATCCCGGCGGCCCTGGCCGGCGAACGGGTCGACCGCGTCGTGGCCATGGTGACGGGGCTGCCCCGCTCGGAGGTGGCTGCGCTGGTCGAGGCCGGCGCCGTGCGCCTGGGGGGAAGGCCGGTGCGCAGCCGGAGCCGCCGCGTCTGTGAAGGGGACCTGGTGGAGGTGGACGTACCGGAGGTCGGCGCCCCGGTCGCCCTCGTCGCCGACCCGGCCGCCAGGGCACCGGTGGTCCATGCCGACGACGACGTGATCGTCGTGGACAAACCGGCCGGTGTCGTGGTGCACCCGGGCGCGGGTCGTTCCGCCGGCACGCTGGTGCAGCGCCTCCTCGTCGACTATCCGGAGCTCTCCCGCCTGCCGCCGGCGGGCGCCGGCGAGGCCGACCGGCCCGGCGTCGTCCATCGCCTCGACGCAGGGACGTCGGGGCTGCTGGTCGTCGCCCGCTCCCCCCGCGCCTACCACTCCCTGGTGGCCCAACTACAGGGCCGTTCGGTGGAGCGTCGGTACCGCGCCCTGGTGCTGGGCGCCGTCGAGTCCGCCGGCGGGGTGGTGGACGCCCCCATCGGCAGGTCCGAGGCCGACCCGACCCGCATGGCGGTGGTCACCGCCGGGCGGCCCGCCCGAACCCGCTACGAGGTGCTGTCCCGCCATCGCGAGCCGGTCCCGACTACGGAGCTGGCCTGCCGGCTGGAGACGGGCCGGACCCATCAGATCCGGGTCCACCTGGCAGCCATCGGTCATCCCGTGGTGGGTGACGCCCGATATGGCGGCAGCCGGCCTTCGCTCTCGCTGGAGCGCCCCTTCCTCCACGCCGTCCGGCTCGCCTTCGACCACCCCGGCACCGGCGAGCGCCTCGTCTTCGACTCGCCGCTGCCCCCGGACCTGGAGTCGTTCCGCCGAGGCCTCGCTTGAGGGGGCCGCTCGGGCCGGACAGCGGGCCGCCGCAGCCGGAGGCCGCTCCCAGCGACGAAGAGCTGGTCCGGCTGGTCCTGCGGGTACTGGCGGGGGTGGTCGCCCTGGCGTTGGCGCTGGGGGTGGCCGCCGCAGCGACGCGGCTGAGCGAAGACGAGGCTCCGCGAGCGGCGCCGGCCGTCGACAACGAGCCGGCTGGAGTGATCGGGCCTACCCCGGGTCGCCTCGTGGGCCCGTACCTCCAGGCCCGGACGCGGGCATTGGCCGGCGCCCGAGGCCGAAGGAGCGCAGTCGTGTCGTTCGCGGAGTACCTGGACGAGCGTGCGGTACGGCGCACCTTGGCGTCCCCAGGCCTCCAGGTTCACGCGCTTCTGGTCGCCCCGGCCGGGGGCAAGGACGCGCAAGTCCCACCGGAGGGGTTGGGATCCTTCTTGCGCCGCCAGCGTGAGGAGGCCCGGGAGGAGAAGCGGGCGCTGGAGGAGCTGCTACCGACGGTGTCGGACCCCGACTTCGTGGCCCAGTACGAACAGGACCTGGTGCGGGTGACCGCGCTGGCCCGATGGCTCGAGCGGCCGGGCCCGGTGGTCTACGGGGCCGTGGTGACAGCGTCGGCCGATGAGCTGGCGCGATTGGCCCGTCGGCCGGAGGTCCGCCTGGTGGACGTGGCCGCGACGGACGAGGTGCCCGAGGCGGGACGGGCACGGGGACTGAGGCCCGAGGAGGCCGTGTCGGTCGGAGAACCTCCCGAGCGACCCACGCCGGCCGGCTCTAGGTGAGCGGGACCAGCGACGCGGTGGTGCCGCGGGCCCTGGCGACCATCTCGGCCAGGGTGAAGGACTCGAGGTGCTCCCGCATGTGGGCGCTCACGTCCGCCCAGACGGCGAGAAGGACACACTGGCCCTCGTGATCACAGGCGCCGTTCTGGTGGGGCTCACCGAAGTCGCCGGCCACGATGGGGCCGTCCACCGCGCTCACGATCTGGCTCAGGCTGATCTCCGCTGGATCCCGGGCCAGCACGTAGCCGCCGCCGACGCCTCGCTTCGAGCGCACCAGGCCGGCGCCCTTCAAGGCGAGGAGGATCTGCTCGAGGTAGGGCTGGGGGAGCCCGGTCCGATCGGCGATGTCGCGCACCGAGGTGGGCGTGTCGCCGGGATGCAGTGCGAGTGAGAGCAGGGCCCGACTGGCGTAGTCACCACGGGTGGAGACCTTCACGACAACCCATGGTACGCCCGGGTGCTCTGGTCTTGCTGGTTGCCTTGAGCGGCGGCGGCAACGATACCCTTGCCTCTACGTGGCACCTGATGAGCGAGCGTCGGTGAGCACCGGGCTCGCGTCAGCGCCGTTGGTGCCGGACTACGGGGGGGCCTGCCTGGCCAACCTCGTCCCCGCCCTGCAACGGACGCCACCTCGTCCACGGTGGCTCCCGGAGCCGGTGGTCGAGGCCCGCCAGGTCGTGTTGTTGGTGCTCGACGGCCTGGGGTGGTTGCAGCTCCAGCAGCGTCTCGCCCTTGCTCCCACCCTGGCCGCCATGAAAGGCGGCCCGATCCACTCCGTCGCCCCCACGACCACCGCGTGTGCCCTCGCCTCGCTCACCCTGGGCAGACCTCCCGCCGCCCACGGGATCATGGGGTACCGCCTCCGCCTCGACAACGACCAGATCCTCAACGTCCTGCGATGGCGAACGGCAGAGGGGGATGCTCGCCAACAGGTGCCGCCGGAGGAGTTCCAGGCGCTTCGCGCCTTCGGCGGCAGCACCGTGCCGGTGGTCACCCGCGCCGAGTTCGGCGGGAGCGGCTTCACGCTGGCCCACCTCGGGGGAGCACGGCTGCGGGGGTGGCGGGAGCCTTCGGCCATCGCCGTGGAGGTGCGGTCGCTGCTGGCCGAGGGCGAGCCGTTCGTCTACGCCTACTACGACGGCATCGACCACGTGGCCCATGAGCGGGGCTTCGGCCCCTACTACGACGCCGAGCTCGTGGCTGCCGACCGGATCGTGGCTGACGTGGCTGCGGGCCTGCCTACGGGGGCAGCGCTGGTGGTCACGGCCGACCACGGCCAGGTGGAGGTGGGGGATCGCCTGGTGAGCCTGCCCGACCACGTGCAGGAGATGTGCCGGACGGTGTCGGGCGAGGGCCGTTTCACCTGGCTGCACGCTCGGCCCGGCAGAGTCGACGAGTTGGCCGAGGCGGCGCGGGCCTGGCTCGTCGACACCGGCCTGGGGTGGGTGGTGACGCGAGACGAGGCCGACGCCGGCGGCTGGTTCGGGGGGCCGCTCAGCCCCCTGGTGGCCCGCCGCATCGGCGACGTCGCCCTGCTGGCGCGCCAGCCGATCGCATTCGTGAACCCGAGGATCGAGGCCGGGTCGGCGCCTCCCCCCGACGGTCAGGCCGAGCCCTCCCGGCTCCGGTGCCGGCACGGGTCGCTCACGCCGGAGGAAATGCTGGTTCCGCTGCTCGCCGTAGGATGACCCCATGTCCGAGCACCCGTCGCAGCGCACGCCCCTCCTGGTTCCCGAGCCCGTGGAGTCGCTGGAGGCCGCCCCGGACGCGGATCAGCCGGGAAAGGGAGAGGCGGTCCAGCACCCTGCGAAGGTGATGCGAATCGGGTCGATGATCAAGCAGCTGCTCGACGAGGTGCGCCGGGCCCCCCTCGACGATGCCGGCCGGGAACGGCTGACCGAGATCTACCAGACGTCGATCACCGAGCTGGGCGAGAGCTTGTCCGACGACCTGAGCGACGAGCTGAGCCGGCTCTCGAGCCCGTTCGACGCCAGCGGCGGGCCACCGTCAGAGCCGGAGCTGCGCATCGCCCAGGCGCAGCTCGTCGGGTGGCTGGAGGGCCTGTTCCACGGCATCCAGGCCACGCTTTTCGCCCAGCAGATGGAGCTCCGCCAGCAGATGGAGGAGATGCGCCGCCGGGGCCTGCCGCCGGCGGCGGACGCCGGCACCCGTCCCGGCACCTACCTCTGAGGGCGGCTCCTCACGACGCCACGGCCGAGGTGTCGGCCACCGCCCGGTTGCGGCCGGTCGACTTCGCTTCCCACAGCGCCACCTGAGCACGGCGAACCTGGTCCCCGGGGTCGTCGCCGGCGCCTTCGCTGCATCCGGCCGATACCGTGACCAACACGTCGCGCTGGTCGTCCAGAGCGACGGGCCGGTCGCTCACCGCTTGGCGGATCCTGTCGGCCAGGCGCCATGCTCCGTCCAGCGACGTGTGGGGAAGCACGACCAGGAACTGGTCGCCCCCCCGGCGGCCGGCCACGTCCTCACCCCGTAGAGCCGACGAGATCGTCCGCGCGACCGACCGCAGAACTGCGTCGCCGGCGGCCTTGCCCAGGTCGCGGTTCACCCGCTGCAGGCGGTCGACGTCGATCACCAGGACGCTGAAGGGGGTCCTCAGCCGGCGGGCCGAGGCTGCCACCACCTCCAGGTGCTCCTCCACGCTGCGCCGGCTGGAAAGGCCGGTGAGAGGGTCGATGCGCAACAGCTCGGCCGCGGCGGCGCCGTGGGCCTCCACCTCCCGCTGCAACTGCCCCATCCGTTGTGCGGCGAGTACCCGAGCCACCAGCTCAGCCCCGTCCACCGGCTTGCGGAGGAAGTCATGGGCACCCCGGTGGATCGCTTCGTTGACGCCCTCGGTGGTGAGCTGCTCGACGGCCAGCACCACCGGGACAGCGTCGGCGGTCTCGTCCGCTCTCAGCGCGTCCAGCATGGCGAGGGCGGGAGCCCGGGGGTCGCCGTCGACGAGCACGACCGAGGGGCGGATGGACCCCACCTGGGCGACGGCCGTGCCCGGCTCCGGGGAGCGCACCACCACGTAGCCGTGCGCCGGCAGCACCGCCTCGCAGGTGGCCACCAGTTCGCGGTCGCCGGATACCACCAGCAGCAGGCGCGGAGACGACGCTGTGTCGCCGCTCACGGCCGTGCCCGGCGCTTCAGGCCCATCGTGCAAGCGTACCGGTAGGTTCTGTGGATGCCTCCGCAAACCAAGGCGCTTCGCTCGGAGAACCAGCCGGTCGACCGGTTCCTCCGAATGGCCGAGAACGCCGTGTACATCCTCGCCGGCGTGCTCTTGATATCGAGCGCCCTCATCGTCTTGTTGGTCGTCGGCTACCACCTGGTCACGGAGCTGGGCAAGGGCGTCGAGGGCGCCGTCACCGGAGCTCTGGACGGGCTCCTGCTCGTGTTCATCGTGCTCGAGCTGCTGGCTGGCATCCGGGCCACCATGGTCGAGCGCCAACTCGTGGCCGAGCCCTTCTTGGTGGTCGGCATCATCGCGTCGATCAAAGAGATCATCGTCATCACTCTGCGGGCCAGGACCGAAGAGGGCCTGGGCGATGACGCCTTCGGCGCAGCCATGGTCGAGATCGGCGTCCTCGGCCTGCTCGTCCTGCTGCTGGCCGCCGCCGCGTACCTGGTGCGGCGCAAGGAGCGGGAACCGGACGAAGCCACCGAGCACGAGCAATGACGCTGCGCTACCCTCGAACCACATCCGTGTAATTCGTCCACAGGTTGTGAACAGGCGCCTGTGGACGCTCATCGAGAGGCCCTCCGTGGCGGATTCGTTCAGCCATCTGCACCTTCACACCGAGTTCTCGATGCTCGACGGTGCGGCTCGCGTCGACCAGGTCGTGGCGGCGGCGGCGGCCGACGGTCAGCCGGCGCTGGGGATCACCGACCACGGCAACATGTACGGCGTCCTCGACTTCTACCGCGCCTGCCATGCCCAGGGCATCAACCCCGTCATCGGCATAGAGGCCTACATGGCGGCCGAGAGCCGCAGCGAGCGCCCGGTGCGCAGGGGCCGCCTGGACGACACCGGCGGCGACGGGGAGCGGGGCGAGAAGCTCTACTACCACCTCACCCTGCTGGCCGAGACGACCCAGGGCTACCGCAACCTGTTGAAGCTGTCCTCGCTCGCCTACCTCGAGGGCTATTTCTACAAGCCCCGCCTCGACTGGGAGCTGCTCGAGCAGTGGCACGAGGGCGTGATCGCCACCACCGGATGTCTGGGAGGCGTCGTCCTGCAGGCCCTGCTCAACGATCAGGTCGAAAAAGCCACTCAGCTGGCGGCCCGCCTCCAGGACATCTTCGGGCGCGACTCGCTCTTCGTCGAGCTGCAGGACCACGGCCTGGCCGAGCAACGCAAGACGAATCCACAGCTCATCGAGATCGCCAGGCGCATCGGCGCGCCGCTGCTGGCCACCAACGACAGCCACTACACCCACCAAGGCGACGCGGTCGCCCATGACGCCCTCCTGTGCGTGCAGACGGGCTCCTCCATCGACGACCCCAACCGGTTCAAGTTCGACTCCGACCAGCACTACCTGAAGACGGCGGCCGAGATGCGGTCGTTGTTCTCGTCCTATGAGCAGGCCTGCGACAACACGCTGTGGATCGCCGAGCGGGCCAGGGTGGAGATCGAGTTCGGAAAGCCACAGTTGCCGTCGTTCCCGCTCCCAGCCGGGTTCCGCCACGAGGACGAGTACCTGCGGTGGCTCACCTACGAAGGCGCCCGCGCCCGCTA
>JAHWJU010000068.1 GCA_019348255.1 Actinomycetota bacterium | reverse complement strand
GCACTCGGTCCACGAACTCCGACAGGCGATCCTTCACCGTCCGCAGCGCTTCCGTTGTCATGGCTACCATTGTGCCACGGCATACCGCTGCTATTGCCGGATAGCGCGCCGTCCGAGAATCGGCTGGAGGATTGGTCGCGCACACAGAACGCGCGCCCCAAAGATCCGTCGTCGAAGCCCTGGGTCGACGGGCGCAGGCGCCTCCATCAGACATGCCGCTTCTTTGAAGCAGGGTCACTTCGACCACCGGAGTCCGCACCGGTCGGGGATTTTGCCCCCTGGGCGACGGCGTCATCGAACAGGCGGCCGAGCAGGTTGGCCGCATCGCGGTCGGACTCGGCCACGAAGGCCGCATAGACGTTGAGGGTGGTCGAGGGGTTGCGGTGGCCGAGGCGACCGGCCACGGTGCGCACGTCCACTCCGGAGGTGAGCAGGCGGGTGGCGACGTAGTGGCGCAGGTCATGCAGACGCGCCCCCTTCAGGCCTGCCTTCTGGGCAAGACGCTGGAAGGAGCGGCTGACCGAGTCGGGGAACCAAGGCTGCGAACCGTCGATGGACCGGCTGAAGAGGAGCCCGTCCGCGGGCAACCCGATTCCGCACAGGGCGGCCCGCTCCAGGGCTCGTTCCCGGTGCTGTTCGACCACGATTCGCGTCGTCGGGTCGAGGGACACGGTCCGGGACTGGTGGGTCTTGGTGTCCTTCTCCACCAGGCCATCGGGGCCCAGCACGATCCCGCGCTTGATGGCGATGACGCCGGCGACCAGGTCGACGTCGGACCACCGCAGCGCCAGCACCTCGCTGCGGCGGGCCCCGGTGGCGGCGGCCAGCACCACGAAGGTGGCCAGGTCCGGGTCCGACTCCTGCGCCAGCGTGAACACCTGCGCCACCTCGGCCGGCGCCGGGGGCGTGATGTCGGCGAGGGGGACTCGGGGCGGTGACGCCGCGGCGGCGGGGTTGACGGCCAGCCAGCCCCAGCGCACGCCCTGGGTCAGGGCGCGACGGAGTATGCCGTGGACGCGGCGGATGGTGGCGGGCGCCAGCGGGCGGCCGTGGTTGCGGCTCCCGTCCCGCAGGCCCCGGTAGAACTGATCGAGGTGGTCCGCCCGCAGCTTGGCCAACGACGTCTGGCCCAGGCCGGGCAGGAGGTACCGGTCCAGGACTCCCCGGGTCTCCCGGACCGTCTTGGGCGAGAACTCCTCCTTGGCCTGGTCGAACCAGCGCTCGAGCAGCTC
The DNA here is from genome assembly GCA_019348255.1 of Actinomycetota bacterium. Classification (GTDB taxonomy): domain Bacteria; phylum Actinomycetota; class Acidimicrobiia; order Acidimicrobiales; family CADCTF01; genus JAHWJQ01. Next base: position 11,150 of record JAHWJU010000068.1, on the reverse strand, counting down.
GCCCACGGTGGCGTTGGTCCGGGAGAGGCCCCCCTTGTCGGCCTCGGCGACCATGGCCGAGAGCGCCCGCTGGGCGACTCGCTTTCCGCCGCGGACGGTCTTGGAGGCGTAGCGCTTGCGCCCGGTGACGGGGTCGAGGCCGACATAGACCCGCAGCTCCCAGGCCTCGCCTCGCTGGCGCATGAAGCCCTGCACAGCTGCCTCCCTTGGTGCCGGTTCTGGATTGGCAAAAGAGTGGCAAACGGGACTGGAAATGACAAGAGGCCCTCGCAAGAGGGCCTCTGACCTGGGCTTTTGTGGCACCCCCAACGGGATTCGAACCCGTGCCGCCACCTTGAAAGGGTGGTGTCCTAGGCCACTAGACGATGGGGGCCAGAACTCCCGTCGAGGCCTCAAGACGATAGCAGCCGGCCCTTCTGCTCCGGCCCCCCGGTCAAGAGGTCCCACTCGGTGCCGCTGGGGGAGTCGCGCACCTCGACACCCAGATCCGAGAGCAGGTCGCGAACGGCGTCCGCCTCGCCGTAGCGCCGCTCGCGGCGGGCGTTCGAGCGCACCGACAACAGCGCCTCCACGAAGGGCCCCACCACTTCTCTGCTGTCACGGGCCGTCAGGGCAAGTTCACCCAGGCGAACGACCATCGCCCGCAACAGGGCCCGGCCCTGGTCGGAAACATCGGTACCCTCCGTGTCCGCTCCCCACCGGTCGAGCTCGGCCTGCAGGTCGAGCACCGTCTGAACGGCCTGGGACACGTGGGGGACAGCCATCGCCCCCTCGAACGCCGCCTCGCGGTCCCGCAGGATCTGGAGCAACGGCGCGACGACAGGCTGTGACGGAGTGTCAGTGTCCGGCATCGAAGACGCCGCGGCTCCGGCCGCGCCGCCGCCGGCCACCGCCGAGCCTGCGCCCCGTAGGTCCTCCGCCATCGCCCGCAGAGCCTCCGGCGTCGTCACCGTCCCCGGCTCGAGGACGGCACTGTGGCCCCCCGCCCGCACAGTGACCACGCCGATTCCCACCACGGTTGCCGACCCCTCGGTCAGGTCGATGACCAACCCGGTGTGCTCGTCCACCCCGAGCACGAACGCGCCGGCTGGAAGGTCGCGTTCCATCTCGGCCAGACGGTCCTCTCCCAGGTAGCAGAAGCGGGTGTCGTGACTTCCGCCTTCGGCGTTGTTGTAGTGGGGGATGACGGCGACGGAGAGGCCGGCGCCGGCCAGCAGGTCGAGTCCCTGCTCCCATCTAGGCGACTCCCCCACCTTGTAGATCTCATAGACGGGAACCGTCACCACGCCCAGGGTCAGAGCGGCGGCGCTGGCGAAGGAGACGCACCCGCCGGTGGCCAGCTTGTCCCTGAGGACCTGGGGCACAGCCGACGCCGTCCACTGGCGGAGTGCGTAGGTGGGAGAACCGGGGCCGGCGAAGACGTAGCGGGCCGAGCGCAGGCGGCTCAGCATCGACTCGTAGGAGACGCTCCCGATCTCGGAAGCGGAGCGGAAGCCAGCCACTTCGATGGGGTGCCCGACGCTGTCGCGGAAGTAGGACTGCGCCCTCCGGGTGAGGTCGGCGGCGTTGCCCTGGAAGCCGAAGGGGGTGTCCAGGAGCACCGCCGGCACCGGCGGAGGCCCCAGCCGGGAGAGGAGCTGGCGATGGGTCTTGACCATCGTCGGACTCGTCTCGCCGGAGCCCATGAGCGCCACCAGCCGCGGCAGCGTCATGTGCAGAACCCGTCGTCCAGACACCGGAGGAGCAGGTCGGCCACCTTCTCGGGCTGTTCGGCATGCACGTCGTGGTCCGCCGCCTGCCAGAAGGTGCGGGAGCGGCGCAGGCCGGCCTCGGCGGCGGCCACTTGCTCCCGCTTGCGGCTGGATCCGTCGTCGCAGGGCAGCAGGAGCACCGGCACCTCGACAAGCGGGTAGAGGGACGCCGGCCGCTGCTCCCAGAGGTGGCGCAGGATCGTCAGGTGGCGGTCGAGCGTGAGCCAGGGAGCCACCGTCCCGTCCGCTCGCACCTCATAACAGGCCATCTGGCCGCGAATGCCGCTCTCGGGCCAGTCGGGGTGGCGCTGCCGCAGCATGGCTTCCATCTCGGCGGCCGGGGTGCCGGTGATGGGCGGCGGGGTCAACGCCTGCTCGCACTCCTCCCAGCTGCCGAAGTGGGAAAGGTCGATCCAGCCGCCGTCCACGAGTACGAGAGCGCACAGGGGCGCGTGCGGCCGTGCCGCCAGCTCCAGCGCGACATTGCCGCCCCAGGACTGGCCCGCCACCACCGGCTGGCTCCATCCGAGGCCGGTGATGACGGCGGCGAGATCGGCCGCCACCGTGGCGAAGTCGTAGCCGTCGTCCGGCTTGTCCGACCGGCCGTGCCCGCGTTGGTCGACGGCGGCCACGGCGTGGCCTGCGGAAGCGAGGTGCTCGGCCACCCCCTGCCAAAGCAGGGCGTTGGAGGCCAGCCCGTGCACGAGCAGGAACGGCACCTTGTCGCCGGCCCACAGGCGCACGGCCAATGAAATCCCCCCGACGGGGATGCGGATGACATCCACGGTGCGGCGAAGGTAGCTCCCCTCTGGATGATCGGCAGTACCCTTCGCGCCGTGCCCAGTCTCCGGCCCGTCGGAGCCGCCCTGATCGGGTACCTGCTGGGCACGGTGCCCTCAGCCGATGTCGCCGCCCGGCTGGCCTCCGGTGGCGCGATCGACCTCCGCTCGAGCGGCACCGGCAACCCGGGAGCGGCCAACGCCATCAAGATCCTCGGCCCCAAATGGGGCTATGCGGTGCTGGCGGCGGATGTCTCCAAGGGGGCGGCGGCGTGTGCTCTCGGCGGGAGGGTGGGCGGGACCAGGGGCGCGCACCTGGCCGGCACTGCGTCGGTGGTCGGCCACTGCTTCCCGGTGTGGAACGGCTTTCGGGGGGGCAAGGGCGTCGGTTGCAGCGTGGGGCAGTGCCTGATGACATTCCCGGCCTATGTACCGGTCGACCTGGTGCTGGCCGCCCTCACCAGCACCCGCCGGTGGAAGTCCCGCGCCTACGCGGCGACGCTGGTCGCCTCCACCGCCTGGGTGACCGGTGCGGCCCTTTGGTGGCGCCGCCGCTGGCCGAACTTCTGGGGGCCGGAGCCGACGGCGGACCTGCCGCTGGCGGCTGCGGCGAGCAGCGCCGTGATCCTGTACCGGTTCGCATCCGCGCGACTACCGGTGACCGAAGAGCAGCTGTGATCGGTTTCTGCGTCGACTCCAACTCCCAGGTGCCCGACGAGCTCGTGGCCCGCTACGGCGTCGAGGTGGTGCCGCTGAGGGTGTCGATCGACGGGCGCGACTACCGGGAGGGCGTCGACCTCGGTGCGGACGAGTTCTACGCCCACTTCGCGTCCGGAAGCCCGCAGGTGACCACGGCGGCGCCGGCGCCGGCCGACTTCGCCGCCGCCTACGAAACCTTGGTGGCCAAGGGCGCGACGGAGATCCTGTCGGTGCACATCGGCTCGGCCATCTCGGCCACAGTCAATGCCGCCCGCTTGGCGTCGCAACTGGTGGGCGTGCCGGTGCGCATAGTCGACACCGGCGAGGCGTCCTTCGCCATCGCCTGCGCCCTGTGGGAGGCGGCGGAGGCCGTGGCCAAGGGGGCCGACCTGGAAGAAGCGGCGACTGTGGCCCAGGCGGTCGGTGGCCGGTGCGGCAACGTCTTCGTCGTGAAGGCACTCGAGTTGGCCCGAGCCGGTGGCCGCCTGGCATCGGGGGTGCAGGACGATGCCATCGAGGGCATCCCGGTGCTGTCGATGGTCCAGGGCAGGATGACGGTCGTCGGCTCGGCCAGGACGGCCGATGACGCTGCCGACGTGATGGCCGGCCACATCAGGGCCTCCGGCACCGATCTGCGCGTCGGCATCGGCGTGGCCGACGCCCAGGCCGCCCCCCTGTGGCGGGCGCTCGAGGACCGCCTGGTCCACGCGCCGGAGGTGCTCGATCTCGTCCGTTACCGCATCGGCCCGAGCGTCGGAGCCCACACCGGCCCAGGCACCGCCGGCTCGTACTACTACTCCACCGCCATCTGACCCACCCTCGGCCGTCGAGCAGCGACCTTCAGAGGCCGGCGCCCAGCGCCAGGACGACCTGCTCCTGGAGCACCCCCAGGTAGGCGTAGAGGGCGAAAGCCGGCGCCCGGGGATCGTCGTCGGGCAGTTCCTCCTCGTACATCTCTTCGGTGACCTCGAGACGGGTGCCCAGCACCAGGCGCAGGTCGTTCAGGGCACCCAACCAGGCCGCCATCTGCTCCTCGTCCAGCCGCCGCGAATCGATCGTCTGCTCCATCACGTCGATGGAGGTGAGCCGGCCGGCAGTCAGGTCGGCGCGCATCAAGCGGCTGTACTCGGCGTTCTTCTCCTCGTCGTCGGAGTACGCCGGCGGGTACAGCCGCTCCAGCGCCGGATCGTCGGTGGTCAGCAGGTCGCGGAGCTGCCCGGGCAGCGACCGCAACAGGTTGCGCTCCCAAGTGTCGAGGCGCACCTCGTAGTCGCCGGCCCGTGTGCGCCGGATGCGGGGTCCGAAGACCACTCAGTCCTGCTGCTCCATCGTCGCCCACAGCCCGTGTTCGTGGAGGCGGAAGACATCCATCTCCGCCTTCTCCCGGGAGCCGGAGGATACGACGGCCTTCCCCTTGTGGTGCACGTCGAGCATCAGCTTCGTGGCCTTCTCCCGGCTGTAGCCGAACAGCTTCTGCAGCACGTAGGTCACGTAGGACATGAGATTGATCGGGTCGTTCCACACGATGACGATCCAGGGCCGATCGGGCTCGGCCAGCTCCCTGCCGACCGGCTCCTCGACCTCCACCTCGAGCGGTGCCGTCATGGGAGGAGCGGTGCTCACACCGGAATTGTTGCAAACGACGCGGACGCCGGCGACGGCTGGACCCGCACGTGCATGCCCAGCACGACCCGCAGCGTCGCCACCCACACCGCCACGGCTCCCGCCACGTGCACCGCCACCAGCAGTGGCGGGACTCCGGTGAAGTACTGGCTGTAGCCGACGGCGGCCTGGGCCACGAGCACGCCCAGCAGCACCTGGGCCCGCCGCAGCACGTCCGGTGGCGCTCCCGCCACACGCAGGCTCCGGACCAGGTAGAGGACCACGGCCCCGAAGAGCACGACGGCGGCGCCGTGAAGGCGGGCCACGTCCGCCACCGCGAACGGAAGGCGCTCGACCAGCTGACCTTCATGGCTGCCGGCGTGGGGACCCGATCCGGTGACCACCGTCCCCAGGAAGATGGCGAGCGCAGCGGCGGCGACGGTCAGCTTCCCGAGCACGAGGTGGGCCGGAGATACGACGGCGCGGGCAACGCCATCGGGTTGCCCGGCCCGGTGGTGCAGGACGGTGGCGTCGAGGAGCAGGAGCATCGACACCAGGAAATGCCCCATCACCAGCGGGGGCGCGAGGTGGAACAGCACCACCAGCCCCCCGAGCACGATCTGGGCGAGCACGCCCGCCACCAGCCCGAGCGAGAGCCAGGTGAGGTCGCGCCGGCGGGGCCGGCGAGCGAGGGAGCCCAGCACCGCCAGCATCACCGCCACCGAGACGAGGCCGGTGATGGTGCGGTTCAAGAACTCGATCCGGGCGTGGTACTCAGCCGGGGCGACGATCCGGCCGCCGCTGCAGGTGGGCCAGTCGGGGCAGCCGAGGCCCGAGCCGGTGAGGCGGACAGCTGCTCCCGTGACGACGATGAAGGCCAGCCCGACCAGCGCGGCGAGCGTGATGCGGTGGTAGCTCGATGGGGAGAGTCGGAGGCGCTCCATGCACGGACGATCGTACGGGGGCGGCTGCGTCTCGGCCCACCGGCGCCGGGTGGCGGTTTCTTCCTTCCCGGCCTTAGAGTCTGCGCCGATGGGTCGCCTGAAGGCGTACGTCTCCCTCACCAAGCCGCGCATCATCGAGCTCCTGCTCGTCACCACCGTCCCCACGATGGTGGTGGCCGCGCGCGGGCTGCCACCGCTCTGGCTGGTGGTGGCCACGCTGGTGGGCGGCACGCTGGCCGCCGGCGGCGCCAATGCCATCAACATGTACGTCGACCGCGACATCGACGCTCTCATGCATCGCACGGAGAACCGCCCCCTGGTCACCGGCGCCGTCACCCCTCGGGCCGCGTTGACCTTCGCGGTTGCCCTCGAGGTGCTCGCCTTCATCGAGTTGTGGCTACTCGTCAACCTGCTTTCGGCGGCGCTGGCCGTGGGGGCCACCCTCTTCTACGTGTTCGTGTACACGCTGTGGCTCAAGCGAAAGTCGGCCCACAACATCGTGATCGGGGGAGCGGCGGGGGCAGTCCCTGTGCTCGTGGGGTGGACAGCGGTACAGAACTCGTTGAGCCCAGCGCCGCTCGTCCTGTTCGCTGTGATCTTCGTGTGGACGCCACCTCACTTCTGGGCACTGGCCATCAAGTACCGCGACGACTACGCCGCAGCCGAGGTCCCGATGCTGCCGGTGGTGGCTTCCTTCTCAAAGACGGCCCGCCAGATCGTCTTCTACACCGTCGCCCTCTGGGCGGCGTCGCTGCTCTTCGCGCCTGTGGCGGGGATGGGGCTTCTCTATCTGGTGGCGGCGGTGGTGCTCGGTGCGCTGTTCCTGGTGTACGCCGTTCAGCTCCAGCTCGAGCACACCGCAGCACGGGCCATGCGGCTCTTTTCCTACTCGATCTCCTACATCACCCTCCTGTTCGGAGCCATGGCCCTCGATCAGCTCGTCCGATGACCGGGCTGGATATGGTTCCGGCGCTCCCCGCCCAGCCCTTGCAGGAAGGCGAATGACCTCGACCCTCACACGGCCTCCCTCGGCCACGCCGGAGAACGCCTCATCACCGCCGGCACCGGTCACCACCGACCCCTGGGCGATCACGGGCGACCACAAGCGGCTCGGCCTCCTCTTCATGGCGGGGGGCCTCGCCGCGATCGTGGCCGGAGCGTGTGCAGCTCTGACGTTCCAGCTGCCCAACATCAACGACAACAGCCGCATCTGGACCGGCACCGCCTCCCGGTTGGCCTCGGCCAACGTGTCGCTCAGCCTGGTGATCGGGATCCCGGCCCTCTGGATCGGGCTGGCCACGCACGTCTCGCCGTTGCAGATCGGCACGACCCGCCTGGCCCTGCCCCGGTTGCACAACCTGGCGCTTTGGATCTACGCCGGCGGCGCCGTCCTCGCCACCATCGGCTACGTCGCCGACCGCCCGCCGATCTCCGGCCTGGGCTCCAGCCTTCCGGCGCTCGCCCGCAAGGGCCGCAGCGCCGAGGCCGGCACCGAGATCCTCATCATGGGGCTGTTGTTGGTGGCCCTCGCCACCTTCCTTGCCGCGTGCAGCCTGCTCACCACCCTCCTCAACCGCCGGACGGAGGGAATGCGCCTCACCGAGCTCCCGCTGTTCAGCTGGAGCACCCTGGCCACCAGTACCGTCCTCGTGCTGGCCACGCCGGTCTTTTTGGCCGGCCTCACCCTCTTGTTCTACGACCAGCACTACGGCGGCACCCTCTTCGGTGCCGGGGCCGGAGGGCGGCGGATCTGGCAGCACCAGCTCTGGGTGCTGGGCCAGCCGATGGCCCTGCTGTTCGGCGCCGCCTGCGTAGGCGCGTTCTGCGACATCGTCTCCACCGCCGCTCGCCGGCCCCTGACCGGCTTCGGGGTGGCGCGGGTCGCCACCGTCGCCGCACCATTGCTCACGCTGCTCCTGTGGGCCGGCAACCTGAGCACCCTCCGCAGCCCCTTCGGGCCGGTAGCCACCGCCGGTGGGGTTCTGGTGGGCGCCCCGCTCGGCCTCGCCCTGTTGACGTGGGCGGCAACGCTGCGTTCTGGAGCCGTGCGGGTGAACCCCGGGCTGTTCTTCATCGCCGCCTACCTGGCGGTGGTCGGTCTGGCGGCGGTGCTGTCGGTGGCCGCGGTGTTCGCGGGAGTCGAGGGCGGCGACGCCGAGGCCTTCCGCAACGGCCAGACCACCCTGTTGGTCCTGGGGGCTCCGCTGCTCGGGCTGGCCGGCGCGGCCGTCCACTGGTCACCGAAGATCACGGGGCGAAGCCCCGGTTCCGGGCCGGCGGGGATCCTGTGCCTGCTGCTCTTGGGTGGCGTGGTCCTCACGGCCGCGCCGGCATACCTGGTGGGCTTCGGAGCCGATGGCAGCGTCCTGCCCCTGGGCATCGCGGGCAGTGCCCTCACGGCTGGCGGCGCGGCCATGTTGCTGGCCCGGCTGGCCGGGTCGCGCCGCTCGGACTCCTCGCCCTCCGGTCCGGCTGATCCCTACGGCGGGCTGACCTTGGAATGGGCCACGTCCTCACCGCCCCCGCCGCACAACTTCGACGTGGTGCCCGAGGTTCGCTCGGCCCACCCGCTGGCCCCTGACGAGAGCGCGGAGTAGATGGCCGGAGCCCCCCTTGCACTGCCCAGCGGTGGCGGCAGCGGCCTGGCCGCCAGTCGCCGCCGCACCACCCTGCCCCTCGCCGTCGTCATCGTCGGCGCCGGCGTCGTCATGCTCATGGGTGGCCTGGTCGCCGCCTACCTGGCGCTCAAGGCATCCACCGGCACCTGGCCGCCGAAGGGTACGAAGTTCGACAACTACACGGCTGCCACCCTCACCATCACCGCCCTCATGGCCGCGGTGACCATCGAGTGGGCGGCCTACGGCATCCGCAAGGGTTTCAGGGGACAAGCCCTCTTCGGCTTCGGGATCACCTTGGGCCTGGCCATCGCCTTCCTCAACGCCCTCGCCTACCTCATCAACGGCTTCGCCTTCCGCGGGGGCGCCAGCCCGTACGCGACGGTCGTCTACGCCCTGACCGGCTCCGCGTTCGTCGTCGCCGCCGTGGCCACCTTCGCGGTCCTGCTCACCGGGCTGCGGGCGGTCGGCCACCAACTGGGCAGGGACAACTTCCACCTCATGCGGGCGACGGCACTGGTGTGGCATGTCGCGCTCGTGGCGTGGCTGGCCGTGTACTACACCATCTACATCGCGAAGTAGGGGCCGTGTTCAACGCTGCGTCGAGGACGTACTTCATCCTGGCCGGGGCGGCCGTCGTGGTCGGCTTCGGCTACGTCTTCACCACCGGGGACCGTGTCGGCTTCACCGCCCTCGTCTTCGCCGGCGTGACCGCGCTCGCGCTCGGGGTCGGGGTCTTCGGCTTCACGCCGCCCGAGCCGTTGCCGGCGCCGGAGGAGCCGGCGGAACCCCGTGCCGTGGACACCACCGACGTGCCCAGTCCTAGCGCGTGGCCGCTGGTCGGTGCCGTGGCCGTCGCGGTACTGGCCACCGGGCTCGCCACGGACACCTCCCTCATCGCCATCGGCATCGTCTTCGGCCTCGTGGCCACCTTCGCCTGGTTCGGTCAGGTGTGGCGGGAGCATCCGTCCTGGACCCGCGAGATGAGCGAGCGGCTGCACGACCGCTTCGTGGTGCCGATCGGCCTGCCGGGAACCATCGTCGTCCTCGCCGGCATCGGCGTGGTCAGCCTCTCCCGGCTGATGCTGGCCCTCTCCAGGGAGGCGGCTCCCGTGGTCGGCTCGATCATCGCCTTCCTCATCCTCGGGGGCTTCTACCTGGTGTCCTCCCGCAACCTCGGCCGCCGCGCCCTCACGACGTTGGCCACGGTTTCGGCCGGGCTGGTGCTGGCCTCGGGTGTGGCCGGCGCCGTCAAAGGTGAGCGGGAGTTCCACCATCCCGAGGCCGAAGATGCCTTCCTCCTCACGGCCGAGAACGTGGAGTTCGACAAGGACGAGCTCGACTTTCCCGCGGCCACGAAGATCAAGCTCAAGTTCGAGAACCACGACACGGTGCAGCACAACTTCGCGCTCCTGCGCGACGAGGGGTCCGAGCCGATCTTCCGGGGGCCGGTCATCGACAAGGGCGAGACCGTCTATGAGTTCACGACGCCCGAGGCGGGCACCTACTACTTCCAGTGCGACGTCCACCCCACGCAGATGAATGGCCGGGTGGACGTGTCGGTGAGCGCCTCGGAACCCCCGGAGCCCGGCGAGAACGTCACCACCACATCCGCCGGGAGCCACTAGGTGTCCGTGGCGCTGCCTGGACCGGTGGCCAAGGAGATGCGGGCCCGCACCGTCGTGACCGTGGTGGCCGGCCTCTTTGCCGTGGCGGTGGCCGTCGGCCTGTTCATCGACGAGCAGCGCGAAGCCGGCAACGCCGGCCGAGGCGGCGACACCTCGGCGCGGATGGCGCCCGGGTTCTCGCTTCCCGAGCTACGACCCGAGCGGCCGGCGGTGACACTGGCGGCAACGGCCGGCAAGCCCACCGTGGTCAACTTCTTCGCGGCCTGGTGCGAGCCGTGCAAGAAGGAGCTGCCCCTCCTGCGCGACGCTTCCCTCCGCTACGCCGGCACCGTGGCCTTCCTGGGCGTCGACCACCAGGACTCCCGCTCCGACGCCATCGAGCGCCTGGACGAGTTCGGCATCACCTACCCGGCGGGCTACGACCCCAAGGGCGACGTCGCCGCCCGCTACGGGTTGCGGGGTCTCCCGGCCACCGTGTTCATCGGGGCCGACGGCCGCATCGTCGAGGTGTACCACGGCGAGATCAGCGCCGCCCAGCTCGACGAGCGGCTCCGCCAGCTGACTTTGCAGAACCGGATGCCATGAGAGAGTGTGCACCTGTACCCCTCAGCGAGCGAGAGGTGGCGCGTGAGCCCCGCTAGTGCCCGATCCAGGAAGAAACTGCTCATCCTCCTGGCGCTGGTCGCTCTGGTGGCGGTGGCCTGTGGCGGCGACACCCTCCCCCAGGACACGCTCGACCCCGAAGGGCCCGAGGCCCGCATCCTCGATCGGCTCTGGGACCTCACCCTCCCCTTCGCCGTCGCCGTCTTCGTCCTCGTGCAGGGCCTGATCGTGTTCATCATGTGGCGCTTCCGAGCCCGCTCCGACGAGGACGCGCCAGTGCAGGTGCACGGCAACGCGAAGGCCGAGCTCGGCTGGACCATCGCCCCCGCGCTCCTCCTGGCCGTCATCGGCGTCTTCACGGTGGTGACGGTGTTCGACATCAACCGCCGGGCCGAGGGATCGGAGGTGCTGCAGGTCAAGGTCACGGGCCACATGTGGTGGTGGGAGTACGAGTACGAGAACTTCGACATCGTGACCGCCAACGAGCTGCACATCCCGACCGACCAGCCGGTGCAGCTGGAGGTCACCT
>JAHWJU010000225.1 GCA_019348255.1 Actinomycetota bacterium | reverse complement strand
GTCACCAGGTTCGCCAGGCGCTCGAAGCGGTCTTCGGCCACGGCCGTAGTCTGGCCGCCGCGGCGACGGGCTAGCTGAGGCTCCAGAGATCTTCGACCGTGAGGTGGTCGACGTAGGCCAGGGCCGCGGCGATGGCGTAGCAGCGAAGGTCGTCCTCCGACAGCGGGTGCTCGAACACCTCGATGAGCACCGCCTCGCCCGTCTCGGGATCGTTCGACCAGAGCTCGGTGCGACCGGATGGATGCGGCATACCACGTACTTCCCCCATCCAGGGAAGACGGAACCGAGATTTTTTACTTGCCGTTGGAGAGCTTGGCCGCCAGGTCCTCGGCCATCGCCCAGCCGAAGGCAATGAGCTCGTCGCCCCGCTCGCGGTTGAGGGAGGCGAAGAACTCCGCGATCTCAGGATCGACCGTCTCGGGCTTGAGCGCCTCGTGGTCGAGGCATCCCGCCGGTGAACCGCCACCCTTCACCACGAAGCTCCGGTCGTCGATGCGGCCCTCGGCACCGAAGCGTTTCGCCAACCGGCGGCCCCAGGCCCGCTCCTCCCCCGTGGCGCGGTGGCCGGGTCGGGGCACGATGTCCTGAAGGCCCTTGAACGCGAGGTACCCGGCGGGGTCGATGAGGCGGGTGCCGACGAGCACGTCCTCGTCCGGGAAGGCGAGAACGGCACGCCGGTACTGGTCGGCCATGATCGCCCTCAGGACGCTCTCCCGCTTCGAGTGACGCTTGAGCGACGCCAGTCCCACCAGCAGGCACGGCGTGCCACCGATGCGCTCGAGGGTGCAGAAGGAATATCCCAGCAGCCTGCCGTTGTCCCGGGCCTGGGTGATGAGCACCCACTCATCACGCTGCTTGGACAAAAGGCCGATGTCGAAGCCGGCGGGGCCCTCCGTGCAGATGTCGGCCATCTCGCCCAGCTCAGCGTCGGAGAGGGCGGTGCAGTCCTTCGTTTCGACCTCAATCGCCATGCAGCGGTACTCCCTGATCGGTCGTGCAGCCACAAAGTTTAGGCGACAGCCAGGATTTGGGTCGAACCGACCGGCGCGGGCGCACTAGGGGAGAACGCTGTTCGGCCCGAGCAGCACACGTATCTCCGCGCACAGCCCGTTGCCGGTGTCCACGCAGAACTCCTCGGACAGCCGGAGGATCTTGTCGCCCACGTGCAGGAACACCGGCGAGGAGCCGGGATGGTCGACCAGCAGCTCCTTCAGCGAGTCGACAGCGGCGTCGGTGAGCGTCGCCAGGGGCAGTTCGACGTGCAGCGGCGGTCCCGAGTCGGCGCTGAGCTCCACCTGGCGTAGCTCCATCACCACCAGCTTCGGGGGCTCCTCCCGCTTGTCGAGACGGCCCTTCACGCACACCACGACGTCGTCTCGCAGCAAAGACCCGTACTCCTGGTGGACCCGGGGGAAGACCCACGCCTCGATGGCCGCCTCCAGGTCCTCGAGCACGAAGGTGGCCATCAGGTCGCCCTTTTTGGTGTACTTCCTCGACAGTCCGGTGACGACGCCGCCGACGGTCTTCATCTCCCCCTCGCCGCCGTCGCGCAGGCCGTCGATGGAGCAGTCGACCAGCTTGCGCAGCGCGCCCTCGGCTCCCATCAGCGGGTGGTCCGAGACGTAGAGGCCGAGCATCTCCTTTTCGAAGACCAGGCGCTGCATCTTGTCGAACTCTTCGGTGCCGATGGGGATGCGGTCGATCTGGCGGGTCTTGAAGTCGGGGTCGGCTTCGTCTACCGAGAACAGGTCGAACTGGCCTTCGGCCTCCTTGCGCCGGCGAGCGAGGGTCCGGTCGATGATCTGTTCGAAGACGAGGCACAGGGCCCTGCGGGCGTGGCCCAGGCAGTCGAAGGCGCCGGCTTTCACGAGGGACTCCACCGTCCGCTTGTTGAGCACGGCGGGGTCGACGCGTTCGCAGAAGTCGTAGAAGTCGACGAAGGGGCCGCGGGCCTCACGCTCGGCCACGATCAGCCCGACCAATCCCGTCCCGACGTTGCGGATGGCCGACAGCCCGAACGGGATGGCGCCGTCGCGGACGGTGAAGTCGGAGGCGGAGATGTTTATGTCGGGGACGAGCACCGGGATTCCCATGGCCCGGCACTCGGCCAGGTACTTGGCCGTGGCGTCCTTGTCGTCCTTGACGGATGTGAGCAGCGCCGCCAGGTAGGCGACCGGATGGTGGGCCTTGAGCCAGGCGGTCTGGTAGGCGACGAGTCCGTAGCCGTAGGAGTGGGACTTGTTGAAGGCGTAGTCGGCGAAGGGCTCGATGATGTCGAACAGCTTCGTGCCCAGCTCGCGGCCGTAGCCGGTGCGTTCGCAGCCGGCGACGAACTTGTCGCGCTCTTTGGCCATGACGGCACGGACCTTCTTGCCGCACGCCTTGCGGAGGTTGTCTGCCTCCTCCAGGGAATAGCCGGCGAACTTCTGGGCCACCCGCATCATGCTCTCCTGGTAGAGCATCACGCCCTGGGTGTCGCCGAGGCACTCCTCGAGGTCGGGGTGCAGGTAGGCGATCGGCTTGCGGCCGTTCTTGCGGTCGGCGTAGTCGTTGTGCATGTTGGCCGCCATGGGCCCCGGGCGGTAGAGGGCGACCAGGGCGGCGACGTCGTCGAAGGAGGTGGGGGCGAGCGACCGCAGGAGCGCGCGCATGGGTGTGCCCTCGAGCTGGAAGACGCCGATGGAGTCGCCCCGCTGCAGCAGCGCCAGCGTCGCCTCGTCGTCGAGGGGGATGCTGTCGATGTCGGGCCGCGCGCCGGTCGACTCGGCGATCAGGTCGAGCGCCCGCTCGATCACCGAGAGGTTGCGGAGGCCCAGGAAGTCCATCTTCAACAGCCCGAGCTCCTCGACGCCGTGCATCTCGTACTGCGTGACGATCGGGGCGTCCTCCGGCCGCTCCCCGGGCCCGGGCTTGCGCTGGATGGGCAGGTACTCCGTCAACGGCTCCCTGGTGATGACGACGGCGGCGGCGTGGATGCCGTCCTGGCGCCGGAGACCCTCGAGGCCGAGGGCGACGTCGACGACCTTCTTCACGTCCGGGTCGAGGGCGCACATGTCCCGCAGCTCGGTCGCGGCCCGGAAGCCGTCTTCGAACTTGGGGTGCTTGTCGAAGCAGGCGTACAGCGGGGTGTCGCGCCCCATGACCAGAGGTGGCATGGCCTTGGCCACCTTGTCACCGACGGAGTAGGGATAACCCAGCACCCGCGCCGCGTCTCGCACCGCCGCTCGGGCCTTGATGGTCGAGAAGGTGACGATCTGGGCGACGTGGTCGTGGCCGTAGCGCTCCGCCGCGTAGCGGATCATCTCGCCCCGGTAGCGCTCGTCGAAGTCCATGTCGATGTCGGGCATCTGCTTTCGACCAGGGTTCAAGAACCGCTCGAACAGCAGGTCGTAGCGGATCGGGTCGAGGTCGACGATGCGCAGGCAGTAGGCGACGCAGCAGCCGGCGGCCGACCCCCGCCCCGGGCCCACCCGGATCCCCTTCTCGCGGGCGTGGCGGATGAGGTCCCACACCACCAGGAAGTAGGCGGAGAAGCCCATGTCGGTGATGACCCCGAGCTCGTAGTCGAGCCGCTGCACGACGGTCGGGGTGAGGTTCTCGCCGTAGCGGGCGCGGGCGCCTTCGTAGGTGAGCCACCGCAGGTACTCGTCCTCGTGGC
>JAHWJU010000067.1 GCA_019348255.1 Actinomycetota bacterium | reverse complement strand
CGGCGACACAGGCTCCGGCAACCCCGGCGCCGGCAACACAGGCGCCCAGAGCGGCGCGGGCACGGGCACGGGCACCGGCGCGGGCACGCGTGCCGGCACCGACAGCAGCGGCCTCGGCGTCGGCGGAACCGGAGACGTGGCCGCCGGCAGCGGTCAGATGGCCGAAACCGGAGGTGAGTCGATGCTGGGTGTCGGAGCCGGGCTCCTCGGGCTCGCTGCGCTCAGCCGCCGGCTGCGCCGGCGCTGACCTTGGCGGCGCCCGCCGGGCCTCGCCACAACACGGCGTTCTCGAGCAGCCATGGCTTCCGAGGCAGCACCGTGCGACCTTCCGGGCGGAGCCTGAGCAGCTCACGGTGAAGGCGCCCGCACTGCCGGCCGATGCCCTCGTAAGCGGGCGACCACACCAGCCACACCGATCCGGCGCCGGCTCGACCGTCGACGTTTCTGGCAAACGCCACTGGATCGCCCGCTCGCACCCGCTGGCGGTAGTCCCTCCAGTCCAACCTTTCGGTCGGGCTGCCACCTGGGAACATCTCGATCGGAGTTTCGGGAAGCATGCGGGCCAGCGCCGGCGTGAGCTGGTCGGGACAAGTGACGATCACGTCGCCGGGCGCAGCTTGCCGGTGCAGTACGGCAGCTATCTCGCCGGCCTGCGTCCTCGGCGGGCCGACACTCAACAGGCTTGCCAGTAGGCCCAGGGTTGCCGTCGTGCCCAGGACCACCAGCCGGGCACCTCTCGGCTCCAGCGAGGCGACTCCACCGGCCACCGCCAACAGGAAGAGGGGAAGGGCGACGGCGGCGTGGCGGGAGGCGAAGGCGTCGCCGGTCGCCATCAACGCCACTGCTCCCAGGATCAGGGTGGCCAGGGCGGCGGCCCCGATCGGCCGCGCCGCCGAGCGTCGGCCCCGCCCACCTGTCCAGGTCGACAGCAACAAGCTGCCGACGATGCCGGTCAGCAGCACAGCGAGCAGCCGGGCCGGCTCGCTGTCACCACCGGCGTAGCCCCTGATGGCCAGTTCAATGGCAGCCATACCGGGCGGCGACCCCCAGGGGTTGCCCGTGTGCTGCAGCTGGAGCCAGAACGAGGGGAGCCAGGGCAGGAAAGCGAGCGCCCCCACCGCCATGGCGGCGAGCAGAGCGACGCTGTCGCGGTCGCGAGCCCGCCCGATGCTGCGCCAGAAGAGGACGGCACCCACTGCGGCCAGGAGGAAAAAGCTCCAGTAGTGGGTGAGGACCAGCGCCCCGGTGATGGCGGCCAGTAGGGCGAGTCGCCCGGCGGTTCGGGGGCGGGACGGGTCGAGCACGATCACCAGCGCCGCGAGCACGAGGAGCAGCACCAATGAGTACATGCGGGTCTCTGTCGCGTACCGGATGGCGAACGGCGAGGTGGCGAGCAGCACCAGGGCTGCCGCGCCCCCCCGCCGCCCACCCACCAGAACCCCTGCCCGCCAAGCCAGCGGAAGGGCGGCCAGGGAAAGACAGCTCGACAGCATCCGCACGGGGACGGTGCCCGTGCCGAACAGGCGGATCCACCCGTGGAGGAGCAGGTAGTAGAGGGGCGGCGCCCCGTCCTGGCGCAGCGCGGCGAAGAGTTCCCCCAGCGGCAGTCGGGCGATGGCCACGGCCTGGGCCTCGTCCAGCCACAGGGGCGAGCTCGACCACAGGCGGAGCCCGGTGCCGGCTGCGACGGCGACGGCAGCCGCCGGAAGCGCCACGTTGCTCGCCGAGAGCGACGGGACCCGCCGGCGGCGCCACCCGATGACGACCGGATCGGGATCCGGTTCGGTCACCGGAGCGTGGCGTTGTGCTTCTACGAGTTCCACGCGTCCCTCCCCGAGGACTGGTCGTTGGCGGAGCTGCTAGCTGGTACTACCCAGAACGAGCCGGCAAGGTGTGGTGGTGTCGAGGTGGACCTTCCCGGGTAGGTCGGGCGGCAGTGTCGTCTGCTGATCCTCGCGCGCCTGCGCGGGTGGGGGGCCCGCCGCACAGGGAAGCAGACCTCGGTGCCGGTCAGCCGGCGGCAACGGCGCCGGCCGGTGCGTCACGGCGGCGGAGCTCGGTCCTGGAGGACCTGAGGGTGGCGCTGCCGGCATGGGTGGCCGCCCGCGTCGTAGTCGCCGCCACGTTGATGGGGGCGACCTCCATGGTCCGGCGCATCGAGATGCCCGAGCCGGTCCGCCGGCATGTCTCCGAGGGCCTGGTCGGCTGGGACGCGCAGCGCTACGTGCAGATCGCGCGGCTTGGCTATGCCGCACTGCCGCGGGACGAGCTGCGCTTCTTTCCGGTGCTCCCGCTCACGGTGCGGCTGTTCGACCGGCTGCTCCCCGGTGACGCTGGCATGGCGCTGTTGGTGGTGGTCAACCTGGCTGCGCTGGGGTTCGGAGCCATCCTCCACCGGTTGGCCCTGATGGAGACCGCTGACCGAGCCCTGGCTCGTCGCGCCGCATGGACTGCGGCGATGACCCCCGCCGGCTTCGTCCTGGTCTGGGGCTACAGCGAGGCGCTCTGGGGCCTCGTGGCGACGGCGGCGGTGCTGGCCGCCCGCCGCCGGCGGTGGTGGATCGCGGCGGCGTCGGGCGTTGTCGCGGGGGGGCTGAGACCGGTCGGGCTGTTGGTCTGTCTGCCCCTGGCCATCGAGTGCGTCCGGGACCTGCGCGCCGGTGAACGACTCGGCCCGGCGGTGGGGCCTCGCCTGGCCGCGGTCGCGGCACCGTTCGCGGGTGCCGGGGCGTACCTGTGGTGGGTCGGCACCCGCTTCGGGGACCCTCTCCTGCCCTACACGATCCAGCAGCAGAGCTCCTACCGCGGAGCGACCGCCAATCCGTTCAGTGCCCTTTCGCCGCCGCTCGGCGCCCTCCTTCGGGGGGAGTTCAGCCTCGAGAGCGTCCGGCTCGTGTGGGCGGTGGTCCTGGTGGCGCTGGTCGTGGTCTGTGCCCGGCGCTGGCCGGTCAGCTATGCCGCACTCGCTGCCGTGGCGGTGGCCCTCGCGATATGCAGCACCCGCCTGGGCAGCTTCGAGCGCTACGGCTTCACCACCTTCCCGATCTCCCTCGCACTGGCCACCATCTCCTCGAGGCCGGTCGTGGAGCGCATCGTGCTGGTTCTCGGAGCCGCCGCCATGGGCGTCTACGGCACCCTCGCGCTCCTGGGTGGCTACGTCCCCTGACAGCTGCGCTCCCCGGTGAGGGGGAACCCGGCGGCGGGGCTGGAGGACCCGGAGCCTGCACCTCAATGGGCGGCTCGGCGACCCCGGCGATAGTGTCTCGGCGAACCGGCGCGCCATTCGAGGAGCCCGAACTGACATGGAACTGTTGACCCGCCCCGAGGTCATCGCATCCGGCGTCGCCATCTTCGGCATCACCGCGCTCGCCCTCCTGTTGACAAAGCCCGACATTCGCACCCGCCTGCGCCGGCCGGCACGACAGCACGCCCGCGAGTGGGCGGGACCCGGCGGCGCTGCCCGTGTCGTCAAGCCGGAGATCACCTTCCACGTCGTCAACTCCGAAGCCGGGGCCGGCGCCGAAAAGACAGAGGCCGGGGCCAGGGCCGGCGCCGAGCCTGAAAACGCGGCCGTGAAGTTCTCCGACGTCACCTCTGGGCACCCCCCCGTCACCTTCGCCGACGTCGCCGGCCTCGAAGAGGCGATTGCCGAACTGGCCGACGTACGGGAGTACCTGTCGGACCCTGATCGCTTCAGGGCGCTGGGGGCGGAGATGCCCAAGGGGATCCTCCTGCACGGCCTTCCCGGCTGCGGCAAGACGCTGCTGGCGCGGGCTCTGGCCGGTGAGACGAAGGTGCCCTTCTACTTCGTGTCCGCCGCCAGCTTCGTCGAGAGGTACGTCGGGGTGGGCGCCGCCCGGGTACGAGAGCTTTTCGACCAGGCGTTGCGGACGGCTCCCTCCATCGTCTTCATCGACGAGCTGGATGCCATCGGCCGCCAGCGAACCGGGGAGGGCGCCGGCGATCGCGAGTTCGACAACACCCTCAATCAGCTGCTGATCGAACTGGACGGCTTCCGGGGAGCCTCGGGGGTCCTCGTCCTCGGGGCCACCAACCGTCCGGAGTTGATCGATCCTGCCCTGCTGCGGCCCGGCCGGTTCGACCGCAGCATCCAGATCGGGCGGCCCGATCGCTCCGGGCGCGAGAAGATCCTGCGGCTACATGCATCGAAGCGGCCGGTGTCACCCCAGGTGGACTGGAACGAGGTAGCCGACACCACCGCCGGTCTGTCGGCGGCCGAACTGGCCAATGTCGTGAACGAGGCGTCACTGCTCGCCGCCCGCCGTCGTCACCATGAGATAACCAAAAAAGACGTGGAGGACGCCAACGCCCGGATGCTGTCCGGCACCCGCAGCACCCGGCTCATGGGCGACGAGGAGAAGCGGGTGGCGGCCGTACACGAGGCGGGCCATGCCCTGCTCAGCCTGCTGTTGCGGGGGATGAACCCGCCGGCGCGGATCTCGCTCATGTCCGGTATGGACACCCGGGCAACGTCGCTGTGGTCCTCGGGCACCGACCGGGAGATTCTGACCAAGCGCGACCTCATCGCCCAACTGATGCTGCTCCTCGGTGGCCGCGCCGCCGAGCTCAACGTCTTCGCCGAGCCCAGCAACCGAGCCGAGGACGACCTGGGCCACGCCGCGACGCTGGCTCGGCGGATGGTCGAGCGCTGGGCGATGACCGGTCGCTTCGAGCTCGCGGGGGGGAAGCGGGAGCCCGTCTCCCACCACTTCGAGGGAAGCGCCGGGGGCGCCGAAGTGCGTGACCTGCTCACCCGGGCCGAGCAGGCAGCCCGCACCATCCTGCGGGACAACGCCGGCGATCTGGAAGCCATCGCCGAGGCCCTGGTCCACCGCGAGACCCTCACCGCCACCGAGTTGCGGGGTCTGGCCCGGCGGGGGACTACGGCGGGCGCCGGCGGAGCGGCGGTCCGGCACCTGCGGGTGGTGTGACGCAACCTTAGAGGCCGCCGGCGAGGTATCCCCGCCCCGCCCCGCGTAGCTCCGTACGCTGCGGCCGGGAGGCACGATGGAGCAGCAGCAGGCCCATGAGTTGGAGCTGGAGGAGAGCCCGCGCTTCGCCCAACGAGAGGCGCTCGCGGAGCGACTCGGTTGGCTGGTGATGGCGGCGGTGGTCGTGGCCGCCGCGCTGGGGCTGTTCGCCAACGGGCCGCTCAGCCATCGCACGGTCGCGTCGGACGAGGTGAGTCTGCGCTACCAGCGCTTCGGCCGGAGCCAGGGGCGGACCACCTTGGAGGTGGAGGCGCCGGCGGGGGCGGCGATCGACGGCAAAATCGAGGTCTGGGTCGCGCAGCAGTTCCTGGAGTCCTACGAGGTCGAGGAGGTCCGGCCCGAACCGGAGGCGACCTCGACCAGCAACGGCGGAGTGGTGTTCTCCTTCGCCCTCGACGGTGACGACACCGCCTTGAAGGCAACGCTGACCCTGCGTCCGGAGCAGACGGGCCGTCATCGCGGCGCCGTGGCTGTGGCGTCCGGGCGGCCCGCCACCTTCACCCAGTTCGTCTATCCCTAGAAAGGGCCACCTTGGACGCCGTCACCCGGGCCGCCGCCGTGTACCTCTTCCTCGTGCTGATCCTGCGGATCGCCGGCAAGCGCACGTTGCACCAGGTCACGACCTTCGACATCGTCCTGCTGCTCGTGATCTCCGAGGCCACACAGCAGGCGCTTCTGGGCGAGGACTTCTCGATCACTGCCGCCTTCCTCGTCATCACCACGCTGGTCGGCATCGACATCGTCATGTCGTTCCTGGGGAATCGCTGGCGCCTCGTGGACCACATACTCGGCAGCAGGCCGGAGCTCATCGTCGACCACGGCACCGTGCTGAAGGACCGCCTCCACAGACACCGCATGGAGGAGTCCGAGATCCTCGAGGCCGCCCGCGAGCTGCAGGGCCTGGAACGGTTGGCCGACATCAAGTTCGCGGTGCTGGAGCGCTCCGGCAGCATCACGATCATCCCCGAAGACGGGAACTAGGGCGGAGCTCGGCCCGGTCCCCCCGGGTCTGAGCGGGCCGCTCCCGCCTCGGTGAGAAGGTGCCTCGGCTGGCGGATGACCTCGAGACCTCCGTCGAGGTCCACCTCCACCTCGTCACCGTGGACTCTGATGGACAGGGTGCTGTCACCGAGGCGCATCCCCGCCACCCCCAGGCTCGTGATCCAGTCGGGCAACTGTGGCGCCACCCAGAGCTTCCCGCCCGGCACCCACGGGTCGAGCCGCAGCAGGGTCCGGAGCCAGAGCAACGGAGATGCGGCCGCCCAGGCCTGTGGCGAGCACGAGGCGGGATAGGCAGCCGGCACCGGCACGTCGTGGCGATCGAAGCCGGCGAACAGCTCGGGCAGCCGCCCCCCTCGCTTGGCCGAGACCTCCAGCTGGCCGCTGATGACCCGCTGGGCGTGGTCCTGGAAGCCGTAGCGCGCCAAGCCGGCGGCGCAGATTGCGTTGTCGTGTGGCCAGACGGAGCCGTTGTGGTAGCTGACCGGGTTGTAGGCGCTCATGGTCGACGCCAGCGTCCGTATTCCCCACCCCGAGAACATGTCGGGGGCCATGAGTCGATCTGCAACCAGTGATGCCCGATCCGGCTCGACGATCCCGGTCCACAGACAGTGACCCATGTTCGACGCCACGGCATCGATCGGCCGGTTGGTGCGGTCGAGGCCCAGTGCGAAGCAGCCCTGGTCCTCCAGCCAGAAGTCCTGGTTGAAGCGTCTCCGCAGTTGCGTCGCCTTCGAGCTGTAGTGGCGAAAGGCCGGCTCGTCACCTGCCTCCAGTGCGAAGTGGGCCCTGGCCACGTAGGCGGCGTAGACGTAACCCTGCACCTCGCACAGCGCGATCGGCGGTTCCGCCACCGTGCCGTCAGCGAAGCGGATGGCGTCCCAGGAGTCCTTCCACCCCTGGTTGGCCAACCCCTGCGGGTTCTGGCGTTCGTACTTCACGTAGCCGTCACCACCGCGGTCGCCGAAGCGCTCGATCCAGTCGAGAGCGCGGTCGGCGTGCGGCAGCAGACGATCCACCAGCTCGTCGTCGGATCCCCAACGTCGCACCTCGGCAAGCAACATGACGAACAAGGGCGTGGCGTCGACCGAGCCGAAGTAGGCCTGTCCGCCGGCGAGCGCCATGTCCGAAAGAGATCGGAACCGGATCTCATGGAGGATCTTTCCCGGTTCCTCCTCGGTCGCCGCATCGACCCTCTGCCCCTGATGCCGAGCCAGCGTCTCCAGGACGCCGCGGGCAAGAGCGGCGTCGGCCGGGAGCGTCATCCATCCCGTGAGGAGCGAATCCCGCCCGAACACGGTCATGAACCAGGGGGCGCCGGCGGCCAGGATGGCCGCATCCGGGTGCTCTGGATCGAAGATGCGCAGAGCGCCGAGGTCTTCGCCGGAACGGGCCACGGCGATGCTCAGATCCTGGCTGTCCGTCGACAGCTGTGGCAGACGTGCCCGCCACGACGTCATTCGCTGGACGGGTACCGAATCGGTGTCGACGCCCGAGCATCTGAAGCGCGGCTCGTAGCGCGCCACCGACACCTCGATGCATGCCTCCCACCAGCAACGGCCGTCCAGGTCCCCCTCCCAGCAGAACAGGCCCGGAGAGAGCTGGGCCGGGTGGGACGCGGTCACGGTGACGACGCTGTCGTCGCGGCCGGCATGTCCGGCCATACGGAACCTCAAAGAGGCGTCTCCCTCGGCCTCCACCCGACGATCTCGGGCAACGAGGCGGCTCTCCTTGACCTCGAACAGGTGGGCGAAGTCGACATCGCAGCGCAGCTCCACCGAGAAGCCGGCCCGCTCGAGGCCGTGATTGGTGATCCTGATCCGCTCGCGCATCCCCCGCCCGATGTGGCGGTACCGGAAGGACACCAGATGGGCATCGGCCGCCCCTTCCGCAGGCGGCCCGCGGCCCACGAAGGTGGCGGAGAATGCTTCCTCGCAGGCGACGGCCAGAGTCTCGAGGGGCTGGCCGTTCAACCGCAGCTCCCACAGAGAGATGACCCTCGTGTCGAGAACGAAAAGACCCTGAGGGAGGCCGGGCGTCATGTCTCCGGAGCCGTCGGAAAGACAGAAGGTCTGGCCCTGAACGAGCGACACGCCGCCCTCGGCCCCGGCCACGGTCGGCACCGCAGCTGATGTGTCCCAGGGAGAGCCCAGGTTCATCGGCGGGCGTCGACCAGGGTCTGGTAGAGAGAAAGGTGCTCCCGCACCATGCGCTGCGTGGAGAAGCGTTCGTCGGCCGAGGCGCGGCACGCACGTCGATCGATCGAGTTCACCTCGGACATGAGGCCGGCAAGGCTGTCGACGTCCTCGCAGAGGAAACCGGTCAGCCCGTGGTCGACGAGCTCGGGGGCGGATCCCACCGCGAAGGCGATCACGGGGGTTCCGCAGGCCAGGGACTCGACCATCACCAGCCCGAAGGGCTCGGGCCAGCGGATGGGGTTGAGCAACGCTTTGGCTCCCCGGAGCAGTCTCACCTTCTCGTCGTGGCCCACCTCGCCCAGGAAGACGACCGTGTCGTCGAGGAGGGGCTGGATCTCCTCGGAGTAGAAGGAATGCTCCAACGGCTCGCGCATCTTGGCGGCGATCAACAGGCGCGCCCCCACCTGTCTGGCCGCCGTCGCCGCGTGCCAAGCCCCCTTCTCCGGCGCCATCCGTCCGAGGAACAGGAAGTACTCGCCGTTCTCGTCGCCGGCTCCCTCGCCGAACGGGAAGCTCTCGAGGTCGAGACCGTGGTGGATGACACGCGTGATCGGCACGCTCCCGGCGCGTCTCGCCTGGTCCTCACTGATGGCGACCAGCGAGACGTCCGGCGTCACCGCCCGGTACAACTCGATGAGCTCCTCGTTGAACGGCCCGTGACTGGTCGTCACCACGGGCAGATCGCTGAACCGCTGCGAGTAGACCGGCCCCACGATCGTGTGGTCGTGGACGATGTCGGGGCCCCACTCGCGCAGGACGTCGTAGCCCCGGATGAGGTGGCGCAGCTCGATCGTGGC
The DNA here is from genome assembly GCA_019348255.1 of Actinomycetota bacterium. Taxonomy (GTDB): domain Bacteria; phylum Actinomycetota; class Acidimicrobiia; order Acidimicrobiales; family CADCTF01; genus JAHWJQ01. The sequence goes on along the minus strand of JAHWJU010000067.1, from coordinate 3,418 downwards.
TTCACCGATCCGGTGCGACACCGCGTGGTCGAAGACGTGTCCGCGGGGGACGGGACACGTGGAGTCGCCGGTGGCCCACAGGAGTACCTCATGGCCGGCTGCCAGCACCCCGCGAGCCAAGCGATCCACGATCACCTCGGTTCCTCCGTATCCCGGCGGGGGAACCGGCAGCCAAGGGGGCGCCAACATGCCGATCCTCATGAAGTTCCGAACCTCCGCATTCGAGCTGTGGGGTCGCCGGGCACGCCCACCGGGCCGTGCCGAGCACAAGAAGACCCTTGCGCAGCGACAATGTATTCCCGGCGCCTGAGTTCAGGCAGGATTCGGCCATGCCGACACTCGTGGTCCTTGATCAGGACGAGCTGATCTCCATCTCCTTCGAAGACCTTCTGAAGTACCACGGCAGGAGCTCGATCGCCGGCGTCGCCCACGCCTTCAAGGCGATGGAGCGCGCCTTCCCACTGCTGGCCGGGGGTCAACCGCCCGACCGCTATGGCATCAGCGTGGAGTGCGGGTTCGGGGGTGCCGGGGCACGCGACGCCTTCGAGATGGTCACCCACGCGGTCACAGGCGACCGCTACCGGGTGGCGCCCGAGCTTGCCGGCCCCGAGGTACCGGAGGCTCCAGGCGGCCACTTCTTCTTTCGCCTCGGCTACCAGGGAGCAGTGGTCGACCTGGCATTGCGCGACGGCCTCGTACCGCAGGAGTTCCTCGAACTCGCCTGCAGGGAGGGACCCGACGCGGCCGAGGCCCACCGCGCCCAGCAGCTCAAGGAGGAGATGGCGGAAAGGCTTCTGGGCCTTCCTGCCCACGAGGTCTACGACGCCGAGGTGGTGAGGTAGGGCCGGGCGTCGGATCAGGTGGGTGTCACACCCTGACCCGGCCCGACCGACGCCGGCGCGTCAGGAGAGCCCCATACTCAGCGCAGGCGGGTTGAGGAGCGTCTGCGCCACGACGCAGTACCGCTCGGTGAGGCGGAGAAGAGTGTCGAGTTGCTCCGGGGATGCATCGGAGTCGATGTCGAAGCTGAGTCTGATCGACTTGAAGCCGACGGGTGCCCCCTTGTCGACCGCCAACGTGCCTCGGAAGTCGAGGTCGCCGTCGGCGTGGACGGTTCCGTTCCGGACGGTGATGTCGAGGGATGCGGCAACGGCACGAAGAGTCACCCCGGCACATGCAACAAGCGCTTCCAGGAGCATGTTGCCGGAGCAGAGCGCGGTGCCGTCACCGCCCGTAGCGGGATGGAGGCCGGCCTTGGCCAATGCCCTCCCGGTCTCGACCGAACAACTCACGTCCTCACCGAGTTCCCCCCGGGCCGAGAGGGTGACCTCTGCAGCAGCCGGATCGTGTCGGTAACGCTCCTTCAGTGGCTGTTGAACAGCCTGTAACGCTGCACGATCCATTCATCCTCCCTGAACAGCGTCGGTTTCTCGTGTGGCGACAGTGGCCGGCCGCCACGTCGCAGCCGAGCGGCAACCTAGGTCAGGTGAGAGCCGGCGACCACAGGCCCGGTGGCATGCTGTCGCGCATGAGCGGATGGGGGGCCAAGGAGGACCTTCACGGCTACCTGAAAGCCGCACGTGAGGATCTGGTCTGGAAACTCGACGGGCTCTCGGAGTACGAAATCCGCCGCCCGATGTTGCCGACCGGCACGAACCTGCTGGGACTGGTCAAGCACGTTGCGATCGTGGAGTTCGGGTACTTCGGCGACTGCTTCGGTCAGCCGTTCCCCGAGCCGCTGCCGTGGTTCGAGGACGGAGTCGAGCCGAACGCCGACATGTGGGCCACCGCCGACGAGTCACGCGCGCAGATCGTCGGCCTGTACCAGCGGGCGTGGGCGCACTCGGACACCACGATCGACAAGCTGGCCCTCGACGCGACCGGCCGTGTGCCGTGGTGGCCGGAGGACCGGCGCGAGGTGACGCTCCATCGCATCTTGGTACACGTGATCGCCGAGACTGCCCGCCATGCAGGGCACGCCGACATCGTTCGGGAACTGATCGATGGAGCTGCCGGGCTGCGGCAGGGCAACGACAACATGGCGCCTGGGGACGAGGCATGGTGGGAGCGCTACCGGAGCCGCCTTGAGGCCGCGGCGCAGGAGGCCAGCCACAGATACGGCTGAGCCCCTGCTCTCTGGGCCCGGGACGCTGCGGCCTCTCCGAGATCGGTCGCTGATCTGTCGCTTCAGCGCTCGCATGGCTCCCGCCCAGCCGGCGGCCGGCGCGCCTCTCCTCGCTCAGCGCAGTGGGGCGAAACGGCTGGCGAGGTCAGTGCGCGGCGGCTCGATCCCGTCTCGGCAGCTTGGCCACCACGGCGGTGACAACGAGGCCGACGGCAAGGCCGACGACCGCAGAGGCCGCCGTATTTACGAGCCACTCCAGGACGCCGCTGAGCGCCCCGGTGTCGTGCACCACCTCCTCGAGGTTGTGCACGACGTCGTAGGGGCCGTGCCAGCCGAGCTCGTCGGCACCGACGAGGAGGATGTGGCCGCCGACCCAGAGCATGGCGGCGATCCCGATCGTCGACAGCCATCGCATGAGGACCGGCATCGCTCGCACAAGCGCCCGACCTGTCCGCTGCGCCCGTTGCTGTGGCCGCCTGGTGAGCACGAGGCCGACGTCGTCCATCTTCACGATGGCGGCGACGACGCCGTAGACGACGACCGTGATCAGCAGCGCGACCACCGCGAGGATGGCCGCCCGGGTCAGGAACGGCTCGTCGATCACCTCTTTGAGGGAGATCACCATGATCTCGGCCGAGAGGATGAAGTCGGTTCGGATCGCCCCGGCCACCGTCGCCTTCTCGGCGTCCGGTCCGAGCATCGTCACCGGCACGTCGTGATCGTGGTCGTCGCCGCCGAGGGCGCAGACGATCTTGTGCGCGCCCTCATAGCAGAGGAACGCGCCGCCGGCCATGAGGATGATCTCGACGAGCGTCGGTGCCACCTCGCTGAGGACGATGGCGACCGGGAGGATGAACAGCAGCTTGTTCCGGAGCGAGCCGGTGGCGATCTGCCGGATGATCGGCAGCTCCCGCTCGGCGGCGAGGCCGCGCACGTAGCCGGGCGTGACCGCGGTGTCGTCGACGACGACACCTGCCGCCTTCACGCTCGCCCGTCCCGCAGCAGCGCCGACGTCGTCGATCGATGCAGCGGCGAGCTTCGCCAGGGCGGCGACATCGTCGAGGAGCCCCACCAAGCCACCAGCCATGGGCACATCCTTGCCGACCACAGGCGCGGTATGCGACAGCGACGACGGCGCCCGCATCCGGCGTGCGAGGCTCGATGGCCGCCGGCGCCGAAGGCGCTCGCGCTGATTCTGTCGCGCCACCCGGCCAGGTCGGCAGTGGCCAGCGCGTCCTTGGTTTGCGCCTGACTTCGCGTTAGAGATCGAGTGGTGGATCAAGCAGCATCCGC
>JAHWJU010000224.1 GCA_019348255.1 Actinomycetota bacterium | reverse complement strand
GCCGCGGTTGCCGACCGGGCCCGGGACGCCATCAGGAACGCCAAGAAGGGCTAGCGGAGCTGGGCTCGGGGGCGGCCCGCCCCGAGGAGTTAGGCGCAGCTCCCGTGCTCGCTGTGATGCTCGGTCACGTTGTCACCGACGCCGTACTCGGTGCTGGTGCCGAGGTCGGAGGCCAGCTCACCCTGCGCGCCGGGCTCGCTCTGCGCCCGAGTCGACCGATCTTCACCCTGACAAGGAGGGTCACTCGGCTGGCCTACCCCCGGCTCGACCCATTCCGGCTGGGCGCTGTCCTGTGCCGCTGCAGGTCCGGCCAGCGTCATCACGAGCGCAGCAGTGGCGAGTGCGGAAACCGTCGTCTTCTTCATGCTCTCTCCTCTTTGCGCTGACACGACCATGCTGTCCCGATCTACTACCACCTCGCCCATAGCGCTGTCGAGCGACAATCTGCTCGTCGACCTCATTCCCAACGGAGGCTGTCATGGAAGAGCTCAGTTTCACCGCCGGTATCACCTTCCATGACGACCGGGTCGTGAGCGCTGACGTCACCGCCATCGACGGCACAGGCATCACCTACACCTCCGATGAGGGGCCCCGCCACGTCGCTTGGGCGGACGTCAAGGCGATGATGCTGGCGACGACCGACCACATGCTCGAGAGCGCCGGCTCGCTGTTCTCGATGGCCGAGCGACTCGAGGCGGGCGGCGACGAAGGGGCGGGCGCAGCACCCGAGATGCGGCACTTCGGCCTGCAACTGCTCCAACAAGCGGCTCCCCGAATGTGCCCGCTGGGCACCGGTTGTGGCCTACGCCCGGGCTCCACCAGCCAGTCCTGACGCCTTCCGCCGGCCATGTCCCCCTCAGCGAACGACGGGGGACCGCCCTTCGGTACGATGCGGGCGTCGAGGCGATTCGCACGCCGCACCAGGCCCCTGACGAGGACGAGATGGCTGATCACATCGACTCTGGCGGCGGGGCCGCCGCACAGTGGCGGACAGCCGTCGCCTTGGCGCTTCTGGTCTGGATCGCCGTCATCGCTGTCTGGGCCTACCGCCCATGGTCGGACCATGTGCCCCTCGAGATACCACCCGAGATCCCGCGTGAGGAGCTCGAGGCCGAATCGGCAACGTTCGAGTGTGGCGCTCCGTTCGGTGACGACACCGTTGCGCCCTCGGAGGAAGCGACGGAGTCGCCGTATCCGGTCTCCCGCCAGCCGTGCACTGGCCGCGTCGGGCGCCAGTCTCTGGCGATTGCCGACATGGCCGCAGGCGTCCTCGGGTTGGTGGTGCTGCTCCGTCTGGCGCGAAGGAGCCGAGCGCCGTCCGGGCACGACGCCTCCTAGACATCCGTCGGTGGAAATCACGGCTGCGCCAAGCTCGCGCCCACTACGGTGCCCAGCCCATGACGAAACCGCGCAGCGAACGGACGCGGCTGCGCCGGGGCGCGGCTCGTCCCCCTCATCTGCACGTGGGACGCCCGGTGAGGGCGCAGGACCTGACACGGGGCATCGAGGCGCCGTCAGCGGTGGCTGGGCTCCAAGGCCGTCGACTCGGGTAGGCCAGGCCCTTGTCGGACGTCGACGAGCCGAGCAGTCCCCGGCTTCGCATCGCCACACTCAACGTCCGCAACACCGCAGACCGGTGGCGTGAACGGCGCGAGCTGCTGGTGGCACAGCTTGCCGAGCTCCGCCCCGACGTCATCGGCGTGCAGGAGCTCCGGCGCCGGCCCAGCCAGGTCAGGTGGATCACGAGGCACCTCAACCAGTCGTTGGCCCTGGAGCCGCCCTACCGGTACCACTCGACCGGGAAAGCCGGGCTGTGGGGGCTCTGGGAGGGGATCGCTCTGCTCAGCCGGCTGCCGATCGTGGCCCGTGGGTCTCTCGACCTGGGCGGTGAGCACCGGGTGGCGAACTGGGTACGGGTACGGCTTCTCGACGGCACGATCCTCGAGGTCCACAACGCCCACCTGTCGTCTCGAGACGAGGGGCTGCGGGACAAGCAGGCCCGCCTGATCATCGACCACCTGGCTACGCGAGGGGAGGCCCCGACGCTGCTCGTCGGTGACCTGAACGCGGGACCGACCTCGCCGACTCTTCGCGTGCTGGGCGAGCGGCTCCGCTGCGCTTACACGCTCGCCAACGGTGAGGAGCCGACGAAGACGTGGCCGACGGCGCTTCGCCCAGGCATCACGCACGGAAGGGTGATCGACTACGTCCTCGTCGACGACCGCCTCGAGGTGCTCGACGCGTGGCTGACGTTCGACCGGCCCGCTTCGACCGACCCGACCCTGTTTCCCTCCGACCACCTTGGCATCGCCGCGACGGTCAGGGTCCGTCCCCGCTGACCGCCCTCCCGTCGGCAAAGCCCGGGGGAGTGTCCGGTTCGCCGCTCGGCACCGGGGTAGGAGCCGACAGAGCCGAACGCTACTCCCGGAGGTATGGCATGCACGTCCAGATCGTGAGCTTCACGCTGGGAAATCTGAGCGAAGACGACTACATCGACTCTGCCCACGACGTCGTTGCCGACTTCTCCGCCCAGGGGGGCCTCCTGGCCAAGCTGTGGCTGGAGCGTCGGGCCGATGGAACCTATGGGGCCGTCTACTTCTGGCGCGACAAGGACTCGATGGAGCGCTTCAAGAGAAGTGCCTTGTTCGAAGGCAACAACTCCGAGTTGCGGGACGTCACCTCTCAGGACTCCGGCGTCCTGAGGAACCTGACCAAGCAGACCCAGCCTGAGCTCGAACTGTTCTCGTAGCCCTCGGCGCCACCCTGGTGGCATACTGGCCGGTTACTTTACGTAACGAGGATTATCGGCGGCCGCTGGGGTTCGGCCCAGCGCCGTCAACGACGTCGGCACCCGACCCCCTAGCCTCCGAACCCGGTGAGCAACCGCACATCCGGCCAGGAGCAAGGATACGGGAGGGCCTGGACCGCCGGGCTGGTGCTGGCCGGTTCTCTGTTGCTGTCGCTCCACGTCGGCGTGCTGCGGGTGGCGCTGCCGTTCATCCGTGACGACCTGGACACAGGGATCACCGGGATCCAGGTGGTCGGCGGCGCCGGCCTGGTGGTGGTCACGGCCACGCTCGTGGCGTTTGGCCGGCTGGCCGACCTGACGGGCGCGGCACGGGTCTATGCGGGCGGTCTGGCCGGCTTCGCAGCGGGCTCGGTCGTCTCGGCGCTGGCGCCGTCGTCGACGTGGCTGGTCCTGGCCCAGATGGCACAGGGCATCGGGTGGTCGATGTGTGTCGGCAGCGGTCCGGCACTGCTGGTCCGGGACTTTCCCGCCTCGCAGCGCAGCCGGGCGCTCGCCGGGAACCACATGGCCATCGCCGCCGGCCTCGGCCTCGGGCCGGCCCTGGGCGGTGTGGTGGTCGAGCAACTGGGCTGGCGCTGGGGGTTCGCCGGGCTGGGACCGCCGGCGTTGATCCTCGCCGGACTGGCGGCCGCCCGCCTGCCGGCACGCACCCTCGGCCGCCCCGCCGGGGCTCGCTTCGACCTGGCGGGCTCGGCGCTGCTCGCCGCCGGCCTGGTGGGGCTGCTGCTCGTGGTGCTCGGTGCCGGCGCCGTCCACGCCGGACTCGTCGTCTTCCTGGTGGCCGGATCGATGGCCGCCCTTGCCGGCTTCCTCCGTCTCGAACGACGATCGGACGATCCGCTGGTCGACCTGCGCCTGTTCGCCGATCGTC
>JAHWJU010000223.1 GCA_019348255.1 Actinomycetota bacterium | reverse complement strand
AGGTGCTCGAGACCCATGGCCACTGGGACCACATCCAAGCGGTGCCGGCGCTGCGAGACGCCGGTTACGAGGTGGCGGTCACCGCCGCCGACTCCGACATGCTGCCGTCCTATGACCTGGTGTTGGAGGACGACTCGGTGATCCAGGTCGGCCGGCTGCGACTGAGGACCATCGCGACCCCCGGCCACACTCCAGGGTCGATGTGCTTCGTGGTGGAGGGTGCGCCCGTGCTCCTGTCGGGCGACACGCTGTTCCCGGGAGGCCCCGGCGCCACGAAGTTGCCGGGCGGCGACTTCGAACAGATCCTCCGCTCGATCGACGAGCGGCTGTTCTCCGAGCTGGGGCCCGAGACCATCGTGATGCCCGGCCACGGTGCCGACACGACCATCGGCCGGGAGCGGCCCCATTTCCAGGAGTGGGTGGAGCGTGGGTGGTGAGGCCACCGGCCTCGACCTGCTGTTCCGCCGGCGCTCGATCAGCCGCCTGACAGAGCCGGCGCCCTCGGAGGAGGAGCTGCGCACCATCCTCAAAGCCGCCGCTGCCGCCCCCGACCACGGGGAGCTGAGGCCCTGGCGGTTCGTGGTGCTGAGGGGCCCCGCCAAGGACGCCTTCGGAGAGGTTCTGGCCCGGGCCTACCTGCGCCGGGTCGAGGCGGCGGGCGGCCAGCCGGTGCCTTCCAAGCTGGAGAAGGACCGGACCAAGCTCCGGCGGGCGCCGGTGGTGGTGGTGGTGGGCGCGGTCCACCGCGACGACCCCCGCATTCCCTGGGACGACCAGGTGGGAGCGGCTTACGCGGCGGCCCAGAACGCCCTCCTGGCGGCCACCGCCCTCGGCTACGGCTCCATGTGGCGCACGGGCGACATCGTCTCGGATCCCTACGTGAAGCGGGCCCTGGGCCTGTCGGAGAACGACGGCATCGCCGGCTTCCTCTACTTCGGCACCCCGCACGACAACGCCTGGAAGCCACCGCGGGACCCCGACCTCACCGGCCTGGTCGAGGAGTGGCAGCCGCCGGCGCCGACGCCGTAGCTGTCCGGCTCGGCGTCGTCGTCGGGCTGGCCGTGGGCCTGGCCGCCGCCGTGCTGTGGGCCACCGGCGAACGTCGCGGCGTCGACTACCTGATCTCCGGCGGCCAGGGCCCCTCCGCCTCGGTCATATACGAGGACTTCGGTCCTGGCTCTGCTCCGCCCGGCCGAACCGGCTACGACGGCCAGCAGTTCTACGCCATCGCCCGCTACTTCCCCGATCTCGACGCCGCCGCCGGGCAGCTGGACGCTCCCCGCTACCGGCTGCTGCGGGTGCTGGTGCCGGCGGTGGCATCGGTGGCTCCGCCCGGCGAGGCCACCGTGGCCCTGCTGGTGGGCTTGAACGTCGCCGGTCTGGCCCTCTTCTGCGCAGCGACGGCGGCCATCGCCGGCCGTCACGGGCTGCCGGCGGCGGCGGGGCTCGCAGCCGGGCTCCCCCTCCTGCCGGCGTTGGTGGTGTGCACGGTGGAGCCGGCCGCCTTCGGCTTGGGGATGCTGGGCGTCGCCTTCGCCGACCGTCATCGCCACGGCGCGGCGGCAGCGGCGTTGGTGGCCGGCGCACTCACCCGCGAGGCGGTGGCCGTCATGGCACTCGGCACCGCCTTGGGGCTCTTCCTCGCCCGGACCCGTCGCAGCGGGGGGACCAGCCAGCTCCGGTGGCTGGTGCTGTACTGCCTCCCGGCGCTGGCGGTCGTGGGCTGGTACCTCCTCCTGGGCCAGCTGGTCGGCGGCGACCTACCGGACCGGGTCGACTTCCTGTCACTGGTGCACATGGCCGGGACCACCGTCGCCCTGGTCGTGTCGGTGACCGCCCTCTGCGCCCTCGGAGCCTGGCTGTGGCGGCGGGCGCCGGCGGTGTGGCCGGTGGGAGCGGTGTTCGCGCTGTGGACCCCGTTCTACTTCGCCGGCACCTTCGACTGGCTGGCTCTCATCCGGGTGAACGCGCCGGGCCTCGGTCTCGCCGTGGCCCGGATCTTCGGCGCGCCGCGCCTCAGCCCTCGAGGCGGCCGGGCGGATCCGCCAGGACGCTGACGGAGAGCACCGAGAACCGGGGCGGCTCGGAGAACCCCGCCCCCGTGCCCTCGACCCACGTCCCGACCACCTCCACCCAGGAACCCACCGCCGCCACGGGGCGGTCGAGCTCCAAGCCGACCGTCACCGCCTTGTCGGCCGAACAACACGCGGCAACCCAGCGGGTCAGCTGGTCGGGGGCCGTGAGCTGCCCGGTGAGCCGCACGGGCACGCCGGCGAGATCGTCACCGGTACCGGCCCGGTGCACCGCCTCTGAGTTGGTCATGCGGGCCACAGCCGCACCGGCCAGGGCCACGGTCGCGGCAGCGAGCGCCGCCGGCGCCGCAACTCCCGTGCCCGCCGGACCCGTGGCCGGTAAGACCCGTGGGTGTTGCGGATTCGAACCGGCTGGGGGCGGCGGCGCCGGCGGGCGTCGCCGTCTCGGGCCGGGAGGGCCCGGAGGCGCCGTCACCGGGCGGTGGCCGGCTGGAGGTTCACCCCTGACCAGGAAGATGGGGTTGGTGAAGGCCTCCATGTCGAGGCGTCCGGCCGTGGGCCGTTGCGGGTCGAGCTCAGGCCGGCCCCGCACCTCAGCCCGCACGTAGCCACCAGGGCCGACGGGTACGGCCACCGGCACCGTCTGCTCGTCGGAGCTCAGGGTGGTGACCGAGATCGGCGAGCCGTCTCGCAAGACGATCAGGCGCATGCCCGCGCCTTGGCGGACGAGGATCTCCACGGCGGCGTGATCTGCCGCCTCGCCGTAGATGGTGCCGCCCACCACCTGGGCCTGCCCCGAAGGACCACGGGCAGACAGGTACAGCTCCACGCCGGCCGGGAGCCGGGTGACGAAGCTGCGTCCCTGCTTCAACGCGTCCACGATGGCCCGCTTCGACAACTGCTGCGCGAACACGACGGTCGTGGGGGTGCCGGCCTCGAAGCCGTTGGAGTTGCGAACCCCATGCAGGTCGGTCCCGCCGTTGGCGAAGACCCGCCAGCCGGCCCGCAGCGTCTCGTCCCACTTCTTCAGTGCTGCCTCGTCGTCGGGTTGGAACGGGCCCGTCCACACCTCCAGCCCGTGGGGCCGCGCCGTGGGGTCGGCTTCGCCGTCGGCGAAGAACTGCCACGACAGGCTGGCGCCGAGTGGGTGGGCCGCGGCCACGTAGGCCCCCATGTCCTTGGCCGCGGCCATGAAATCCTGGATCCGGGCCCCGCCGGTGGGCAGCGGAAGGCCGCCGGGGGTCTGGCGCCAGTCGAGCCAGTCGCCGGCGTCGAAGCCGCTCACCGTGGCGTGGCCGTGGAACCAGTTGGTCATCTCCTCCCCCGGCATCAACAGCACGTCGGAACCGGCGGCGTCACCCAGGGCCAGGTTCTGGGAGACCACGTTGTGATCGGTCATGGCCAGGAAGTCGAGCCCCAGGCTCCGGGCCGTCTCGGCCCACTGCGCGGGGCTCATGGCCGAGCCCGACCTCCAGGCGTCGCTGCTTTCCGGTGTGTGGCAGTGGAGGTCGCCCCGGTACCAGCCCGCCTCGTCCACCACGACACCGGGCTCGGGGCCGAAGGTCACGGGCGGGGCCTGCTCTCCGAAGCCCAACGTCACCCGGGCGGTGACCTCGGTGGGGATGGTCTGGGTGAACACCGGCACGATCA
>JAHWJU010000002.1 GCA_019348255.1 Actinomycetota bacterium | reverse complement strand
ACGGCAACAGGTTGATGTGGTGGTCGTCATACACCACGCCCTTGGGCTTGGCCCTGGCCACTTCGCGCCCGCAGCGTGCGTGATCGGCCGGCACAGCGGCGGCTGGCGGCCTGACACCGCTCTCGGTGGCGCCCGAGCCGCTGAGTTTCCGCCGGCGACCACGGCCTGGACACGGGCGAGACGGGCGTGTCAGGTGGCCACGCCTCGGCGCCGTCCCGCCAGGGCATGGCTCACCGCTTGGAGGGCGGTGGGAGTGTCCACCCCCAGGGTTCGCACCTGGTCGGCGAAAGCGGCGGCGGCGGCGTGGAGCCGGGGGCCCGGATCGGGTCGCACGTCGGTGGGTGACGCCCGCACGAACGTGCCCCTGCGTCCCCGGGTGACGATGACCCCTTCTTGCTCGAGCTCACGGTAGGCCCGGGCGACGGTGTTGGCCGCCAGCCCGAGGTCGGCGGCCAGCTGGCGCACGGGTGGGAGGCGGAAGCCCTCGGCGAGCTCGCCCTCGGCCACCAGGGCGACCACCGCGTCGCGGACCTGGCGGTAGGGGGCCACCTGGGAGTCGAGGTCGATCTCGACGATCATGCCGTCGCCCGGTCGGAGTGCCGCCGGCCGAACCACCAGGGCTCGGGGTGGAACACCGAGACCAAACTGGCCACGATCAGCGCCAGGATCGCCATCTCCGCCACGAGGATGAGCCAACGCACCGGCCAGGCGCGTGTCGCCAGCAAGATGCTCGACAGCACGTGGGACAGCGCCAGGAGGGCGCTGACGATGCCGGCGCCGGCCGCCGTGGAGGCGGAGGAGGCCCGCAGCGCGTCGTCGGCAGCCACCACGTCGGGCGCCGACAGCGGCTGGGGGCGGTGCACCAACCGTTGTTGGGCCCACGTGGCCACCACGACCACCATCGCGGCACCGAGCACGCCCGGTAGCACTTCGATGGCGGGGCGGCCGCCGTCGCCGACCCGGCCAAGTCCGGCGTAGACGCCGAGGAGAGCGACGGCGAGTGCCACCGCCGCCCACGACACTCGTCGCACCCAGGGCGCCACGTAGTCGTCCATCTCTCGGGGGACCAGGCTCGCCCGCCGGGGAGTCGGCCCGGCGACCCGGTGGCTGAAGCGCAGCTCGGCCAGGGCCGCGCCTCCGAAGTAACCGGCCAGCGCCAGGGACAGGTTGTCGATGCCCAGGGGCAGCGGCTGACCGATGAGCAGTGGGAGCCCGCCGATGAACCAACCGCCGGCGCCACCGACGGCACGGAAGCGGCGCGTCGTGCGCAGGTAGCCGGTGACGACGGGCCAGTTGCCGTCAGTCAGGTCCAGTCCGTAGGTGCGGGCCCACTCGTCGAGCTGTCCTTCGCGAGGGAAGCGGAAGGACCTGAGGACCACCGCAGCAGGCACGACTAGAAACACCAGAGTGAACACCACGATGGCATTGACGCTGCTCTCCACGGGAGCCTCCGCAAACCTCGGCCGGTAGGTGTACCAACTGTACTGCTACAACAGTGGCATGCACAGCCCGTTTGCAATTGGAGCCTCGTCTTGCCCGGCGGCGAGGTGCCGCCGGGCAAACCGCAGGTCACAGCAGTGTGGGCCGGGGAGGATTTGAACCTCCGAAGGCTGTGCCGGCAGATTTACAGTCTGCTCCCTTTGGCCACTCGGGCACCGACCCCTGGAGGCTCCGAGGATAGCGTTTGGGTCATGCCCAGCTTCGACGTCGTCTCGGAAGTCGACATGCAAGAGGTCCGCAACGCGGTGGACCAGGCGCAGCGGGAGCTGGCCACTCGCTTCGACTTCAAGGACACCGGCTCCACCGTCGAGCTGAGCGGTAAAGAGCTCCAGCTGCACTCCTCCACCGAAGACCGGCTGAAGGCCGTGGTGCAGGTGGTGGAGGAGAAGTTCGTCCGCCGGCAGATCTCCCTCAAGGCCCTCGACTACGGCAAGGTCGAGGACGCGGCCAAGGGAACCGTTCGCCAGACGGTGACGCTGCAGGCCGGGATCTCCAGTGACAACGCGAAGAAGATCAACAAGGCGATCAAGGACCTGGGGCTCAAGGGCGTGTCCTCACAGACCCAGGGCGAACAGGTGAGGGTGACCGGCAAGAAGCGCGACGACCTGCAGGCAGTCATCGCCGCCCTCAAGGGTGGTGACTTCGGCATTCCCCTGCAGTTCCAGAACTTCCGGGACTGAGCGCGCCGGTCGGAGGGCTCAGCGGCCGGGCACCGGCGCGCGCGGGACGACGGGCAGGCGGCCTGTCACGGTCGTACCGTGGCCCGGTGCGGAGCTGACCCTGATCTGGCCCCCCAGCGCCTCCAGGCGGTCGATCATGTTCTGGCTGCCAGCACCGTGGGCCGTTGCCGACGTGTCGAACCCGCAGCCGTCGTCGCTGACCTCGAAGGTGAGGATCCCGTCCTCCTCGTCCAGTCGGATGGCGACGCGGGTGGCTCCGGCGTACTTGGTGATGTTCTGCAGGGCCTCGAGCGTGCAGAAGTACACAGCCGCCTCCGCGTCCTGGTCGTAACGACCGACGTTGCCGACCTGGACCTCGGCGGCGACGGACCCCAGTTTGCGGGCCTGGGAGGCGAGGGCGGCGGGCAGCCCCTCGGCGGCCAGCAGCGGGGGATAGATGCCCCTCGCCAGGTCGCGGAGGTTCTCGAGGGCATCGCCCATCTGTGCCTTCAGCGAGCGGAGCATGTCCAGCAGCGGGCTGGCCTGCTCTCCCAGTTCCTCCACCATTCCCTCAGCCAGCGACAGTTGCACCTTCAGGGCAACGAGTTGCTGCTGCGCGCCGTCGTGCAGGTTGCGCTCCAACCGGCGGCGAGCTTCGTCCTGCGCAGCCACGAGGCGCTGTCGAGAAGCACGGAGCTCGTCCAGTCGGGCCAAAAGGTCGGCCGTGAGCTGAACGTTGCGCAGGACCAGCCCCGCCTGACGCCCTAGGTCGGCCAACAGCTTCTCTTCCGTCGGCGTCAGCGACTCATTCGGTGGCTTGGTCACCGACAACGCACCGAACAGCTCGCCGTGGTGGCGCACGGCCACAGCCGTGGTGACATCGTCGATCCAAGGGATCTGCGGCCCGCTGATCGGAAGTGGCGTCCGCTGCTCGTCCCCCGGCGGCCAGCACGCCGCCGGCCGTAGTTCGCTCCCCACCCTGAGCCAGACATCGGCCCGCTGCGCGCCCGTACCCTCGGCGAGTATGCGGGCCATGCGGGCCACGAGCTCGTCCGTGGCCGGCGTCTCCGCCACACGCTCGGAGAACTCCGACAAGACCTCATAGGGCGTGGCCCGTTGGCCGTAGACGAGGCGGTTGGCGAAGCGCTGCACCCGCTCCTTGACCGGCTGGAAGGCGACCGCGACGATGCCGGTGGCCACGATCGAGAGCGCCAGGTTCCCCGTCTGGGCTTGCCCGAACAGCGACCCGATGCCCACGACGACGCCCACGTAGACGGCAGAGACGAAGCCGGCCAGCACGGAGTAGACCACGGTCCGGCTTATGACCTTGTCGATGTCCCACAGCCGGTAGCGCAGGATCCCGATGAACAACGCGATGGGAATGATGCTGAACACCGGCTGGAACAACCGGAAGATCGGCCTGGGGAGCGGGTCGACGTTGCGACCCTCGAACACCGGCGCTCCGGAGTTGGCCGCCGCGACGAGGAGAGCGAAGACGCCGACGAGGAGCGCCGGCGACAGCGCCCAGAACAGCAGACGGGCCTGCTGACGCTCGATCGGGGTGGGCGACCGGCGGTACCGGTAAGCCTGTCCGGCTACCCCCACCAGCGGGGTCAACACCCCGAACACGACGATGAGACCGACCGTCCGGCTGCCGTCACCCACCAGGAAGGCGAGCGGCGTCACCGCGGCTACGGCTGCCACGTACAGCAAGGTGAGCTGCACCGGCCGCCACCGGGGCACCGGTCGACCATCCGGGAACAGGAGCAGGGCCAGCAGGTATGCAACCGCGGCGACGACGTGGAACGCGTCGTGGGTGAAGGCCTCGAGCGCGTCGGCTGACACGATCTCATAGACGGCGTGGGCCTGAAGGTTGAAGACGCCCGCCGTCCCCACCATGGCCACGGCCAGCAGGCGGGCGGTGCGCTCGTGGCGCCGCAGGAAAACGAGGAAGAAGGCGAGGCTGAGGTTGAACAGCCCGAAGCCGTAATCGATGACCAGGTCCCCCACTGGCTCCACGTGGCGCGGCGCCGTGTCAGCCACCCTCCCGGCCAGCCGGCCCCACAGCGACTCTTGGAGCGCCCAGTCCTCCAACTGGTCGTCGAATTCGGGAAAACGAGCCGCGACCACAGCGGCGGCACCCAGAGCCAGCACTCCCAGGGCGAATGCGGAGTAACCGGCGAAGAACGTCAGGAAGGCGAGGTTCCCCAGCCGGCGTGAGGCGTGCCGGGCGGGCGCCACGGCGCCCTGATCGGTGGTCCCGGATGTCCCCGAACCGTCTTCGAGGTGCCGCTCGGAAGTGGCCGGCGGACGCGGGATCGTGGTGCCGGCTATTTCACGACCACCTTGCCGACCATGGCGGGATGGATGAGGCAGGCGAACGGGTAGGTGCCGGGCTTGGTGAAGGCAAGGGAGAACTTGTCCCCGTCGTTGAAATCCATGCCCGAGGAGTGCAGCCCCCGGCGGGAGCCGTCGAACTTGCCGCCGTCGACTTCAACCGGCGTCGGCGGCCCGTCGTCGCCCTCTCCCCCTTTGTCTTCTGGGGGCGCCGGGAACCTCACCGCTTCGAAACCGCGTTTGTCCAACGTGACCGTGCCGTCATCCTTCACGTCGAACACCGGGAAGTACTTGGGGACGTTGAAGGCGACGCTGTGGCCTCCGTCGAAGGTCCAGGTCACCTTCTCGCCCACCTCGGCGTTGATGGTCGACGGGACGAACTCGTTGATGGAGGCCTCGATCAACGGTGCCTCCTTGTCGTCTTCAGGTAGGCCGGCGCCGGCCGCGGGCAGCGGTACCTTCTTCCCGGCGCGGACGGCAGAGAGGGCCTTGGCCATGGTGCCGGTGTACCGACGCGCTTCCTGCAGGCCCTGCTTCGCCACCTCGCTCTGCGAGGGGATCGGTTCGGTTTCGGGGACGATGGTGACGCTGCCGCTCATGGCGATGAAGTGCCAGTTGCAGTAGTAGTGATAGGTCCCGGGCGTGGCGTCCTTGGCTATCGGGAGCTTGAACGTGTTGCCCCGCTCGCCCTCGTAGGGAATGAAGCCACTGTTGTAGTAGCTCTGGCGTCCGTTGAAGGCGGGCTGCTCCCGCTTCGGGCACGGCTTGTCGGGATCGGAGAAGTCGGGCTCGCCGGTGTCTAGGTAGCAGGGCTGGGCCGCGGCCTGGATCGGCTTCAGCGTCTCCTCCTCGGCCATGAAGGGGAGCTTCTCCAAGAACTGCTCGAACTCCGGCGGCTCCTCGTCGGGGATCTCCTTGAGCTTTCCCGTACGCAGGTCGTCTATCAGGCCCCATATCCGCTCGCCCAGGATCCCGTCGACCATCGTCCCCATGGTCACGGTGTGGGGCTCGCCGGTCCAGAACTGCTTGAACTCGACCGTGTCGCCCGGGTGCACCTTCACGTCGCTGGGGAAGTAGGCCAGGAACGACGCCGAGAACTCGTCGTGCTTGTAGTCGACGAGGACCTTGCGGGTCTCGCCACTGTCACCGGCGCCGGAACCTCCTCCCCCGCAGGCGGAGCCGAGCAGTGCCACCACCGCGAGTACCGTCGACCATCTCCGCATTCCGCCGCCTCCGCCTTGCACGTGCAACTGATCCCGCAACTCCTCAGAGTGTACGACGTCTCAACCGTCGAAGTAACCAGAGTGGATGTAGACGCAAGGGATGCCCTCTGCCCGGAACATCTGCAGGTTGCGGGGGTCGTCCTCGAAGGCCAGTTCCAACTCGAAGCCGAGCTTGCGCAAGTCCTCGACCGTCCCCCGCTTGAACTCCGTCGCGGCGGAGTAGTCGCCGAAGTCGCGCATCACCAACAGGTCCCAGCGCAGCCGGTAGCGCTCGAGCCACGCCAGCGTCTGAGGCTGGACCCGCAAAGGCCGGCCGGTGAGGAGGAGCACATGAAGCCTCGGGTCGAGCAGGCTGAGGAGCCGTCCCACCTCCTCGATGAGAGGGTCGTCGCCGCAGGCTTCGAAGAACCGGTCCCAGTCCTTCTTTCCGCCGCCTCCTTCGAGGAAGTGCTGCCGGCCCGCCGCGTCCGACAGCACCCCGTCGATGTCGAAGACGACAGCGGCTCCCGGCTCCACCGGCCGGACGTGCCACCACCAGTTGGGGGGGCCCGCCCCGCCGGCGCCGATCAGTCCTCGCTCGGGCTCATCGTCGCCCGCCGCTTGATCTCCTCCACGACGCCCGGGTCGGCGAGAGTGGTGGTGTCGCCCAGCGAGCGCCCCTCGGCGACGTCACGAAGGAGGCGGCGCATGATCTTGCCGCTGCGGGTCTTTGGCAGGTCGTCGGTGAAGACGATGGTCTTCGGCCTGGCGATGGCGCCGATCTTGGTGGCCACGTGAAGGCGGAGCGCCTGACCATGCTCCTGGTTCGTCTCGTTTCCCGCCTTGAGGGTCACGAAAGCGATGATGGCCTGACCGGTGGTCTCGTCCTTGGCTCCCACCACCGCTGCCTCGGCCACACTCGGGTGGTCCACCAGGGCCGACTCCACCTCGGTGGTGGAGACGCGGTGCCCCGAGACGTTCATCACGTCGTCCACCCGGCCCAGGAGCCAGAGGTAGCCGTCTTCGTCGATCTTGGCGCCGTCACCGGCGAAGTAGCGCCCCGGATAACGACTCCAATAGGTCTCGCGGTAGCGATCGGGATCGCCGTAGATTCCCCGCAACATCGACGGCCAGGGGCGGGTGAGGGTGAGGTAGCCGCCGCCCTGGACTACGGGGACGCCCTCTTCGTCCACGACCTCCGCCGCTGTTCCCGGCAGCGGGAAGGTGGCCGATCCGGGCTTGGTGGTGGTGACACCCGGCAGGGGCGCGATCAGGATCCCTCCCGTCTCGGTCTGCCACCAGGTGTCGACGATCGGGCATCTCCCGCCGCCGATGTGTTGGTGGTACCACATCCACGCCTCGGGGTTGATGGGCTCACCCACCGAGCCCAGTAGGCGCAGTTTCGAGAGGTCGTGCTTGGCGGGGTAACCGGTGCCCCACTTCATGAACGTCCGGATCGCCGTGGGTGCCGTGTAGAAGAGGGTCACGCCGTAGCGCTCGCAGATGTCCCAGAACCGGTCCTTGTCGGGGGTGTCGGGCGTCCCCTCATAGATGACGGACGTGGCGCCGTTGGCCAGAGGGCCGTAGACGATGTAGCTGTGACCGGTGACCCAGCCGATGTCCGCGGTGCACCAGTAGACGTCGGTCTCAGGATGCAGGTCGAACACGTACTTGTGCGTGAACGCCACCTGGGTGAGATAGCCACCGGTGGTGTGCATGATCCCTTTGGGCTTTCCGGTCGTGCCGGAGGTGTACAGGAGGTAGAGCAGGTCCTCGGCTTGCAGCGGCTCCGCCGGGCACTCCGGGTGCGCCGCCTCCATGAGCTCGTGCCACCAGGCGTCCCGGCCCGCCGTCATCGAAACCTCGGTCCCGGTACGCCGAACGACCACCACGTGTTCGACGGACGTCTCCCCCTCGATGGCCCGGTCCGCGTTCACCTTGAGCAACGACGGAGCGCCTCGGCGGAAGCCGCCGTCGGCGGTGATGAGCACTTTGGCCTGGGCATCGAGGATCCGGTCGCGAAGTGCGTCGGCCGAGAAGCCGCCGAACACGACCGAGTGCGGCGCGCCGATACGAGCGCAGGCGAGCATGGCCACCACCGCCTCCGGGATCATCGGCAGGTAGATGTTGACCCTGTCGCCCCTGTGCACCCCGAGGGACTTGAGGACGTTGGCACAGCGCTGGACCTGGTCGAGCAAGTCGGCGTAGGTCAGCGTGCGGGTGTCGCCGGGCTCGCCCTCCCAGTGGAAGGCGACCCTGTCGCCCAGCCCCGCGGCGACGTGCCGGTCGACGCAGTTGTAGGAGACGTTGATCGTGCCCCCCACGAACCACTCAGCGAACGGCAGCTTCCACTCGCACACCGACCGCCATGGCTCGAACCAGTCGAGGGCCTGCGCCTGCTCGGCCCAGAAGCCCTCCCAATCCGCTTCCGCCCGCTCGTAGAGCGACCGGTCCGCCACCAGCGCGTGGGCGACGAATTCGGGGGGCGGGGGAAACCTGCGATCCTCCAGGTAGTACGCCTCGATGGTCGGCTCAGCCATCGGTCCCCCTCCGGTCGGTACGGCAGCGAGCCTAGCGACGGCTCCTGGGCGTCAGGAGTAGACGAGCACCGGCGTCCCGATGGGCAGCTCGCCGCTGTCCCAGAGGAAGTTGATGGCGGAGTTCGAGACGCGAACACAGCCGTGGGAGGCCGGATAGGGCGGGATGCTGGGTGAGCCGTGGATGGCGTAGCCGCCGGTGAAGTACTTGGGCCGGAAGAGCTGCCCCAGCTCCGAGATCCGTAGCCCGTTGATCTGGCGCACCACCGAGAACGATCCCTCAGGGGTGTAGGCGATGGCGGTTCCGGAGCCTGAGCGGTAGCGGGCGCCGTTGCCGGTGGAGGTGTTGAAGACGCGGACGATGCGTCCGTTGCTCACGAGCATCAGCAGCTGGCGGCTCTTGTCGATCTCGGCCACGTAGCCGCTGGTGGTGCGGGGTGTGGGCAGCACCCGCTCGTCCAGGGCTCGCGCCGTGGCGGCGTCGAACTGGCCGGTGCGGGAGATGCCGGCCGCCTTCTGGAGGGCATAGAGGGCCTGGGTGGTGGTGGCCGTGAACCGGCCGTCGACCGGCACCCAGTAGCCGAGCTCGTGGAGCCGGCTCTGCAGGCGGGTCACCGCCGAGCCGGTGGCCCCCGCCACCAAGGGGATCTCACCGGTCGTGATCCAGTACCCGTTGCCCGAGCGCGACGGCACCAGGGCGAGGGCGACCTTGCCGGGTGCGACCGCTCCTGAGCCGGAACCGGCGAAGACGGCGTCACCGAAGGTGAAGACACCGCCGGCGCGGTCTAGCAGCCAGTAGCCGTTGCCCGATGGGGATGCGGCGATGCCGGCGACCTCGACGTTGCCGGGTGCGTTGCCGAGGTGGGGTGCGTTGCCGAACGAGTAGACGGCGCCGTCGCCGCCCACCAGCCAGTACCCGCCACCGTCGGGAGTCGACGCCATGGCCACGACGGGCTTGCCCAGACGCTGACCGGCGGCAGACCCGTGGAACCCGGCGTCGCCGAAGGCGAACATGCCGCCGTCGGCGGCCACCATCCAGTAACCGTTGCCGGAGGCGGTGGCCGCCATCGCCACGACCGGCCGAGCGAGGCGGACACCGCCCATGCTGCCGAGGAAGCGGGCGTCGCCGAAGGCGAAGATGCCGCCGTCGGCGGCGGCCATCCAGTAACCGTTGCCGGAACGGGTTGCCGTCATGCCCACGATCGGCTGGTTGAGACGGATGTCCCCGGTGGAGCCGACATAGGGGGCGTCGCCGAAGGCGAAGATGCCCCCGTCGCGCCCCACCAGCCAGTACCCGGTGCCGGTGGGCTTGGCGGCCATCGCCACCAGCGGCGAGGAAAGCGCCAGACCGGTGGTGGAGCCGGCAAATGCGGCGTCACCGAAGGCCATGACGGTTTCGTCGCCGGCCGCGCCCGCGGGGGTGGCGACGGTGGCAATGAGCGCCGAAGGCAGCGTCAATACGAGGGCCAGCAGCAGGGGGAGGCGTCGACGCACGCGGGCAGGGTAGCGGCTCGACCGAGCTCAGCCGGTCACCCACTCCAGCACCCGGAAGGCACCGAGCCCGGAGGGATCGGTGAGGGCGGCGGCTTCGTCGATCCGGCTCCTGGCCCGCAGCGCCTCGAGCCCGCCGCCAGCAGCCCCCCGCAGCCACGCATCCTTCGCCTCGTCGACCAACTGCGCCAGCCCATGCGCCACTAGGAACTCCGCCTGCGGCCGGTTGGAGGTCGGCACCCGCACCCGCGACAGTTGGTCGACACAGACCTCGCAGGTGATGTCCTGGGCCCCAGGGGTGTCCAGGGGATGCCCCCCGGGTCCGCCGCTGCGGTACGTCCTAAGCCACTCCCCCTGCGGTCGGCTGGCGAGCTCGGCCGTGGTGGCGACGTAGTCGACGACCACCACCCGGCCCCCCCGAAGCAGCCTCAGTACCTTCCGCAGCCACTCCGCCGCCCGTCGCTGCACGGGGATGCGGACGCCGGGATCGGCGTCGGGGGCCAGTTCTGCCGCCAGAGAAGCCAGCGTCGTAGGCGCCGGCGCCAGGAACTCGACGAGGCCTCCGCTTCCGGTCGATTCCCCGACCCGCACCTCGTCCCAGCCGCCGGTGCTGCGCTCGAGCAGGGTGAAGGGAAGGTTGTCGAGCAACTCGTTGGCCAGCACGACGCCGCTGAAGGGAGCGGCAGGCAGATCGTCCAGCGAGGCCAGCCGTGGTCCGTCGCCGGCCGCTGTCGAGGAGTCCTCGTCGTCCTCGCCCTCGTCCCCCCGCGGGCCCAGCACCACCGAGCTGGGCTCGAGCGCAACCCGGGCCGGTTGGCGCTGGCGCATGCGTTCCGAGCGCTCCACGAGCAGGTAGCGCAGAGCCGGGGCGCAGCGAGGCGCGGCGGCCAGCACGGCTGCGGCGAGACTGCCCTCGCCGGCGGCCGCCTCCACGACGACGAACGGATCGGGCTCTCCGAGCTCCGACCACCAGGCATCGAGCGCCCGACCGATCACCGCCCCGAAAAGCGGCCCCAGCTCTGGGCTGGTCAGGAAATCGCCGTGGCGGCCGGCGCCGCCGCCCGTGCTGTAGAAGCCTGCTTCGGGCTCGTAGAGGGCGATGTCGAGGTAGTCCTCGAATGAGATCGGCCCCAACCGCCGAACCCGCCCCTGCACCACCCCCATGGCACCCATAGCCCCCACGGCGATGCTTTACCCCTCAGCCGATCCGGCCCCTCCGTCCGCCAGGCTCCTCAGCCGATCCGGCTCCGCCGGTCGGCTGAGCCAGAGACAGCGCCGGCCGAAGGCCGGCACAACGAGCTCGCCGAGCAACCTACGGTTGCGAAGGCGATCATCGCCCAAGCGATGCCGCGTTGCCCAGGTCGGCGAAGAGGCCCGGGAAGACTCCGATCACCAGTACGACGGCGACGGTGAGGCCGAGGGCGGTGGTCAGCGCGGCCGGCACCCGGATGGGGGTGCGGTCCTCGTCGGGGACGGGGTTGATCCACATCTCGCGGGCCACGTTGAAGTAGTAGAAGGCGGCCACCACGGAGTTGACGGCGGCGATGACGCCCAGGGCGACGG
Organism: Actinomycetota bacterium; assembly: GCA_019348255.1. Classification (GTDB taxonomy): domain Bacteria; phylum Actinomycetota; class Acidimicrobiia; order Acidimicrobiales; family CADCTF01; genus JAHWJQ01. Next base: position 62,947 of record JAHWJU010000002.1, on the reverse strand, counting down.
CCCAGCCGGTGCCGGCATCGAGTACGGAGCGGAAGACGGCGAACTTGGCGAACCATCCTCCGGCGGGCGGCACCCCGGCCAGGGATGCCAGGAAGACGGTCATGACCACCGTCAGGCCTGGCGCGTACTGGAAGAGCCCGCCGAAGCTCGATATCTCCCCGGAGCGGGTCTTGCGGGCGACGGCCAGGACGATCGCGAAGGCCCCCAGGTTCATGGCCGAGTAGATGAGCAGATAGACGATCGCCGCAGTCTGGGCCGACTGCACCGCTCGCAGCTCGTCACCCGCCACCGCGAACGGCACGAGGATGTAGCCAGCCTGCGCGACCGACGAGTAGGCGAGCATCCGCACGATGTTGGTCTGGCGCAGTGCGACGAGGTTTCCCACGGTCATCGTGAGCGCGGCCAGCACCCAGAAAAGCGGTGCCCACGTGTCGCCCTGGGAGAGGAAGGCGATGAACACCAACTGCAGCAGTGCGACGAAGCCGGCGGCCTTGGAGGCCACCGACAGGAAGGCGGTCACCGGGGTGGGGGCCCCCTCGTAGGTGTCGGGAGCCCAGAAGTGGAAGGGAACAGCGGAGACCTTGAAGGCGAAGCCGACGACCACGAAGAAGATGCCGATCGCAATCACCTTGTCGAGCTGGGGCACCGATACGAGCTGGGCGCTGATGTCCTCCAGCACGGTGGTACCGGCGGCACCGAAGATCAGCGACATGCCGTAGAGCATCACCCCGCTGGACAGCACGCCGAGCAGGTAGTACTTGAGCGAGGCCTCGTTGCTCTTGAGGTCACGCTTGCGCCAGCCGGCCAGCAGGTAGGCCGGGATCGACAGCAGCTCCAGTGCCACGAAGATCGAGATGAGGTCGCGCGAGGAGGACATGACCACCATCCCGAGCAGCGACGACAGCAGCATCACGTAGTACTCGCCCTTGTAATAGTCACCCTCGTCGATGTACCGGTTCGACATGAGGAGCACGACGTAGCCGGTCCCGAGGAAGAGGGCCTTGAACACCAGGGCGAAGTCGTCGGAGACGTAGGCGCCGCCCACCATGGAACGCACGTCGTCGCCCTGCACGGCCAGGAACACGAGTGGGAACGCGGCTGTCAGGATCCCGAAGCCGGCAATGCTCGGGATGACGTACTTCTGCGTCTCGTCCAGGAACAGGTCGAGCAGCAGGACGACGACGATGACACCGGTGAGGATCATCTCGGGGGCCAGGGCGGCGTAGTCGAGCTTCGGCGTCACGAAATCCGTCGCGGCCTGCGCCGCAGCGAGCATCGCTCCGTACACGTCAGCCGCCGACTCTGGCGAAGGCCTGGGTCACGACCCCCACCGCGTCGTCGGTGATGCCGAACAGCAGGTTTGGAAAGATCCCGAGAACGACGATGAGCACGAGCAACGGGGTCCAGGCGATCCACTCCGGGCCGTGCACGTCATGGATGTGGGCGTCGGAGAACTCCTCCTTCGGCAGGCCGAAGGCGGTCCGCTGGAACATCCAGAGCAGGTAGCCGGCAGCGAGGACCGTGCCGATGGCGGCGACGACCATGTAGATCCGGAACAGGCCCTCGTCGAGGGCTTCCGCCGGACTGTAGGCCGACAGTATCGCCGGGAACTCGCCCCAGAAGCCGGCCAGCCCGGGCAGGCCCAGCGATGCAAAGGCGCAGAAGCCCAGGATCCAGCCCAGGTGCGGGGCCTGTTTGAGGATGCCACCGAGACGGGCCAGCTCACGGGTGTGATACCGCTCGTGGATGGACCCAGCCAAGAAGAACAGCATCCCGGTGATGAGTCCGTGGGCGACCATGCCGAACACCGCGGCGTTGACTCCGTAGTCGGTGAGGGTGGAGATGCCCAGCATCACGTAGCCCATGTGGGCCACCGACGAGAAGGCGATCAGCCGTTTCATGTCCCGCTGGGCCAGGCACCCGAGCGCGCCGTAGATGATGCCGATCACGGCCAGTCCCCCGATCCACGGCGCCCACGCCTCGGCCGCCTCGGGCAGGATGGGCAGGGCGATGCGGATGAACCCGTAGGTGCCGAGTTTGAGGAGCACGGCGGCCAGGATCACCGACCCGACGGTGGGCGCCTCGGTGTGGGCATCCGGAAGCCAGGTGTGGAACGGGAACATGGGGACCTTGATGGCGAAGCCCATGAACAGGCCGGCGAAGATGAGGATCTGGGTGCTGCGGGGGATGCTGGCGCCGGCCGCGACCAACTCGGGGATGTCGAAGGTGTTCTGGCCGGCAGTGTTGGGGGCGAGGAAGAACAGGGCCAGGAAGCTCAGGATCATCAGCGCCGAGCCGAACAGCGTGTAGAGGAAGAACTTGATCGAGGCGTACTGGCGGTTCTCGCCGCCCCACACGCCGATCATGAAGTACATCGGCAGCAGGACGAGCTCGAAGAACACGAAGAACAGGATCAGGTCTTCAGCCACGAAGGTGCCGTTCATCCCGGTCTCGAGCACGAGCATGAGGATGAGGAACGCCTTCGGGTTGTGGGGCTCGGGGAAGTGGTTCCACGAATAGATCACGCAGAGGACCGTGATGAGCATGGACAGGGCGAGGAGCGGGAGTGAGATCCCGTCGACGAACACGTGGTACCGGCTGTTGATCACATCGATCCAGCCGCGGTCCACCTCGAACTGCGGCATGCGACTGCGGCTGTAGTCGAAGCGGGTGAGGATGCCGACGCCGACAGCCAAGGTGGCGCCGCTGGTGACGAGGGCCACCAGCTTGTGGAGGTCCTCGTTGGCCCGGGGGATCAGCGCCAATACGGCCACGCCCACCATCGGCAGGAACACCGCGAGCGTCAGGGCCCAGTCGTCGAACCAGTTCATCAATCTCCTTACAGCAGCGCCAGCGCCAGCGCGAAGACGCCGGCGGCACCGAGCATGAGGGCCGCGTACTGCTGGACGCGGCCAGTCTGGATGTAGCGGAGCAGCCCGCCGGTCTCGGAGGAGGCGATGCCCGCTCCGTTCACGGCGGCGTCGATTCCACGCTGGTCGATGATCTCGTAGACGAACCGGGCGATGCCCCGGGCCGCGATGCCTGCGCCGTTCACCACGGCGTCGATGACCTTCTGGTTCGTCCAGTAGGCGGCCCGGGCGACCGGTTCCCGGATGCCGCGGACGATGAAGCCTTCGTAGAGGTCGTCCAGGTAGTACTTGCGCACGAGGAGCCGGTACAACATTCCCGTGGGCCCCCGGTCGTGGCGCAGGCTGCCGACGCGGAAGCCCTTCCAGTAGTAGGCGTAGCCGGTGGCGATGCCGCCGAAGGCGACGGCGATGGACAGCGCGGCCGCCACCAGGGAGAACTCGTGGTGGGCGATGCCGGCGCCGAGCACGGTGCTGTTGGAGGTCCACTTCCCGAACAACTCGCCGAAGAACGGGGCGTTGAGCAAGCCGGCGAAGACGGAGAGCACAGCCAGGACCTGCAGGGGAACGACGATGAGCGGTGGCGATTCGTGGGGGTGGTGGTGGGCCGCTGCTCCCCGTGGCTCCCCGAAGAAGGTGAGATAGACGCATCGGGTCATGTAGGCCGCCGTCATGAAGGCGCCGATCAGACCCACCACCATGAACAGCCCGTACCCGTTCTTCCCGGCGCCCAGGAGGATCTCGTCCTTCGACCAGAACCCGGCCAGAGGCGGAACGCCGGCGAGCGCGGCCGTAGCCACCAAGAAGGTGCGGAAGGTCCAGGGCATCTTGTCCTTGAGGCCCCCCATGTCCTTGACCATGTCGAAGGAGTGGTGCGACCCGGAGTGGCTGATCGAGCCGGCGCCGAGGAACAAGCAGGCCTTGAAGAAGGCGTGGGTGAAGAGGTGGAAGATGCCGGCCGTCCACGCCCCGACCCCCAACGCCATGATCATGAAGCCCAACTGGCTGACGGTGGAGTAGGCGAGCACCTTCTTGATGTCGGCCTGGACGAAGGCCAGGGCTGCGGCGATGAGGATGGTGACGGCCCCCACGACGGCCACCGGGTTGATGCCGCCGCCGCCGATGTCGAAGGCGACCCAGAACACGCCGTAGAGGCGAGCCACCAGGTAGACGCCGGCGACCACCATGGTCGCGGCGTGGATGAGGGCGGACACCGGGGTCGGGCCCGCCATCGCATCGGGCAGCCACGTGTGCAGGGGGAACTGCGCGCTCTTACCGATGACGGCCACCAGAAGGGCGGCGGCCGCGGCCAGCAACACACCAGAACCGATCTGGCCGGTCAGCGCGGCCCGATTGGTGGTCTCTATGTCGAAGGTCTGGCCGGCGGCGAAGAACAGGATGGAGATGCCGACGAGCAGGCCCACGTCTCCGGTGCGGGTCGTGAAGAACGCCTTGAGGGCGGCGCTGGAGTTCTTGTTGCCGTCGCGGTCCCACCAGTGGCCGATGAGCATGAACGAGCACAGGCCCATGAGCTCCCAGCCGAACAGGGCCTGCAAGGTGTTGCTGGCGGTGACGAGGACGAACATCCCGGTGGTGAACAGCGACAGCGCGGCGTAGTAGTGCGTGAACCGCTCGTCGCCGTGCATGTAGCTGAACGAAAAGACGTGCACGAGCAACGAGATCAGGCTGACCACGAACAGCATGGCCATGGCCAACCCGTCGGCATGGGTGCCTGCCTGCACCTTCACGTCGCCGGTCTGGAACCAGGCCCACCGGCGGTCGACAGGACGGCGGATCGGCTCGGCCTCGTGGCCGCCGCCGTGGTCCTCGTCACCCTCCCCCGCTTCGGCCACGGTGCCCTCGGCGCCGTGACCACCCTCGTCTTGCTCCTCCGCGTGCTCCTTGGCTCCTTCGCCGGCGTGCTCCTTGGCTCCTTCGCCGGCGTGTCCCTTGTCCGACTTGTTGCCGTGGTCCTCGTCCCCGCCCTCCTCGTCGTGGGCCTCGGCCGACTTGATGGTCGACGCAGGCTCGACCTCCAGGTCGGCGGGTCGACCCACCCACTGCGCCGCACCGATGCTGGCCAGCGCGAACGTCATGGTCAGGGCCATCAGCCCGAACTCCGCCCCCTTGTTGGGTAGGCGGCGACCGAACAACAGGATGAGGACGAACGAAGAGGCCGTGATGGCCGGGATGACCCAGATGTTCTGAAGCACCATGCGGCGCCGGCTAACCCTTCATGAGGTCGACCTCTGAGAGGTCGATGGAGGCGCGGTTGCGGTAGATGAGCAGCACGATGGCCAGTCCGATGCCCACCTCGGCGGCGGCAACAGCGATGACGAAGAGGGAGAAGACCTGGCCGACGATGGCCTGGTCGTAGCCCCGGTACACGCCCAGAGCGACCAAGTTGATGTTGACCGAGTTGAGGATCAACTCGATCGACATCAGAACCAGCACCGCGTTCTTCCGGACGAGGACGCCGTAGACGCCGACGCAGAACAGGAAGGCGGCCAGAACCAGGAACTGCATCAGGTACATCAGTCCCTCCTGGCGATCACTACCGCGCCCACCAGGGCAGCGAGAAGCAGGACGGAGATGACCTCGAAGGGGACGACGAAGGTGGAGAAGATGGACGCGCCGACATCTCCGCTTCGGCCCACGTCGCGCAACTGCAGCTGGGTGTCGCCGAAGCCGTCATAGAGGATCCAGCCCAGCACCCCGAAAAGGAACATGGCCACGACGGCCCCGATGGCACGCTGGTCGTTGTCGAGATCGGGGGCTCGTCCGATCGGCGCCCGGGTGAGCATGATGCCGAAGAGGAACAACACGACGATGGCGCCGATGTAGACGAGGATCTGCACGATGGCGAGGAACTCTGCGGCCAGGAGGATGAAGATCCCGGCCACTCCGGCGAGCACCAGGACGAGGTACAGCGCGGCGTGGACGACGTTCTTGGTCGTCACCACCCGGATGGCAGAGACCGCCATGACCGCGGCAAGAACCCCGAAGGCGACGTTCGCTCCGCTCACCGGCCGCTACCGGCTCTTGGCCCGCGCCTCGGCGGGGCCCTTCCTGAGCTTGCCCTGTGCCCCCGCCTCGAGCGGCGGTGGTTCGGGCACGGTGTCCATCCACTCGCCCAGCCGGCGCTTGTCGTGCAACAGGTCGGCGATGTTGATCTCGGAGTACTCGTATTCCGGCGACCAGAAGAGCGCGTCGAAGGGGCAGACGTCGACGCAGATGCCGCAGTACATGCAAAGGCCGTAGTCGATGTCGAAGCGGTCGAGGATGTTGATGGTGCGGGGCTTGCCGCCTTCGCGGCGGGGGGGAGCTTTGTCGTTGTGGCCCTCGATGTAGATGCACCAGTCCGGGCATTCGCGGGCACACAGCATGCAGACGGTGCAGTTCTCCTCGAGCAGTGCGATCACGCCCCGGGCTCGGGTGGGCGGAGCCTCCTTGTCGTGGGGGTACTGCACGGTGACGGCAGGGCGCATCATGGTCCGCAGCGTCACACCCAGACCCTTGACCAGGCCCTGCCCGGGGATCTCCGGCATCAGAAGGCCACCTTCAGCACGCCCGTGACGGCGATGTTGACCAGCGAGATGGGGATCAGCCACTTCCAGGCGAAGGTCTGCAACTGGTCCTCCCGCAGCCGCGGGTAGGTGAAGCGCATCCAGAAGATGAAAAAGGCCATCAGCATGATCTTGCCCATGAGCACGATGGGTCCCGCCAGGTTGGCGAGGGCGCCGTCGGTCCCGAGGCCGGGGAAGTACCAGCCGCCGAGGAAGAGGGTGGCCGCGATGGCCGAAAGGGCGAAGGCAGTGGCGAACTCACCGATGAAGAAGAACAGGAACCGGAACCCGCTGTACTCGGTCATGTAGCCGGCGACGAGCTCGGACTCGGCGATCGGCATGTCGAAGGGCGCCTGGGTCAGCTCGGCCTGCGAGGAGACCACGAACAGCGCGAAGCCGATGAACTGAGTGAGGATGTAAGGGTTGCCGATGCCGCCGAAGCCGAAGATCTCTCCTTCGGCCTGGGCCTCGACGATGCCGGACAGGCTCATCGTCCCGGCCTGGATCACAACCCCCACGACGGCCAGCACCAGCGGGAGCTCGTAGGCGATCAGCTGCCCCGCAGCCCGTAGCGAGCCGAGCAGCGAGTACTTGTTGGCCGACGCCCAACCGGCCATGAGGACGCCGAGTACGGACAGCGAGCCAACGGCCAGGGCATAGAAGACGCCCACGTCGAGGTTGGAGATGACGAGGTCGGGCCCGGCCGGGATCACCGCGTAGATGAGGAACGTGGCGATGATGACCACGAGCGGGGCCAGTGCGAAGATCCGCCGGTCCGCTCCGTTCGGGATGAGGTCCTCCTTCTGGAGGAACTTCACACCCTCCACCACCGGCTGCAGCGTCCCGTGGAAGCCCGCCTCCATCGGACCCAGCCGGCTCTGCATGTGGCTCATCATCTTGAACAGGAAGACGTAGACGAGGATCAGTGCCCCCACCGGGATGACGGCCAGCACCGCCCCCATCTTGATGGCCGTCTCCACCGGATAAGAAAGCGCCAGCATCAACCCCCCTCCCCTCGATCGATCCGGCTCTGCCGGTCGATCGAGCCAGAGACAGCGCCGCCCGAAGGGCGGCACAACGAACTCGCCGGAACGGAGCGAGCGCAGCGAGCGAGTGACGGCGAACTCATCTATCGATGTCGCCGAGGATGAAGTAGAGGCTGGCGAGAATGGTGATGACGTCGGGAACGTAGACGCCGCGGAGCAGCCACGGCACGATGGAGATGTTGTTGAAGCTGGCGGAGCGGATCTTGCAGCGGAAGGGCCCGCTGGGGCCACCGTCGCTGACGACGTAGTAGCCCATCTCCCCCAACGGGTTCTCGGTGTTGACCCAGGCCTCTCCCTTGGGCACCCGGAGGCGGGCCGGCATCTTGGCCATCACCGGCCCAGACGGGAGGCCTTCCAGCAGCTGGTCGACGATCTTGGTCGACTCCCGAACTTCCTGCAGCCGCACCCAGTAGCGGGCGAAGGAGTCGCCGTCGGGGTGGGTCCACACCTTCCAGTCGGCCTCTTTCCAGGCCAAGGGCGTGGGCCGGTCCCGCCGGAGGTCCCAGTCGACGCCGCTGGCGCGGATGTTGGCGCCTGACAATCCGTAGTCGAGACCTATCTGTTGGGGGATCACCCCGATGCCGCGGGTGCGGGTCTGGAAGATCTCGTTTCCGACCAGGAGCTCCTCCATCTCGTCGCAGAACTCCCGCTGGCGCTTCATCACCTCTTTGCACTCGTCCACCCAACCCTTGGGCAGATCCTCCTTGAGACCCCCGACCCGGTCGTAGTTGGGATGGAAGCGGCCCCCGGTGGCAGCCTCCATGAGGTTGAGCACGTGCTCGCGGTCGCGGAAGGCGAAGAACACCGGAGTGATGGCCCCCAGCTGAACTCCCATGTCCCCCAGGAACAAGCCGAGGTTGGCCATACGGGCCATCTCGAAGAAGATCGTGCGGATCCACTGCGCCCGAGGAGGCGCCTCCACGTCGTACAGCTGTTCGACGGCCAGGATGAAGGGCACCTCGTTGGCGAAGTGCCCCAACCAGTCGATCCGGTTGATGAGGGTGGTCACCTGCTGGTACTTGCGGACCTCGCACAGCTTCTCGTAGCCGCGGTGCATGTAGCCGCAGACGGGATCGGCCCACACGACCTGCTCGCCGTCGAGGCGGACCACGATGCGGAGCGTCCCGTGCGTGGCGGGATGCTGAGGCCCGATGTTGAGGGTCATTCCCTCTGTCTCGAGCTCGAAGCGGAGGCGGGCCTCGGCGGCCTGGCCGGCGATGTAGGCCTGCTGTTGATGCTGGGTGATGGTCACGTGGCAGGCACCTCCTCTTCGTCTTCGCCCGGCACGGGCTCCTTGTCCACCAGGCCCGGCCACGGCTTCACCACCCGTGCAAGCAGTGGGAAGTCCTTGCGCAGAGGGAACCCCTCGAAGCCGGTGGGCAGGTAGAGGTGACGCAGCCCCGGGTGACCGACGAAGTCGAACCCGAACATCTCCCATGTCTCCCGCTCGTGCCAATCGGCGCCCCGGTAGACGGACGAGATGCTCTCCACGCTCGGAGCCTCGTCGTCGAGGTCCGCCTTGATGGTGACGCCGAACTTTCGCTGCACGTCGTAGAGGCGGGCAAAGACCTGGAACCGGGTTTCGCCTCCCGCCAGCCCCGTCTCGATGGTGGAGGGCGTGGTCTCCTCAGGGTCGGCCCCGTCCCCTTCCGCGGTGAAGACCTGCTCGTAGCGGTTCGACAGCTCCGGATTAGGGAGCCAGTCGATGCCCGACAAGAAGCAGAAGTACGTGAAACCGCTGTCTTTCAGGAGTTGCGCCGTCCGGCGCCAGGCGTCCCGGTGCACCCGCACCCACAAGTCGCCCTTCTGCACCACGGAGTCCACGACCGCCTCCCCCAGGACCGCCCGCAGACGCTCCACGAGCTGGTCGCGGATTGGGTCCGGTTCCGGGGCGGGCGGGGGGTCGGGCTCGGGCTGGGACTGGTCGCCAGAGGCGGTCACTGCCGGAGACGGAGTGGCGGTGGCGTCGGCGGGCGGTTGGGCCGGGGACGCCTCCGGGGCCGGCTCTCCGCCCACGCTCTGCGGGGAACCGGACTCTTCGGCTGGCCGCTGACCCTCCGGGGTCGAGGTTTCGTGGAGGTCCATCCGTTCGGGCGGGCCGTCACCCGGCTGGGAGGGCCGCTCGGGCCCAGTCTCGCTCATGAGATGGGGCCGCCTCCGACCACCAGCGGCTCTCCCCGCCACCGGTCGGCCATGTCCTCGTGCTGGATGCGCTGCTGGAGCAAGACGATGCCCTCGAGCAGAGCCTCGGGCCGGGGTGGGCATCCTGGGACGTAGACGTCGACGGGGATGATCTGGTCGATGCCCTTGGTGACCGAGTAGCTGTCCCAATAGGGGCCGCCGCAGTTCGCGCAGCTCCCCATCGAGATCACGTACTTCGGGTCCGGCATCTGCTCCCAGAGCCTGCGGATGGGAGGGGCCATCTTGTCGGTCACAGTGCCCGAGACGACCACCAGGTCAGCCTGGCGGGCGGAGGCGGGCAGGGGGATGACGCCCAGACGCATCACGTCGTAGCGGGGTGAACCGAAGGCCGCGCCCATCTCGATGGCACAACACGCGAGGCCCCACTGGTAGACCCACAGCGAGTACTTGCGGCTGTAGTTGAGCAACCACGACAGCGGCTTGGGCACCTTCCCCGACTCCACTAGACCCACCGGAGCACCCCTTTGCGCCATGCGTAGACGAGGCCGAGGGCGAGGATGACGATGAACACGATCATCTCGACGAGCCCGAAGAGGGCCAGCTCCTCGAGACGGACCGCCCACGGAAAGATGAAGACCGCTTCCACGTCGAACAAGACGAACAGGAGAGCGAAGACGTAATAGCGGATCTGGCTCTGGGACCACCCGGTGCCCACAGGATCCACGCCGCTTTCGTAAGGGATGTATTTCTGGGGTTGTGGTCGGCGGGGCCTGATCAACCTGCCGAGGCCGAGCAAGCCCCCTACGAGCAGGAAAGCGGCCCCTCCGAGGATCGCCACCGTGAGGTAGCTCCGAAGGAAGTCCGACATCGGGGCGGGAGCCTAGTGAGGGGGTTCGCGGTTAGCCAAAAGGCCCATCCGAGCCTGCTGCGCCGCCTGTCGCCGGCCTCTCATCTGCCCGCTCCGGGGGGCCTCGGGCTCCCCGGGCGCTGACGCCCGCGGGCGGTCGAACTTTGACGGGAACTCAGCGGCATGCGGTTCCCGCTTCGACGACCGGGCCGGTGTCTACAGGTGTTCACCTCCCCTGCCGACAACCCCACAATGACGCAAAGCATCGCCTCTGAGGCATCCGCTCCTCCCGTGGGCAGGGGCCCACGGCGCGGATCATCCGTCCTGCGGCGAGTCCTGCGGATGCTGGCAGGGCCGCTCCCAACCGCGGCCCTGGGCCCCTTTGAAGGCGACGAGCGCAGGGTGCTCCACGCCCTGCGGGACGCGGGCTGGTACGTCGCCGACGACATCTCCATCGACGGCATCGACATCGACCATGTCGCCATTGGTCCTGCCGGCGTCCTGGCGGTGCAGGTCATGTGGACAAACCGGCCCGATCCGAGGGGAAAGCCCTCCATCCGGGCTCGGGTCGCCGCGGAACGGCTGCGCCGCACGCTGGCTGCGAAAGAGGTGCGGGTCGAGGTCGTGCCGGCTGTGCTCGCGTTCGGCCCGGGACTCACGGAGGAGCCGGCGGGGGTGAAGGTCGTGGACTCGGTCGCCATTCTCTTCGGCGACCAGAGTGGCCGCTGGATGGCGGAGCTGGGCCGGCGCCACCTGCTCACGGAGACGACGCTGGAAGCGGTTCGTTCGGCGGTCGCGGAGTTGCGGGAGGCCCGTGGCGCCGCCAGCGCGGCGCCGGCGGCCGATTCCCCAGAGGCCTATGGCCGGAGCCTGGTAGCGGTCTGGTAGAACCCCTGGCGTGCCGGGGTGGCCGTTCTGGGCTGCGACGACTGAGGACCGAATCGACCGGGCGCTCGAGCTAGCCGACCTGACCGCCGGCGAGCACTTCATCGACTTGGGGTGTGGCGACGGGCGGGTCTTGCTGAGGGCCGCGCAACAGCGCCAGGCCACGGTCACGGGGGTCGAGCTCGACGCCGACCTTGCGGCCACAGCCCGCGCCCTGCTCGAGGAGAACGGCATCGACGGCACCGTCGTCGAAGCGGACTTCGCCGAAGCGCCTCTCGACGCCGACGTGGTGTTCGCCTACCTCAGCCCGGCCACGTTGCAACGGCTCTCCCCCCGACTCCACGGCCTCGCCGCCGGGACGCGGGTGATCACCACCGGTTACGCCGTACCGGGCTGGGTGGCGACGGCAACCGCCGACGGCTGCTACCTCTACCGGCTCCCCGTGGCGATGCAGGAGGTCGAACGGGACCACCGGGGGTGGCCGACGGCGGGCCTGCTCATCAGCCTGCGCCCCGATCACTCCACCCTGGTGGCCACGAAGCTGCACCACCCCGGCGGGCGCGTCGACATCAAGGTCACCGGCGCCTTGGCGGACGTCGCCGCGGTCAGGGCCGGAGCCGACGAGGCCGAGGCCGGCGCCGAAGTGGTGGTCGACCTGCGCTTCGATCCCCTCCCGGAGGGAACCTTTGTCGGCGGTGCCGTGGATCTGGGCACTGGCGCCGCCGGCGCGAGCTTGAGGGTGTTCGCGGTCGTGGATCCGGGCCAACCCGGGGTGTGGGGGCTGAACGAGCCAGGGTGCCAAGACGTGGCTGCCGCGGCCGGCGAGGACCGGATGGAGCCGGTGCTGGCGGCCGCCCGGCAGCTCCGGCCGTCTCCCACGCCTCGCTGGCCTTCCTGGTCGGCTACCAGTGACGAGCGCGTCGACCTCGCATTCGACCTCGCCGGCCTCGGCCCCGGAGACCGGCTGCTCGACGTTGGGTGTGGCGACGGCCGGGTGCTGCTGCGAGCAGCCGTCCTTCGAAGTGCGTCGGTCCGGGGCATCGAGGTCGATCCCGAGCTGGCGGCGAGAGCCCGGGAGCTCCTTCGGGACCACGGGGTCGACGGGCTCGTCACGGAAGCCGATTTCACGCAGGCGCCGCTCGATGCCGATGTCGTGTTCGCCTACCTGAGCACCGCCACCTTGCAGCGGCTGGCACCCCGCCTTGCGCAGTTGCCGTCCGGGACGCGGGTGGTGACCGTGGAGCATCCGGTGCCGGGCTGGCAGGCGGACGCCTGCGGCGGTGGATGCTGGCTCTACCACCTGCCGCCCAGACCGGTTGTGGTCGACCGTTCGAGGCGCGGTTGGGCGAGCGCCGGACTCCTCATAAGCATCCGCCCCGAGTCGCGGCTGTTGACGGTGGCGAAGCTGCACCATACCGGCGGCCCCGTCACCGTTGCGGTGGGCGAGGAGCTCGCCGGAACGGTCGGTGTCCGGCCCGGCGCAGACGTTGCGCCGGCGGGGGAGGAGGTGGCGGTGGACCTGCAGTTCGAGCCCCTGGCGGAGGGCACCCTCCTCACCGGCACGGTGTTCGGTCCCGACGGCTCGGTCCTGCGCATCTTCGCTGCTGCCGATGCCGGCGAGCCCGGGCTGTGGGGCCTCACAGAGGGGGACTGCATGAAGGTGGAAGGAGCGTTCACCGAGCGCGACCCCACCCCGGCGCTGGAGGCCGCCCGCGCCTTCAGCGCCCGCTGAAGAGCGCGTTGCCTTCCCGCCCCCGGTTTCTGCCACCATCGACGGCGTGGCTGGGGGAGGCAACGGGGAGTCGGCGCCGCTACAGGTGGATGCGGTCCTCGATGTCATCCTGACGAGCGCGGCCCGGCTCTTCGAGGCAGAGGGCTCGATCATGCTCGTTGCCGGCGCCGGCGAGCTCGAGGTCGTGGCAGCGCCGGACAATCCCGCGGCGCTGGGCGCACGTGTCCCCTTCGGTCAGGGCATCGCCGGCAAGGTGGCGGCGACCCAGAAGGCGATCTTGGTCTCGGGCCGGACCGGAAAGCTCCGGCGCTCCGTCGACAGCGCGATGTGCGTGCCCTTCGTCCAACAAGGCCGCCTGTTCGGCATCCTCAACCTGTCCGCCGTGGCCGGGCGTCACTACGCCAACCACGACCTCGTCGCCGCCGGCGTGTTCGCCGGCATCGCCGCCAACGCCCTGGCCGAGGCCCGACTGTACGAAAAACAGCGGCGGGAGGGCGCACCGGATGCCGCACACCACCTTGCCGTGATGCTCAAGCACATGAGGTCGGCCGCCTCGGTCAACTTCGTCGAGCCCGCCGTCGACGAGCGAGTTGACGCTGCTGCTGTGGGCCGCGACCTGGTCGGCGAGGCAGAAAGGATCGGCCGCCCGACCGACCTGCGGGGCCCGAGGTCGCTGCTGGTGGTGGGGCGGACGCAGACGCTGCGCCGGGCGGTCAAGGAACTGATCGACAACGCCCACCTCCACGGCCGACCACCGGTTCGGTTGATCTTCGAAGCCGACGGAGACCGCCACGTCGTGTTGACCGTGTCCGACGGCGGACCCGGTGTGCCGGCCGCCGAGCGGTCAACCGTGTTCGAGCCGTTCGGTCGCCTCGACCGGCCCAGCGACGGCCCCGGCATCGGGCTCGGCCTCTCGATCGTCACCCGGCTGGTCGAGGCGATGGGTGCGACTGTGGCGTTCGCCGACACCGCCGGCAGTGGATCGGCGGTGCAGATCCGGCTCGACCGGGCTCGTTGAAAATCACGCGGCAGTCCTTGCCTGCTGCGCCCCGATGATGGTTGGCTGATCGGGCGCGGTGGATCGGAGCCCCGCGTTGCGACAAGGGCGCTCACCCTCCGCCGGCTCCTTCGTTTTTCGACGAACGAGAGGTGCCGCCCGTGATCCCCGCCCCCGCACCCCGCTTGGCCGAGGTCGACCTCCTCGACCGACTGGTCACCCTGGTCGATGCTGCATCCACCGGCGAGGGGTGGTTCCAGCCCCACCGGCTCGTGATGGTCGAAACCGACAGGTCCGACCCCTCGGTCGTGCTCCTGGGACAGCGAGCTCTTCCGGAGGGCGTCCACCCCCTCGACCACCTCCTGGGCTTCCGAGCGCCCGACCAGTGGTTGGCGCTCGGGGCCGTGTGCTTCGGATGGGCCGCCCCGTCGACCACCGCCGACGTCCGTCACGGCACCACCAGCGAATGCCCCTCCGCGCACCCCGAGCGTCGCCGGGTGCGGGTGGTGACGTTGGTCGACCGCACGGGCAACGCCTGCGCCACCGCCGCGCTGGACGACGGCACGGTCACCGACGAGCCGCCGCAGGGAGCGGTCGTCGACGCGCTCCGTAGGTGCCTCGGGGTACCCACGCCTCCTCCTCCCACGACCACGGCGGAGCTGTTCGCCGTCATGTGGCTGCAGCGGCTGTTGTCTGCGCCGAGGGGGATCTCTTGGGCGGAGGCAGCCCAGGGGCACCCCGCGTCTGCGTGGCTGCGGTCGTTGGGCCGGCGGCCCGGCGTCGACGACCTCACCACCGCCGGCCGCGCCCTTGCCGACACCCTGGACTGGCGGACACTGCGCACCAGCGTGGTGCGTCAGTCGGAGACGACGCTGGTGGCCCCCGAGCTGGCGGCGTGGATGGACGACGGGATGTTCGCCCGTTGGGTCCTCGCCAACTACCCACCGCTGCCGGCACTGCTCGAGGCCCTGGAGGTGATACTGGCGCCGGCCTTCCTGGGCCGGGTCAAGCGCACCCTCGAGGGATGGGCCCTGAAGAGCGGCGCCGGCTGACACAGGTGCGCGGGCCCGAGGACGGGAAGCCGGCTCAGAACAACAGGGTGGCCCGCCGGGCGAACTCGAAGAACGCGCCGGAGGTGATGGGGAAGCCGGCGACGAGGGTGAAGGCGACCGCCGAGATGAGACCCAGGGCGGCCGAGAACGGCACCGGCACCCGGGAGCTGTCGCCACCCTCCTCCACCGGCGAGAACATCACCAGGATCACCCGCAGGTAGAAGAACGCCGCCACCACGGCCGCCAGCATTGCCACCAGGGCCAACGCGTAGGACCCGCTGTCGGCCGCAGCCGAGATCACGTAGAACTTGGCCAGGAAGCCCGAGGTGAAGGGGACGCCGGCCTGGGCCATGAGAAGCACGGCGAAGCCGAGGGCGAGGGCCGGTCGCCGGGTGGAAAGCCCGCGGTAGGCCTCCAACTGGTGCTCGGCGTCACCCCGCCGGCCGACGAGGGTTGCGATGCCGAAGGACCCCATGACCATGAAGGTGTAGGCGAGTAGATAGAAGAGAGCGCCCGCGATCCCCCGGTCGCTGGCGGCCTGCAAGCCCACGAGGACGTATCCGGCGTGGCTGATGGAGGAGTAGGCCAGCATCCGCTTGATGTCGTTCTGCACCACGGCCAGGACCGAACCCACAACCAGGCTGGCAACAGCCAAGGCCCACACGATCGGCTTCCAGTCGAGGCTGAGCACCCCGAAGGTGGAGAAGAACACCCGGAGCAACGCCGCGAACCCGGCCGCCTTCGAAGCGCCGGCCATGAACGCCGTGACGGGCGTGGGCGAGCCCTGGTAGACGTCGGGTGTCCAGGTGTGGAAGGGCACGGCCGCCACCTTGAAGCCGAAGCCCACGAGCAGCAGCGCGGTGCCGGCCAGCAACACCCCGTTGCTGACGGCGATGTTGGCGGCCAGCCATTGCGCTATCCCGGCCAGGTTGGTGGTGCCGGTTGCGCCGTAGGTGAGCGCTATCCCGTAGAGCAGGAACGCCGACGAGAACGCCGATAGGACGAAGTACTTGATGGCGGCCTCGCTCGACTCGCTGCGCCGGCGGTGGAAGCCGGCCAGCACGAAAAGGGCGATCGACAGGGTCTCGAGGCCGAGGAAGATAACGATCAGGTCGTTGGCGGCAGCCATCAGCATGCCGCCGGCTCCCGACAGCAGGGCGAGCACGTAGAACTCCGGCCCGTCGAGGCCTTCTCTGCGGAGGTAGCTGTCGGCCACCAAGGCGGCCAATGCGATCGAGATGCACACGACCACGAAGAAGAAGATGGCGAAGCCGTCGACGGCGATCATGTTGGCGAAGGCGAAGCGGGGCCCCTGCTCGTCCAGCGTGAGCCACAGCCATGCCGACGAGAGGAGGCCGACGCCGGCGCTGCAGAGGGTGAAGAGGGCATAGAACCCGGCCGGCGGCCTGCCCTTCACCAGCGAAGCGATGGTCAGGAGCACCAACGCTGCGGTGGTGAGAACGAGGATGGGCCCGATGTCGGAGTAGGCCAGCGGCGGGAGAGCCACCGGGCCCAGTTGTTCGCCGGCCTGGGCGAGCAGGCTCATGGGTGGCCCCCGTCAGCCGCGTGTGGCTCCTCTGGCGCCTTGTCGGCGCCGGCACCCCTACCCTTGGCCACTCCCGGCTCCCGGAAGTCGCTGTGCTGTTCGATGTGGGCCACCAGGCTGGCCACCGAAGGCTCGATCCGGTCGAGCACCGGCTTCGGGTAGACCCCCAGTGCGACGATGGCGACCAGCAGGGGCACCATGACGCCCCGCTCCCGCCAGGTCATGTCGGGGATGGTCCGGTTGTCACCCTGCGGCTCGCCGTGGAACACCCGCTGGTAGGCCCACAGGAGATACACCGCGGCCAGGACGACGCCGGCGGTGCCCACGACTGCGTACCAGCGGTGGGTGGCGAAGGTTCCTAGCAGGATCAGGAACTCGCCGACGAAGCCGTTGAGCACCGGCAGGCCCACCGAGGAGAGCATCACGACCATGAACACGGCGGCCAGCACCGGCGCCGGCTTCTGCAACCCGTTCAACTCGGCGATCTGGCGGGTGTGCCGGCGCTCGTAGATCATGCCGACGAGGAGGAACAGCGCCCCGGTCGAGATGCCGTGGTTGACCATCTGGAGCACGCCGCCGGAGAGGCCCTGGCGGGTGAACGCGAAGGTGCCCAGGATGATGAAGCCGAGGTGGGCCACCGACGAGTACGCCACCAGGCGCTTCAGGTCCTTCTGCATGGCCGCCACGAGGGCGCCGTAGACGATGCCGATCGTGGCCATGGTGAGCAGCACCGGCGCAAGGTCGACGGCGGCGGCGGGGAACAGGTACAGCCCGAAGCGGAGGATCCCGTAGGTGCCCAGCTTCAACAGGACTCCGGCCAGGATCACCGAGCCCGCCGTCGGCGCCTCGGTGTGGGCGTCGGGAAGCCAGGTGTGGACGGGGAACAGCGGGACCTTCACGGCGAACGCGACGGCGAAGGCCAGGAACAGCCACCGCGCAGTGGACTCGGCCAGCGACTGGCTCTCGGCCAGTCGGACCAGGTCGAAGGTCAACTCACCCGTGGCCCGCTGGTGCAGGAACACGAGGCTCAGCATCCCCACCAACAAAAAGGCCGAGCCGAACAGGGTGTAGAGGAAGAACTTGAGGCTGGCATACACCCGGTTCTCGTAGCCCCAGCCCGCGATCAGGAAGTACATGGGCACGAGCACGATCTCGAAGAAGAAGAAGAAGACCAGGAGGTCGAGGGCGAGGAACACGCCGAGGCAACCGGCTTCTAGAACGAGCATCCACGCCGTGTAGTTCTTGACGTCTTTCTTGACGATCGGTCCCGCCAGGGCGATGGGGAACAGCAGGGCGGTGAGGACGACCAGCCAGAGCGAGATGCCGTCCACCCCGAGCTTCCAGGAGATCCCGAACTCTGGGATCCACTGCTGGCGGGTGAGGAACTGGAACCCGTCGGCGCCCGCCTTGAAGTTGATGGCCATGAAGGTGGCGAGCACGGCCGCCGCCACCGTCGTCACCAGGCCCACGACGCGGATGACCCCTTCTTGGTACCGCGGCAAGAGGGCCACCACCAGGGCCCCTGCTGCGGGAACCACCACCAGCGCGCTCAGCAGCGGGAAGGCGGGCCCCGAGCCCGACTCGGCGATGGCCATCATCGGGCCGCTCACAGCCCCACCCGGGCCAGCGTCCAGGCCAGGAGCAGCACGACCCCGCCGGCTATGCCCAGCGCGTAGTTGCGCACGAAGCCGGTCTGCACCCTCCGGAGGCGCCCTCCACCCTCCCGCACCAGGGTGGCCACACCGTTCACCGCCCCATCCACTATGCGCTTGTCGAAGGTGTAGGCAGCCCAGCTGGCGGCCAGACGGCCGGGGCCACCGACCACCGAGGCGTACGCGGCGTCGAGGCCCCACGCCCGCTTGAGCAGGGCCGGCTCCAGTGCCTGGTTCTCCTCCGGACGCCGGCCGTACCAGCGGACGTAGGCGATCCCGATGCCGGCCAGCGCCGCCGCTCCGGCCGCGGCGCCGAGGAGGATCTTCGTGCCGGTCGCCAGCACGTGGTGCTCGGCGGCGTGACCGAAGGAAGGCTCGAGCCAGTGCTCCAGGAAAAGCGTCTTGGAGAAGAGCGGCAGGTTCAACAGCCCTCCCACCGCGGCCAGGCCAGCGAGCACGACCAGGGGCAGGGTCATCACCCACGGCGACTCGTGGGGCTCGGCGGCGCCGCCGCCGTGACCGCCGGCCGGCGCGCCCACCTCGGGTTCAGGCTCGGTCAGCTCGGACTTGTCGGACGCGGGCTCGCTCCGCCAACGCTCCTCGCCGTAGAACACGAGGAAGACCTGGCGGCTCATGTAGTAGGCGGTGAGCAGGGCGGTCACCACGCCGGCCAGCCACAGAAGCGGGCTCCTCCCCCAGGCCCCGGCCAGGACCTCGTCCTTGGACCAGAACCCGGACAGCCCCGGAAATCCGGAGATGGCCAGCCACCCGACCATGAACGTGGCCCACGTCACCGGCATCCACTTGCGCAGCGAGCCCATCCGCTTCATGTCCTGTTCGTCGTGCAGCCCGTGGATGACCGAACCGGCGCCGAGGAAGAGAAGTGCCTTGAAGAACGCGTGGGTGACCATGTGGAAGATGGCGGCCACGTAGGCGCCCGAACCCACCGCCAGCACCATGTACCCGAGCTGGCTCACGGTCGAGTAGGCGAGGACCTTCTTGATGTCGTCCTGCGCACAGGCCACGGTGGCCGCGAACAGCGCCGTCGCCGCCCCCACCACGGCGATGAGCATGGTCACCGCGGGGTCGGCCTCGACCAGGATGGGAGCCGCCCGGCACAGCAGGTAGACGCCGGCCGTCACCATGGTCGCGGCATGGATGAGCGCAGAGACGGGAGTGGGGCCCTCCATGGCGTCGGGGAGCCAGACGAACAGCGGTAGCTGGGCAGACTTGCCGACGGCCCCGAGGAAGAGCAGCAGGGCGACGGCCGAGGCCGTGTAGGTGGAGAGCCGCTCGGCGTTGGTGAGGACGCCGGCGCTGCCGTAGTAGTCGAGCGACCCGATGCTGGCGAAGAGCAGGAACATGGCGATCATGAAGCCGAAGTCGCCGATGCGGTTGGTGACGAATGCCTTCTTGCCCGCCACCGCCGCGGATTCCCGGGTGAACCAGAAGGAGATGAGGAAGTACGAGCAGGCTCCCACTCCCTCCCAACCCAGGAAAGTGAGAAGGAGGTTGTCGGCCAGCACCAGCACCAGCATCGAGAAGGCGAAGAGGTTCAGGTAGACGAAGAAGGTGGGGAAGCGCTCGTCACCGTGCATGTAGCCCACGGAGTACAGGTGGATGAGCATGCCGATCCCAGTGACGAACAGGGCCATCGTGATCGACAGGGGGTCGACCAGGAAGGCCACGTCCACCTGCAAGCCCCCCACCGGTACCCAGGCGAACAGCCTGGCCACGTGACGGCGCTCCTCTCCGGGCAGGGAGAGGAGGCGCCCGAACATCACCAGCGCGGCGAGGAAGGCGCCGGCCATGGCCGAGGTTCCGACCCATCCGGCCAGCGGGTCGCCCAGCCGCCGGCCGGCCACGAGCAGCGTGAAGAAGCCAGCCAGTGGCAGCGCCGGGATGAGCCAGGCGGCGTCGAGGACTTCCACCGAGGCCGCCCTAGCCCTTGAGGATGTGGAGGTCGTCGGCGGTGGCGCCCACTCGCCGCCGGAAGATCGAGACGATGATGCCCAGCCCCACCACGACCTCGGCGGCGGCGACGACGAGGACGAAGAACACCGCCACCTGGCCCCCGATGTCGTCGAGCATGCGGGCGAAGGTGACGAGAGTGAGGTTCACCGCGTTGAGCATCAACTCCACGCACATGAACATCACGAGCACGTTGCGCCGGATCAACAGCCCTATGGCCCCTACCGTGAACAGCAGCGCAGCCAGGATCAGGTACCAGCTGCCGTCCACGGTCACGCCGGCACCTCTTCGTCCCGGCGTTGCCCACGGGGTTCGGGAGCGGCCTCGTCCTCGGCGTCCCCCTCCTCGGGCAGGCTCGGCGATCGCCGCACCAGCACCACAGCTCCCACCACGGCGATCACGAGAAGGACCGCGGTGACCTCGAAGGGCAGCAGGAAGGTGGTGAAGATCGACCGCCCCAGCTTCTCGACGTTCTCGCCGGGACCCGAGGCCGCGCCCCGGGCCGAGGGGGTGCCGGTGGCCCAGTTGGTGGCCTGGGCCAGCAACAGCACGAGGAAGAACATGAGGCCACCCAGCGCCATGGCCGCCGGCCGCTGCCCCCGGAGACGCTCAGCTGCCACGTTCTCCTCCTGGTCCACGCCGAGCAGCATGATGACGAACAGGAAGAGCACGACGATGGCCCCGGCGTAGACGATCACCTGGACCACCGCCAGGAAGTGCGCCTCCTGGGCCACGAACAACACCGCCACTCCGAACAGGGTCATGACCAGCATGAGGGCGGAGTGCACCGGGTTGCGGGAGAAGACCACCCCGAAGGCGCCGGCCATCACGATCACCGCGCTGACCGCGAACACGGCCAGGTCGACCTTGGTGGCCGCGGCGAGCACTGCGATCACTTACCGCCCCGGTTCTCCGACAGCACCCACCAGGGCTCGCCCGTCTCCTCGTCGGCCTCCCGCTGCGGCGGCTCGGGCTCCTGCACGCCCCGGCCGAGGTCGCCGGACCACTGCACCCGGCCCACGAACTCGGCGCTGCCAGAGGAGGACGTCGCCCGCACCCAGGCGGAGACGTCTTCGTCGTCGCCCTCCCGCCAGTCCTCCCAGGGCAGATGGCGGGGATTGCCGTCGTCGCCCACCACCAGCTCTTCCTTGGTGTAGATGGCGTCGGAGCGGTTGGTGAAGGAGTACTCGAACAGCTTCGACTCCGTGATCGCCTCGGTGGGGCATGCCTCGACGCAGAGGTCGCAGTGGATGCAGCGCAGGTAGTTGATCTCGTAGACGAACCCGTACCGTTCGCCCGGGGAAACGGGCGCATCGACAGGGTTGTCAGCGCCGCGGACGTAGATGCACCTCGCCGGGCACACGCCGGCGCAGAGCTCGCAGCCGATGCATTTCTCCATGCCGTCCTCGTAACGGTTGAGGACGTGTCGCCCGTGGTGACGCTCCGGCTTCGGTCGCTTCTCGTCCGGGTACGACGACGTGACCCGGGGCAGGAACATCTGGCGGAACGTGACCTTGAAACCGTCGAGTGATCCCATCAGCGACCTTTCACGCGTGGAGGTCCTCGTGGCGGACTGCATCCTTGCCGAGGGCCAGGGAGCGGTAGAGCATGGCGGCGCCGACCAGCATGGCCGGGAAGGCCGCCACCAGGTAGCGCCGCTCCAGGGTGATGGCGGCGATGACGAGCAGCCATGCCAGCGACACCGGGATGAGCACCTTCCATCCGAGGTCCATCAGCTGGTCGTAGCGCAGACGCGGCAACGTCGCCCGGAACCACACGTAGGTGAACAGGAAGATGAACAGCTTGGCCACGAACCAGAACAACGGCAGCAGCCATGTGCCGACGACGCCGCCCACCCCGAACGTGGGGCCGTCGGAGCCACCCAGGAAGAGCGCCACGATGATGGCCGACATCGTCACCGTGTTCATGAACTCGGCCAGGAAGAACAGTGCGAAGCGGATCGAGGAGTACTCGGTGTGGAAACCGCCGACCAACTCCTGTTCGGCCTCCACCAGGTCGAAAGGCGGACGGTTGAGCTCGGCCGTGGCCGCCACCACGAACAGGAGGAAGGGCAGTCCTCCCAGCCTCACGATGTTCCAGTTGAAGATGCTGCCTGTCTGCGAGGCGACGATGTCGCTCGTGTAGAGCGACCCGGTGAGCAACACGACGGTGGCCACGGTGATGCCCAGAGCGGCTTCATAGGAGACCATCTGTGCCGAAGCCCGCACGGATCCCAACAGTGGGTACTTCGAACCGGAGGCCCACCCGGCCAGCATCACGCCATAGACGGCGACGGAGGACATCGCCAGCAGGAACAGGATTCCCACCGGTGGGTCGGCCAGCTGCAGGCGGGTCTCGCGCCCGAAGATGCTCACCACCCCGCCGATCGGGACGATGGCGAACGACAAGAAGGCCGGGACCGCGGACAGGTAGGGCGCGAGGCGGAAGACGCGGCGATCAGCCTTCTCGGGGAGCAGGTCCTCCTTGAAGAACAGCTTGATGCCGTCGGCCAGCGACTGCAGGATGCCCCAGGGCCCGGCCCGGTTCGGGCCGATGCGGTTCTGCATGTCGGAGATGACCTTGCGCTCGAACCACACCATGAACAGCACCGCCACCATCAGCACGGCGAAGGTGACGAAGGTCTTCAACAGCACGATGAGAACGACGGCGAAGTCGATCTTCCCGGTGAGCAGCGGGTCACCGCCGGCAAGCACAGGAGCGATGGTCACAGCGTCTCGATGGCGATCTCGGTGACCGGCTCGTCCGCCCGCAGAAGGGCGCCGGTGTCGAGGCCGGGCACGTTGTAGGGAACGCTGGCCGTGCCCCGCCGCTGATGGGGGTCGGCTTGCACCTCGATCGTGGCACTGAGCCGGGCGGAGCGCAGGCGGACCTGGCCGCCGCTCTTGACACCCAGTCGGTCGAGGTCGGAGGGATGGGCCCGAAGCACCGGCGGCGCGGCCAGAGGGGCCAGCGCCGGCGACATCTGCACGAGCACGCCGCGGTCGTAGAGCTTGCGCCCGACCACCAGGCGCAGGGCATAGGCGTCGGGCTTGGGCAGCGTGACCGGCTCCACCCGTCCGTCCCACTCCAGCAACGGGGGCCGGTTGGCTCCGCCATCGGATCCCGGGACCTCTGACGGTGACACCTCGACCTCGTCACCCTCGTCGTCGGCCGCGGGGACCGGCTCGGTGGGACCCTGGTCGTCGGCATGGAGGACGCCGGGGGTCGACATCGGATCCGCGGTCGAGTCGACCGTCGTCGGCCGGGTCGGCGACGGGAACTCCCGGAGAGGGATCACCACTCCGTCGCGGTAGGGGCGGCTGGCCAGGAGCTCGGAGGTGACGCCGGCGAACGCCGGCGCGAGACGCTCCATCTCCTCGGAGATCTCCTCCATCGAGAAGAACCCGAGATCGGCCTCGAGGCGGGCGGCCAGCTCCACGGCGATCATCCAGTCGGGCCAGGCAACCTCGGGAGCAGTGATCTTCTGGCCGAGCCGCGTGATCCGGCCCTCGATGTTGGTGGTGGTGCCGGGTCGTTCGGCGAAGGTGGCCGCGGGCAGCACCACGTCGGCGTGCTGCACGGAGTCGTTGAGGAAGGTGTCGACGGCCACGACGAAGGAAGCCCGCTCCAGGGCCCGCCGAGCGAGCTGCTGGTCGGGGAAGTCCGACAGGGGGTCGGCCCCCAGCAGCACCAGCCCGTGGACGTTCCCGGCGGCCGCCGCGGCCAGGATCCCCGCCGTGTCGAGCCCAGCGGTTGCCGGGACGCTGCCCCAGTGCCTGGAGAACCAGTCGCCGGCGCTGTTCAGTGAGACCCGTCCCGGTAGCAGCCCCGGGGCCAGGCCGGCGTCGATGGCGCCGTGGACGTTGCCGCGCCGCAACGCGGAGAGGAAACGGACGCCCGGCAGCTGGGCGAGCACGCCAGCGGCCTCGACGATCGACTGGGCCGACTCGGCCACCGAAGGCCGCCCCAGCACCACCACCGGCCGGTCGCCCAGCATCGCCCTGGCCGCCTCCACGGCATCGTTGCCACCGGCGGGCTCGGCGCCGGCCAGCGCACGGGCCGCGGCGGCAGCCTCGCCCGGGGCGTAGCCGACGACGGCAGCCGCATAGCGGGTGAGACCGGTGCTGCAGGGGGACAGCTCGATGATCTTGGTCTTGCCGTCCACAGCCGCGGCCCGCAACCGGAGGTAGAGGACAGGGAGTGCCTCTTTGATGTCGGGCGCCAAAAGCACGACAGAGGAGGCCGAGCAGGCCTCGTCGATGGTGGCCCGGGGAAGACCCACCACGACCTCGGGGGGCAGGCCGTCACCCAACTGGCAGTCGACGGAGTCGGTGCCCAGAACCCCCTTGGCCAGCTTGGCCCAGGCGTAGGCATCCTCGTTGGCGAGCCGGGCGCCCCCGATGACGGCGACCGACTCCGCACCGAAGGTCGTTCGGGCGTCGGACAGGCCCTGGGCGGCAGCATCGAGGGCCTCCGACCACGAGGCTGCGGCCAGCGAGCTGCCGCTGCGCACGAGAGGGTGGCCCAGCCGCAGCGCGCTGTTGACCGCCTCGTAGGAGAACCGGCCCTTGTCGCACAGCCAGCCGTGGTTGACGGGGTCGCTGTCGAGGCCGAGATAGCGGGTGAGCTTGTCGTTCGAGGACTGCACGGCGATGCGGCAGCCGAACGCGCAGGCCTGGCAGGTGCTCTCCACCTGCTCGAGGTCCCAGGGGCGGGCCCGGAAGCGGTAGGGAGCCGCCAGCAGCGCACCCACAGGGCAGATCTGAACCGTGTTGCCGCTGAAGTACGAGGAGAAGGGCTCATCGGGGAAGGTGTTGATCTCGATCTCGGCACCCCGGCCCACGAACTCGATGAGCGCGTCCCCGGCCACCTCGTCGGCAAAGCGGGTGCAGCGATCGCACTGGATGCAGCGCTCCCGGTCGAGCTGCACCAGCGCCGACAGCGATATGGGCTTCTCCCAGTGCCGCTTCTCCTCGACGAACCTGGTCTCGCCGGGACCGAAGGCGAAGGTCTGATCCTGTAGAGGGCACTCGCCGCCCTTGTCGCACACCGGACAGTCGAGGGGGTGATTGGCGAGAAGGAACTCGAGCACCCCGTCCTGGGCCTTCTTCACCCCCGGCGTCTCGGTGTTCACGACCTGACCATCGGCCACCGGCACGAAGCACGCCGGTGACAGCATCGGCCCCCTGGGCCCGACCACCTCCACCAGGCACATGCGGCACATGCCGACGGGCCGCATCCGCGGGTGGTAGCAGAAGCGGGGGATGTAGACGCCGTGGCGCTCGGCCGCGGCGATGATCATCTCGCCGGGCTTCGCCTCGATCTCGCGCCCGTCGACGGTGATGGTGACAGACGTCTTCTCACCGCTGGCAGCGTCAGCCATACGGGCAGGCGCCCTCCTTGATGTGGACCAGGAACTCGTCGCGGAACATGCCGATGGCCGAGACGATAGGCGGCGGGATGGATGGGCCGAGTGGACAGATGGTCGTCATGTTCGGCGGCCACTTCGACGGCCACTGGACGCCGGGCGAGATGTTGTCGCACACGTCGAGCAGGAGGTCGAGGTCGTCGGTGCGCCCCGCCCCGTTCTCGATCCGGCGCATGATCTTCTCCAGCCAGCTGCTCCCCTCGCGACACGGTGTGCACTGCCCGCACGACTCCCGCTGGAAGAAGCGCACGAGACGCCAGGAGGCCCGCACCATGCACATGTTCTCGTCCATGGCGATGACGGAACCCGAACCCATCATGGAGCCACCCTCGCCCTTGACCTTGGTCTCGTCGAGCGGCATGTCGAGGCGTTCGGGGCCGAACCAGAACGACGAGGCGCCTCCGGGGATGAACGCCTTGAGCTGGTTGCCGCCCCGGATCCCGGCGCCGTACCGGGGGTCGTAGATGAGGTCGCGGAAGGTGTTCTTCGCCAGTTCCACCTCGTAGTTGCCGGGCTTCACGACATGGCCCGAGACGGCGAAGAGCCGGGTGCCGGTGGCTTGGGCCTCGCCCATGGCCGCAAACGCCTCCCCGCCGTTGAGGATGATCCAGGGGACGTTGGACATGGTCTCGACGTTGTTGACGATCGTGGGGGCGCCGTACAGCCCCATCACGGCCGGGAAGTAGGGCGGCTTGATGCGGGGGAAGCCCCGCTTGCCCTCCAGGCTCTCGAGCAGCGCGGTCTCGTCACCGCAGATGTAGGCCCCGGCGCCGGGATGGATCACGACGTCGATGGAGAAGTCCGAATCGAAGATGCGGTGACCGACGGCGCCGTGGGCATACGCCTCGTTCAAAGCTGACGTCATCCGCTCGATGCCCAGGGCGAACTCCCCCCGCACGTAGATGAAGGCCTGCGCCGCCCCGATGGCATAGGCGGTGATGAGCGTGCCTTCGATGATCTGGTGCGGGTCCTCCTCCATGAGCATGTGGTCTTTGAAGGTGGCCGGTTCGCTCTCGTCGCCGTTCACGACCAGATAGGACGGTGACGCCTTGCGCAGCATCGACCACTTCCGCCCGGCGGGGAAGCCGGCGCCGCCCCGGCCGAGCAGGTTGGCCTTGTCGACCTCGGACTGAACCTCCTCGGGGCTCATCTTCAGTGCCCGGCGGAGGCCTTCGTAGCCCCCGTGGTCGAGGTAGCTGCGCAACGTCCACGATTCGGGGTTTCCGATGTTGCGGGTGACGATGGGGTCGACGCTGGTGGCCACTACTTTCGCCTCCCGCTCCCCTGGTCGGACGCGGTGTCGCCCGTCTTCGGAACCTCCGAGGCCTGCTTGGCGGCCTTCTCCGCGCCCTCGCGGCTCGGCGGCTGGTCGTGGGTGCCGGGCGCGACGGACTGGGGTGCCTCGGAGGCGGGAGCGGCCGCCTCTTCCGGCGGGGGCTTCGCCTGCTCACCCTTGGGGCCGGCGGCCGTCAGGCCCACGGAGCGGCGAACGCGGCAGAGAGTGCCGTGGCGTGGCACCGTCTCGCTCAGGCGGCCGGCGCCGAGGTCGTCCACGAGGGTGTCGAAGCTGTCGGCGGTAAGGTCACCGAAGAACCGCCAGTTGGCGGTGAGGCAGGGGGCGTTGCCGCACAGGCCGATGCACTCCACCTCCTCCAGGGTGAAGCGGCCATCGGCGGTGGTGCCGCCGGCCTTCACCCCCAGGCGCTTCTCGGCGTGCTCGAGCAGCTCGTAGCCGCCGTTCAGAAGGCAGGCGATGTTGGTGCAGACGGAGAGCAGGTACGTCCCCACCGGGTGGGTGAAGAGCATGTCGTAGAAGGTGGCCGTCCCATAGACCTCAGCCGGGCTCAGGTCGAGCAAGTCGGCCACCTGCGCCATCCCCTCCTCCGTCAGGTAGCCCTCCTGCTCCTGCACGATGTGCAACAGCGGCAACATCGCGGAGCGGGCCTGCGGATACAGCGCGATCGTCTGGCGAGCGCGCTCCAGGTTCTCCTTGCTCAGCCCCGCCATCAGCAGCCCCCCTCCGTCGATCCGGCTCCGCCGGTCGACGGAGCGAAAGACAGCGCCGGCCGAAGGCCGGCACGACCGAACTCGTCCGAACGGAGCGAAGCGAGTGAGGACGAAGGCCTCATCGGTCGACGTCTCCCATGACGGGGTCGATGGAGGAGATGATGGCGACTGCGTCGGCGATGAGGCCGCCGCGCAACATAACGGGCAGCGTCTGGAGGTTGGCGAAGGACGGTGCCCGGATGTGGAGGCGGAAGGGCTTGGCCGAACCGTCCGAGACCAGGTAGCAGCCCAGCTCCCCGCGGGGGGACTCGATGGGCACGTACACCTCTCCCGCGGGCACCCGGAACCCCTCCGTGAAGAGCTTGAAGTGGTGGATCAATGCTTCCATCGACTCGTCGATGCGGGCCCTGGGCGGCGGCGTCACCTTCTTGTCCTGCGTCCGGTAGTCACCGCCGGGCACGAGCTCGATGATCTGGCGGACGAGCTTGATCGACTCGCGGATCTCGTTGAGGCGGATGGCGTAGCGATCGAAGGCGTCGCCGTACTGACCCACGATCACGTCGAATTCGAGCTGGTCGTAGTACTGGTAAGGCATGTCCCGCCGCAGGTCCCACTCGACCCCGGTCGAGCGCAGGATGGGCCCCGTGGCCGACAGCGCCACGGCCTGTTCCGGAGTCAGCACCCCGACCCCCTGGGTCCGCTCCTGGAAGATCGGCTGGCCGGTCAGCAGCTCGTCGTACTCGTCGAGCCTCGGCTCGATGAGGTTGCAGATCTGCTTGACGTCGTCCCGCCAACCTGCCGGCAGGTCGGCCGCCACCCCACCGGGACGGATGAAGTTGTGGTTCATCCGCAACCCCGTCACCTTCTCGAAGAATGCCAGCACGAGCTCGCGCTCCCGCCAGCCGTAGATCATCATCGAGAGGGCCCCGACGTCCATGCCGTTGGTGGCCATGAACAACAGGTGCGAGGACATGCGGTTGAGCTCGCAGAGCAGCATCCGGATCCACGTCGCCCGGGGCGGCACCTCGATGCCGAGCAGTTGCTCCACCGCCATCGAGTAGACGTTCTCGTTGAAGAAGTTGGCGAGGTAGTCCATCCGGGTCACGTTGGTGGACCCCTGGATGTACATGAGGTCCTCCGCCGTCTTCTCCATGCCCGTGTGGAGGTAGCCGATCACCGGCTTGGAGCGGACGACCGTCTCCCCGTCGAGCTCCATCATCACGCGCAAGACGCCATGGGTGCTCGGGTGCTGCGGGCCCATGTTGATGATCATGGTCTCGCCCTCGCCGGCCACTTCGATGGCCACGTCCTGTGGCGACAACGTCGGGCCCTCGGGAAGGCGGAGGACCGCACCCTCCTCGCGCAGCAACTCGGCCCGCTCGGTCGCCCCCCGCGGCGCCATCTCCTGGCGGCCCTCGGACGTCTCGGCTGAAGCCGTCCGGCTCCTCATGCTCCCTTGGTCCCGGACCTGTCGGCGGCGGCTCGAGCCGTCGCCTTGAACTGCACCGGCACCCGCCCCACCGGGTAGTCCTTTCGGAGCGGGTGGCCCTCCCAGTCGTCGGGCATCAGGATCCGGGTGAGGTCGGGATGGCCATCGAAGGCCACGCCGAGCATGTCCCAGGCCTCGCGCTCCATCGCCTCGGTGCCGGGCCACACCGCAAACAGCGAGGGAACGACCGGATCTGCATCCGGCACCTGCACCCGTACCCGCACCCGCCGGCGGTGGCGCATGGAGGTGAGGTTCACCACCACCTCGAAGCGCTCGGCGGAGATGCCGTCGGGGAGCGACCGGCTGGACGACCCGGCGTAGTCGACGGCGCACAGGTCGGAGCAGAGATCGAAGCCTTCTCCGGCCAGCGCCAGCATCACCTCGCTGTAGCGCTCCCGGGGCACGTGGAGAACCTGCTGGCCGGCCGACCAGGTCACGGGGCAGCCGTGAAGGGTCTCGGGTTCGGGCGCCGCGGTGGCCTCGGTCGGCGTCTCGGCTTCGTCGCTCACGTGCGCCCCCTCACGTCAGGAGGGGGTGCCGACGGGAACGGGGGCTTCCCTGGCGTCCCCGCCCGTCGGCAGCACCTCCGCCACCTCGATGCCGGCACCTCGTCCGGTCGCCTCGCGCCGACGCGTGATCTCGCCTGACTGGATCTTCGCGTGGAGGGTGAGGATGGAATGCAGGAGGGTCTCGGGGTTCGGCGGGCATCCTGGTGCGTACACGTCGACGGGGACGATCTGGTCGACGCCCTGGACGATGGCGTAGTTGTTGAACATCCCGCCGGAGGAGGCGCAGACGCCCATGGAGATGACCCACTTGGGTTCCATCATCTGGTCGTAGACCTGACGCAGCACCGGCGCCATCTTCTGGGACACACGGCCGGCGACGATCATGAGATCGGCCTGGCGGGGGGAGGCCCGGAACACCTCCATGCCGAAGCGGCTGATGTCGTAGTTGGCAGCCCCCGTCGCCATCATCTCGATGGCGCAGCACGCGAGACCGAAGGTGTTGGGCCACACGCTGTTCTTCCGGGCCCACTTGACCAGCTCCTCGACGGTGCCGGTGAGGAAGTTGTGGCGGAGGTCACCGAGGCCGGCCATGGCTAAGCCGCCTCCTGCCGGGTGGAGCTGCGGGGGACGCGACGGATGGTGGACGACGTCGTACGGCCGGCCTGAGCAGCCGGGCGGGCGCGGCGTACGGGGCCCCATTCCAGGCCGCCCATGGCGATCTCGTAGAGCAGCGAGATGAACACGATGGCTGCGAACACGACCATGGCGACGAGGCCGTACGTGCCGAGGGCGCCGAAGCTCACGGCCCAGGGATAGAGAAAGATGATCTCGATGTCGAAGATGATGAAGAGCATCGCCACGACGTAGAAGCGCACCGGGAACCGCTCCGCCGGTTCGTTCGTCGGCACGATGCCGCACTCGTAGGGAGCCTCCTTGGCCATCGACGGCTTGCGGGGAGCGAGCAGGCCGGAGGCGAAGAACGACAGGCCGGAGAAGAGGATGGCCAGCACCAGCATCGTCAGGATCGGCAGGTACTGTTCCACGCCTTCTTTCTAGCCCGTCGCGGGTTCCAGTGCCGCCCTTGCCGCCATGACCTGCTTGTCCCGTCGGTGCAGGGCGTTGCAGACGATCATGAAGACGATCGTCATCGACAAGGCCACCATCGTCGAGGGGAAGCGCAGGCGTCCGAGGTCGCGCACCATGATCACGCTCGTCGGCGGCATGGTGGGGTCAGGTGCCGGCTTGACCGGCGCCCCGGTCAGGGACGGCTCTTTGATGACCGGTCGGGCCTGCAGCACGACGTAGTGCGGCTTGTGCAACCAACCCTTGAAGGGGCCGTCGTTGACCTCGATGAGGCCCCCGGGCAGGAAGTAGCTCTCGCCTCCCTTGCGGAACCCGCCGATGACGGCGTAGTCCTCGGGGCTGTCGAAGGCGGGTTCGAAGGTTCGCTCGGTCTTGACCTCGGCCTCCTCGCCGCCGTGACCACCGCCCTCTTCGCCCCCCTCCTCCGCCGGCGCCAGAACCTTGCCGGCAGCGGCAGTGGCGTCAGCCAGAACCGGGTCCCCGGGCTTCAACTTCTTCCAGCCGCGCGGGAACGTCTCCGCCGGTTCGTAGGTCGACTGTGCGCTGACCGACCCGGTGACGACGTCGTGCACCTTCCAGGTGGGCGGGTCGCCCTTGATGCCGATGCCGTAGGCGACCCAGATCCAACCCATCACCGCCATCCAGCCCGTGAGGCCGGCGGCGGCGAGCAAGAACCCGAGCCTGGCCCCGGTGTTGGTGGACAACAGCATGAAGACGCTGCCGGGGAGGATGACGAAAGAGGTGAGGACGATCAGGGCACCACGGATCTGTGGGTCCCACGCCAACGCCGCCAGCAACGACCCACTCACAACAAGCCTCTCTCGTACTCC
Source organism: Actinomycetota bacterium (assembly GCA_019348255.1). Lineage (GTDB taxonomy): Bacteria > Actinomycetota > Acidimicrobiia > Acidimicrobiales > CADCTF01 > JAHWJQ01. Next base: position 31,298 of record JAHWJU010000002.1, on the reverse strand, counting down.
ACGATGGCCCGGATCTGGGCGGCGGTCAGCACCTGGCCGAAGCCCGGCATCCCGCCACCCTCGTCGCCGCCCTGGCCACGCTCGCCGTAGGCTTCGCCGTACTCGGAGCCCTCGGTGACGAACTCGATCATGGCGTCGAGGTCCGGGAACTGGCGCAGGGTAAGGCCGTTCGTGAGGTTGGGGCCGAACGCCCCGCCCCCCTGCACGTCAGGTTCGCCGTAGGCCCAACCCTTGGTGTGGCAGCGGGCGCAGTTGGTCTTGAACAGGGTTTCGCCGTCTATGGCCAGCGCCGGGTTCAGGGGGTCGGTGACCTTCCCGTCGATCGTCGCCTGCGTGAGCGCCTCTTGGAACGATCGTTGCCGGGCCTTCTGGGGCGATATCTGGAGGCTGTCGATGTATGCGACCAGATCGTCGATCTGCTGGTCGTTCATGGGGCCGCCGCCCTCGATCCCCCACGCCGGCATCGGGGTGTTGGCCCGGCCGTAGACGAGGATCGCACGAAGCTCCTTCTTGTCGAACTTGAGCAGGGCCGTGTCGAGCGGTGGTGCCTCCCACTCGACCTTGCGGGTCGCGCCCAGGTAGTCCGTCAGGGAGTAGGGCGCCACGCCGCCTTGGCCCTTGGAGCCGTGACAGGTGGCGCAACCGAAGTGGGCGCCATGCTCCGGGGAGTCGGTGGGGAGGAACAGTTGTCGACCGCGTTCCACGGCCTTTCGGTCGAACTCGTCCACCGCGCCGGCCTGGCGGCCTGGCTCGTTGAGCCAGTACAGGAGGGGACCGATGGCCGTGACGACGAGGAGGAGAAGGCCCCAACCGAGCGCCCGCTCGAGGCGCGGCCCCTCCAGGATCTCGTCGTTGAAGTAGGGCTTGCGGTTGGGCGCAAGCTCGATCTCCGAACCTGGCTTCTGGTCGGGGTCGGAGTTGCGGCTGGTGACGAAGACGTAGACGGCCCACGCGACGACCATGGCCACAGCGACGAAGAACCCGATGCGCTCGGGGGCGGTGGCGGCGAGCAGGTTTGCGGCGGTCATGCGCAGTGGGGACCCTCGGCCTCCTGGCCGGTGGTGTTTGTGCCGATGGGCGGGCCCTGGATGATCTCTTTGGTGTCGACCACGACCATGCCGCCAGAAACGGAGACGCCGAAGCGATCGAGGCCCCGGGGAGCAGGGCCGGCCTTGTGCTCGCCCACCCGGTTGTACTGCGACCCATGGCAGGGGCACTCGAACCACTGCGAGGTCTTGCACCACGGCACGCGGCAGCCGAGGTGGACGCACTTCTGGTAGAGCGCCACCACTCCCTGCTCCATGCCCGACAGCACTTCGCCGGTGTAGTGGTTGGCGGCCTTGGAGAGGTCGTCGGAGGGATACGGGTTCACGTAGAAGCGACCCTCGGGAACGTAGAACGGCTCCTTCTTGTCGGCCACCTCCCGGAGGATCTCGTCGAGCTTGCCCGCTCTGATCTTGGAGCCGAAACCCCCGGACAGGGACGGCCACAGGAAGGCGATCGTCTGGGTGCTGAAGCCGGCCAGGCCAAGTGCGAACAGCGCCGTGATGCCCCGGTTGAAGAACTGCCGCCGGGTGACGCCGTAGGCGTCGGGCTCCAGTGGAGCCCGTACCGCCGGTGGCGCCGGCCGCGCCTCCACCAGGGCACCGCCCCGTCGCTCGAGCGCAGCCGCCCGTTCCACGGCCCTGCCTGTGGTGGTCTTGGCCCCTTCCTCCACGAGTGCGGCTTCGCTGCGGTCCGACTTGCGCGTCTCCCGCGACAGCGCGCCCACCGCGGCGGCCCGGTCGCGGCTGCGGGTGGTGGCGAAGACGAAGACGGCTCCGAACACCAACAGCACGAGGGCGGCCAGCATGAGAATGGTGGTGGTGGTCACAGGTCGAAGATCTCGTGCACGCCCTGGTCCCAGGGATAGATGAAGTTGAAGCCTTCACCCCGGAAGAACGACCCGATGATGACGAGGACCGCCCAGAACATGAGGAAGAACGTCATGAGGGCGATGGCGAACTTGCGGTCCTCGGGCTTGTTCGAGGGGTTCTTGTCGATGTAACCGGCAGCGCCCATGACGATGAGCCCCATGCCCGGGATGGTGACGCCGGCGACCATGGGGTGGAACATCGTGAGCAGCTCCTGCAGCCCGAGGAAGTACCAGGGCGCCTTGGACGGGTTGGGGGTGAGGTTGAAGTTGGCCATGCCCAGGAGCGGGGCGTTGACGAAGATGGCGAAGACGAAGAGGAAGGCGGTCATGGCCAGGGCGGCGACGAACTCTCCCACCAGCAGGTGGGGCCACGTGTGAACCTTGTCGGTGGGGACCGACTTGACGTCCTGGATGGACCCCGCCTTGACGACCGTGAGGAGCCTCTGGGTGTGGCCGGCCGGGCCCACGGCGCCGGGGCTCTGGGCCGGCGCACCTGCCGCCGGTCGGGCCACGGTGGCGGTGGCCGCGCCACCCGACGAGCCGCCCTCGCCCTGCAGCAGCCGAGCGGGGATCTTCTCGCCGTCGTCGGCGCTCTCGCCGCCACCGCCGCCGCCGTTCCCGGCGTCGCCCTTGCCGGCGCCAGCTTGCTCGCGGCGAGCCTTCGATCTCTTGAGGAGGTGCTCGGGGATCTCGGTCATCGTGAGACCTTTCGCATCACAGCGGCCCGGAGATGCCGCCATCCTTGCGGACTCTCCAGAAGTGGATGGCCATGAAGATGACGATAACGAACGGGAACATGAGGACGTGGAGGACGTACCACCGCAGAACGGTGTCGGTGCCGATCTCCACCCCTCCCAGGAGGACGAACCGCACCTGGCGCCCGAAGACGGGGGTGTAGCCCATCATGTTGGTGCCCACGGTGACGGCCCACAGAGCCAGTTGGTCCCACGGCAGCAGGTACCCGGTGAAGGAGAGCAACAGGGTCAAGGTCAACAAGATGACCCCGATCACCCAGTTGAACTCCCGCGGCGGCTTGTAGGCGCCGTGGTAGAAGACGCGGGCCATGTGCAGGAACACCGAGATGACCATGAGGTGGGCGCCCCACCGGTGCATGTTGCGCACGAGGAGCCCGAAGGTCACCGAGGTCTGCAGCGTCTTGATGTCGTTCCACGCCTGCGCTGCGGTCGGCCGGTAGAAGAACATCAGGAAGATGCCGGTCACCGTCAGGTGGATGAACAAGAAGAAGCTCAATCCGCCCAAACAGAGCGTGTAGCTCACCTTGACTGCGTGGCGCTTCACCTTGACCGGGTGCAGGTGGTACAGCACCGAGTTCATGACCACGTACGAGCGGTTCCGGGGGCTGTCGGTGTAGCCCTTGCGGAAGATCGATCCGGGCCGGAAGACCGACGACCAGAACTGGCTCCCCTGGATGGAGTTGAGCATGTCCGCCGGCTTGGGCGGCTTCGGGATCCGCTCCCGGAGGCTCATGCGCTTGGCCACTGACCCTCTCCTAGAATCTCATGCCGTAGGCGTAGCCGTGCTTGTTGTCGCGCTGGTGCTCGTCGCCGTCACGGGAGGCCACGCCGGCCTTACCCATGATGATGACGCCGGTGGGACAGCGGTCGACGCAGAGACCGCAGCGCGTACAGACGTCCTCGTCGACCACGAAGATGACGTGGTCGTCGGGGTCGATGCCCGGCTGTTCGGTGTTGGTCGCCTCCGCCACGGTTTCGGCATCGAGCATGTGGATGCACTTCCAGGGGCAGATGTCCACGCAGCCTTCGCACAGGATGCACTCGGCCTGGTCGATGTGGAGGAACTGCTTCGGCTTGACGGACTTGCTCAGGTCCTCGTGAGGGATCTCCTCGAGGACGTAGTCGCCCGGGAAGCTCGGGAGCGGGGGGTTGGCGTCGGTCCTTGCCATGTCGGATCAGGCCTTTCTCACCAGGGGACGGCCGTATGCGGAGGTGAGCTCCGGCGTCTCGGCCGGTCGCTGACCCCGCTTCTGCCACCACAGCCACGCCTTGATCTGGGCCACCAGGAACACGATGTAGAGGCCGGCGGCGATGACGTCGCGCAGGACCTCGGCGGTGACGATGAACCGGCCGTTGGGCATCGGGATCCCGTCGGGGAAGAGCAGGTTGTCGCGGATGGCGGGGCCACTCTTGATGGGACCCATGGGTATACCCACTTTGTCGGAACGCCACTCGAGCTCGTTGTCAGCCCAGGCCAGCCACTGGTGGGGGATGACCCCGTAGAGCAGGAACAAAAGCGTGAAGACGAACAGGGCGGCCAGGAACGCCTCACCCCAGGTGAGGGGGCTGCCGGCAGGGCGCTTGGACGCCATGCGCACGATCAGGCCCGTCATCGCCAACGCGAGAATCAGCGAGAAAAAAAACGCAACCAAAGTCGGTTCGCCCTTCGCCCTTCCTGGCCCTTCGTGAATCGAATCACATTCTACCCGAGAGGCATCCCCGTGCTGCCGGTCAGCCTGCGCCCTATGACCCGGTCGTTCTAGCACGGTCGCCCGCGCAACCCCCACTCGGGGCCGCCCACGAGACCGGACGGCCACGCCCTCTGCCGGGGAGTGCCGCTTGGTAAGCGACCGAAGGCCTCGCCTACAGTGCGAGGCGTGACAGGGAGCACGATGTGACCGAGGTTCCCGAACACCTTCTTCGCCGCTCGAAGGAACGGCGGGCCGCCATGGGAGGCGGAGGCGAGGGCGGGGGGGCGAGTTCCTCGGCCGTCGAGCCGGCCGCTGCCGCCAGCCCCGCCCCCTCGGGCGCGGCCGACAAGCCGGCGACATCTGCGCCCGCGCCCGCCAAGGCGCCGGCCGCACCGGCCTACATCGGCCCACCCCCGCCCCCGCCCCGCAAGGAGCGGGTGCCGGTGTGGGCCATGCCGGTGCTAGCCGCCCTGCCGCTGTGGGCCATCCTCTACGGCGGCGCCTTCGGCGAAAGGTCCGACGAGAAGGCCTCGGATCCGGTGTCGATCGGCGCCGGCATCTACCGCTCGTCGGGCTGCTCGGGCTGCCATGGGCCATCGGGCGGCGGCGGAGTGGGCCCGGCCATGGCCGACACCGTCAAGACCTTCCCTGTCTTCGCCGACCATGTCGCGTGGATCGAGGCCGGCTCCAAGCCGGTGCAGGGTCAGCCCTACGGGGCGACCGGCAAGGTCGCCACCGGTGGTATGCCCGGCTTCTCCGACAGCTTGAGCAAGGACGAGATCGTCGCTGTCGTGTGCTACGAGCGGGTCACGTTCGGCAAGGAGAAGCCTCCTCCGGAGTGCTCGGCCGCCAGTCCCGACGCCGAGGCCGCCGAGGCGTCGGCCCCGGGCGAGTAGTCGTCATGACTGCCCACCCGGACGTCCTGGTGGTGGGCGGAGGGCCTTCCGGAGCCAGTTGCGCCTACTGGCTGGCCGAGCACGGCCACGACGTCCTGGTCGTGGAGAAGAAGCGCTACCCGCGGGAAAAGACCTGCGGCGACGGGCTCACGCCCCGGGCGGTGCGCCAGCTCGAGGACATGGGTCTGGGCGAGACGCTGGCGGGGCACCACCGCTTCGACGGCCTGCGCTCGATCGCGTTCGGGCGCACCCTCGAGCTGCGGTGGCCCGAGCACCCCGACTTCCCCAGCTACGGCTACGTGATCACCCGCCATGACCTCGACGAGTTGGTGGCGGAGCGGGCGGTCAAGGCCGGTGCCACCCTCTGGCAGGAGTCGGAGGCGCTGGCGCCGCTGATCGAGGGCGGGGTCGTGCAGGGTGCCTCGGTGAAGCGGAAGGCCGAAGGCGGTCGCGTCGAGGATGTCCGGGCTCGCTACGTGGTGGTGGCCGACGGTGCCAACTCCCGGTTCGGAAGGGCGCTGGGGACCTCCCGCAACCGGCAGTACCCACTCGGCATGGCCATCCGCGGCTACTACAGCTCGCCCCGCCACGACGAGCCGTGGATCGAGAGCCACCTCGACATCCGGGACAAGGCCGGCAACGTCCTGCCGGGATACGGGTGGATATTCCCCGTCGGCGACGGGCGGGTGAACGTGGGCATCGGGCTTCTCTCGACGTTCAACCAGTGGAAGTCCGTCAACACCTCCCACCTGATGGAGTCCTTCGTCGACTACGCCCCTGCCTCCTGGGGCCTCTCACCGGAAACGTCGTGCGGCCCGCCCACCGGCGGGCGTCTGCCGATGGCGCTGTCGGTGGGACCCCACGCCGGCCAGACCTACCTGGTCACCGGCGACGCCGGCGGCGCCATCAACCCGTTCAACGGCGAAGGCATCGCCTATGCCTACGAGACCGGCCGCCTGGCTGCCTCCGTGCTCGACCGCGCCCTCGTCACCGGCAACGACTTGTTGCTGCAGACCTACGACAGCCAGCTGCAGGCGGCCTACGGGCTCTACTACAAGGTGGCCCGCGCCTTCGTGAAGATCATCGGGCGGCCGGAGCTGATGCGGCTGCTCGTGTCCACCGGGATGCACTCGCGCACGCTGATGGAGTGGGTGCTGCGGATCATGGCCAACCTGTTGCGGCCCAATGAGTTGGGCCCGGCCGAGGCGGCCTACAAGGCCGTAGCCGCCATCGCCCGGGTGACGCCGGAACGCTGATCGCTCAGGCGACGGCGATGGCGGCGCGGGCGAGGTCGACCGTCCGCTCGATGTCGTCCCAGGTGTGGGCCAGGCTCGGGAACATCACCTCGTAGGGGCCCGGTGCCAGGGCCACCCCCCGCTCGAGCATGGCCCTGAAGAACCGGGCGTACCATCCCGTCGTCGCCGACGCCCGGGAGCCGGCGAAGGTGGTCACCAGGTCGTCCCCGAAGAACACGCCCACCAGGGTGCCCACCACCGGGACCTGGGCCGGGGTGACCTCGTTGAGGACGCCGGCGAGCATCGCCCCCAGCTCGGCCGCTCGACCGGCCAGCATGCTGTAGGCGGCGTCGTCGAGGAGGCCCAGCACCGTCAGGCCGGCTGCGGTGGCGACCGGGTTTCCGGAAAGGGTGCCCGCCTGGTACACCGGCCCCACCGGGGCCAACGCCTCCATCACCTCGCGCCGGCCGGCGAAGGCAGCCAGCGGCAAGCCGCCGCCGATGACCTTGCCGAAGGTCCACAGGTCCGGACGCACGCCAGTGAACCCCGACGCGCCGGCACGGGCGAGGCGGAACCCGGTGATCACCTCGTCGAAGACCAACAAGGCTCCGGCGCGGTCGCAGGCATCCCGCAGTCCCTGCAGGAAGCCCGGCGCCGGCGGGACGAGGCCCATGTTGGCGGCTATCGGCTCCACGATGACGCAGGCCACGTCGTCGTCGATGTCAGGCACGGTGTTGTAGGGGACGACCATCGTCTCGGCCACCGCGGAAGGGGGCACCCCCGCCGAAGCGGGCAACCCGAGCGTGGCCATGCCGCTGCCGCCGGCAGCCAGCAGCATGTCGCTGTGGCCGTGGTAGCAACCTTCGAACATCACCACCCGGTTGCGCCCGGTGAACCCCCGGGCCACCCGCACCGCGCTCATGGCCGCCTCGGTGCCGCTCGAGACGAAGCGGACGAGATCGCACCCGGCGCCCACCCGGTCGCAGATCGCCTCGGCCAGTAGAACCTCGCGCTCGGTGGGGGCGCCGAACGTGGTGCCTTCGCCGGCGGCCTGCCTGATGGCCTCCACCACCTCGGGATGGGCGTGGCCGAGGATCGACGCGCCGTAGGACTGGACGTAGTCGAGGTACCGGCGGTCCTCCACGTCCCAGACGTAGGCCCCGTCGGCCCGGGACACGAAATAGGGCGTGCCGCCAACCGACTTGAAGGCCCGCACCGGGGAACTGACGCCGCCCGGGACCACCTCCAGCGCCCGCTTGAACAGGGCGCTGTTGGTGTTGTCAGCCATGGGCGTGGAAGGACTCGGCCATCTCGCGGGCGAGGTAGGTGAGGATGAAGTCGGCTCCCGCCCTCTTGATGGCCACCATCTGCTCCAGCGCCACCGCCTCGCCGTCGATCCAACCACGCTCCGCCGCCGCCTTGAGCATCGAGTACTCGCCACTCACGTGGTAGGCGGCCACGGGGACGTCGACCGCGGCCCGTGCGTCGGAGATGACATCGAGGTAGGAGAGCGCGGGCTTCACCATCACCATGTCGGCGCCCTCCTCGACGTCGGCCCGCACCTCGGCGATGGCCTCTCGACGGTTGGCCGGGTCCTGCTGGTAGTCCTTGCGGTCGTCGCCCACCGGAAGCTCCACCTGCACCGCGTGGCGGAAGGGACCGTAGAGGGCCGACGCGAACTTGGCTGCGTAGGCGAGGATGGCGGTGGAGGAGTGGCCGGCGTCGTCGAGGGCGGCTCGGATCGCCGCCACCTGTCCATCCATCATGCCGCTGGGGGCCACGACGGAGGCGCCCGCCTCGGCCTGGGCCTGGGCCACCATCCCGTACAACTCGAGGGTGGCGTCGTTGTCGACGGCGCCGGTGGCCGAGAGAACCCCGCAGTGACCATGGTCGGTGTACTCGTCGAGGCACAGGTCAGCCATAACCACCAGGTCGTGTCCCAGCTCGTCCCGGAGATCCCGGAGCGCCACCTGCACGATCCCGTCCGGGTCCCAGGCTTGGCTTCCGGTGCGGTCCTTGCTCGCGGGGATGCCGAACAGGATGATGGCCGGCACGTCCAGATAGGCGAGCACCCGGGCTTGTTTGACCAGCGACTCCCGCGTGTGCTGCACCACTCCCGGCAGCGAGGGAACGGGCTCGGGTTCGTCGATGCCTTCGCGCACGAACAGCGGCGCCACCAGGTCGTCCACCGAGAGCCGGGCCTCGGACACGAGCCGGCGCAGCGCCGGGGTGCGGCGGAGCCGTCGGAGCCGGCGCTGGGGGAAGGACACGCCGGCAGCCTACGGCGGGAAAGACGCCCCGAAGTCCCCCTTCGACAGGGGCGCAACCGCCCCGGGAGGGGGACCGGGGCGGCTGGATCAGAAGGACAGCCAGGCCCGGTCAGCCAGCGACTGCAGGTCGCTGGCCAGGAGGCCGCCGTCGGACAGGGTGAGGACCTGGTCGCCCACGACCAACGACCGGCGGATGGGCATGCCGTTGCGGTGCCGAACCCGGCCGATCTCGGAGACTTCCCTGTCGCTCACCGAGAAGCCCACGGCGCCCAGGAACTGCCGGTGGATCTCCGGCGCTGCGATGCCCGCGCTCCCGCGCTGGCCGGCGGCAGGGCCGTAGGACTGGATCGGGAGCAAGGTCAACCCCGTCCTGGGCCAGTAGAGGAATGCGTGGTGGTCGAACTCGGCCTCGGAGTGGGCCTGGGGCAGCACCGCCTGGGAAAGACGCTTGGGGGAGGACGGGTCGGAGACGTCGAACAAGGAGAGCTGCGTCCCCTGCGGCCGCCCCTGTTCCGTCGCCTCCTGGCCGACGCCCAGCAGCCGGTGCTCCCCCACGGGGTGGAGATAGGCCGAGTACCCGGGGATCTTGAGCTCGCCCCGCACGGCCGGGCGCTCGGGGTCGGCCAGGTCGATCACGTAGAGCGGGTCGGTCTGGCGGAAGGTCACGACGAAGCCCCGATCGCCGAGGAAGCGCACCGCGTAGATGCGTTCGCCCTTGCCGAGGCCGGCGACGCTGCCGACCAGAGCCAGCTCCGACTCCTTCTGTCGCAGGACCGTGAGCTGGCTCTCGGAGGCCCCTTCTTCGTCCCGGCCCCTGCTGATCCCGTCGATGGTGGTGGCAACGCGCAGATCACCGTCGTGCTCGGACATCGAGAACTGGTTGAGAAGCTGGCCGGGCACGCTGCCGGAAGCCAGGTAGCGGGTGCGGACCTTGTCGGAGATGTCGAACTTGTGGATCTCACTGCTGGCAGGTGGAGCGGCCGTGGGCCCCTCGGCCGAAGACCTGGGAACTCCCGACGAAGCTACGTCGGGCCAACGGGTGCTGGTCACGTAGAGGTTCCGGGCGCTGGCGTAGACCAGGTCTGCAGCCCCCACCACGGTGGCGGCCGGTCCCGGTCGAGGGTCGGCGGCGTCCACGGTGACCACCGACACCATGCCGAGCCCGCTGAAGTCCCTGGGCCGCACCACTTCCCGGCAGTCGCCGAGGCGGCCTGATGCCGACGCCGCGGGCCGGCCCGGCTCGGAATAGGAGTAGGTGGGAAGCCAGTCGTCGACGGTGCTCGCCTCCACCAGCTTCCGGTTGGACTCCTGGGCCTTCCTGACGCTGTCGCGATCGCCGGACGGGTAGGTGAAGTCGATGCGGGGTGGGCCGGAGCGCAGCACCAGCCTGGCCACCCCGTCGACCATTCGCGCCGCGACCAGGCTGCCGTCGAGCTGCAGCTCCGACACCACCTTGGGCGCCGTCAGGTCGGAGATGTCGACCACGGTGACCTGCACCCTTGCGGAGCCACCCGGCCCGACGGGGCTGTCGAGGGCATCGCCGCCACCGGTGGCCGGCTGCGGTCTCCCCCGGCCCGCGGCGTCCGCCGTGTGCAGGACGAGAACACGGTCACCGACGAGGAGCAGGTCGCCCGGCACGTACCCGACGCCGATGTCGAGGCTGGCCGTGCGCCGCGGCCCCTCCCCGCTCAGATCGACCACCTGCAGCCTGCCCTGGGTCATGGCCACCAGGCGCCGGCCGTCGGTCTTGACCGCGTCGGGCTCGTCGACGCCCTCCTCCTGCACGTTGGTCCCGGAGTAGTCGGTGCCGGCCTGTGGTGGAGCCGACGCCGTCTTGCCCGCGGTTTGCGAGGCCCCCGCCCGCCCGCCCGTACCGGCCTCGGCCGCAGCATCTGTGGCCACGGCCACCGGCCCGCCGTGGCCGTAGTGAAAGCCGCCCAACCCGTAAGGGCCGACCAGGCGCGTGCCCTCCTCGTGCAGGTAGTCCTGGAGCTCGTCGCAGGCCGCGAACGGCGTGAGCACGTTCACCAACCGCAGCTGCGGTGGCGGCCCGCCGCCGTTCTCGCCTGTCCCGGCGGACCGGGTGCACCCTCCAGCCAGCGCCAGCGCCGCCAGCGCCGCCGCCGTCCTCCGTCTCGTCGAGCTGTTCATGCCGGTTGGACGGTCTCAGCGGGGGGGCGGTTCCCGCATTTACCGCGCCGCCCGCCTCAAGGGGTGAGGGCCCGCTGCAGCGCGGCGACCAGACCTTCGAGGGTGTGCGGCTCGGCCACAGCTGTGACCTCGAGCCCGAGGCGGCCGGCAGTCTCGGCGGTAACGGGCCCGATGCAGACCACGACGCCGGGCACGTCGGCAGGGTCGGCCGAGCCCAGGTAGTTGGTGACGGTGGACGAGGCCGTGAACGCGATGGCATCCGCTCCCCGGGCCGCAGCCCGCTGCGCTTCGCTCACGGCTACGCCTACCGCGGAATAGGCGGTGACCGCGTCGACGGTCCAGCCCTTGGCCGCCAGCCCCTCAGCCACAACCGGGCGGGCGCCGGCGGCCTGTGGAAGGAAGACGCGGCCCGGGCCGTGGGGGAAGACATCGACCAGCCCCTCGGCCACCGTCCGCTCCGGCACCAGGTCGGCTCGCACGCCGAACACCCGCAGCGCCTCGGCCGTGCCCGGACCGACGGCGGCGACCTTGGCCGTGCCCAGCGATCTGGCGTCGCGCAGCTGGCTGCACAACTGGGCCACGGCGTTGGCCGACGTCAGCACCACCCAGTCGGCGCCCTGCACGTAGCCGGCCAGGTCGACCTCTGCGGGACGGATGGCGATGGTCGGCACCTCCACCACCTCGGCCCCCAGCTCCTCCAGACGCGCCCGCAGCTCAGACGCCTGTTCCCGCGCCCGCGTCACCACCACGCGGCGGCCGAACAGCGGCCGGCGCTCGAACCAAGCCAGATCCAGGCCGGCCACGGCACCGATGACGATGGTGGCCGGGGCCGAGAGAGGTGCCGCACCCAGGCCGGCCAGCGTCGTGCGCATCGTCCGCTGCCTGGGCGTCGTCCCCCACTGCACCGCCACCACGGGAGTGTCGGCAGGACGGCCGGCCTGCATCAGGCGGCGGGCGATGTCGGCGCGGGTGGCCACACCCATGAGAACCACCGTCGTTCCCCCGACCCGGGCAACCGCCTCCCAGTCGGTCTCGGTGGCCGCCCACGGGTCCTCGTGACCAGTGACCACGGTGAAGGAGGTGGAGAGGCCGCGGTGGGTCAGGGGCACGCCGGCGTAGGCCGGCGCGGCCACGGCCGAGGTGACGCCGGGGACGATCTCGTGGGTGACGCCGGCGGCGGCCAGCGCCGCCGCCTCCTCTCCGCCCCGGGCGAAGACGAAGGGATCGCCGCCCTTCAGCCGTACCACCTCGCGCCCGGCACGGCCGTGCTCCACCAGCAGCGCGTTGATCTCGTCCTGGGGCGTGCTCGGTCCCCTCGGCGTCTTGCCCACGCTGATGCGCTGCGCGGTGGCCGGCGCCATGTCGACGAGGGCGGCCACCGAGAGGCGGTCGTACACCACCACCTCGGCCCGCCTCAGCACCTCGGCACCCCGCAGCGTCAACAGTCCCGGGTCGCCGGGGCCGGCGCCGACGAGGTAGACGGTCACCGGCCCAGTCTGGCGTCCCGGTCCGCCCGGCGAAACCTCTCCGTCAGGCCAGCAGGGCGCGGCCGCCGGCCCGGTCGAGAAGTTCCGTGGCCAATTCGGCGCCGAGGGCGGCGGGATCAGGGCCGGCGAGCGACCGGCGCAGCACGATGCGGCCGTCGTAGCTGGCGAGGAGCCCCTCGAGGTGGATCTGGCCGGCGGGGTCGACGCTCGCCAGCGCACCCACGGGAAGGTCGCAGCCACCGCCCAGGTGGGCGAGGAAGGCCCGCTCGGCGTCGACCGCCGCTCGACTGGCGGCGTGCTCCACCGCCCTCAGTGCCACCTGCACCCAGGCGTCGTCGGCGCGGCACTCGACGGCTAGCGCTCCCTGGCCGACCTGGGGCAACAGCAGCGGGGGGTCTACGACGGTGGCGGGCGCGTCGAACCGGCCCAGCCGGTCGAGGGCGGCGGCGGCGATCACCACCGCGTCGTAGCCGCGGGCGCGATCGAGGCGGGTCTCGATGTTGCCCCGGAGGCCGCTGAAGCACAGGTCGGGCCGAAGGTTGGCGAGCTGGGCCCGCCGGCGGACCGAGCCGGTGGCCACCAGCGCGGCCACCGGCAGGGATTCGATGATGCTGCGCCCGGAGGTGGTTGCGGCCGCGGGCGGTCCGGCCGCGGTGACCAGCGCGTCCCGGGGGTCGCCCCGCTCGGGCACGCACGCGAGCACCAGCCCCGGGGGCTGCAGGGACGGTGCCGCCGGCAGGTCCTTGGCGGAGTGGACGGCGATGTCGGCGTGGCCTTCGAGCACCGCCGCCTGCACCTCCTTGACGAAGACCCCCCGACCCCCCAGTGCCTCGATGGGGACGTCGTGGCGCCGGTCTCCCTCCGTCTGCACGACGACGACCTCGATGTCGAGGTCGGGGCCGTGCGCCTGGCGGAGGAGCGCGGCCACGTGGTCGGTCTGCCAACGGGCCAGGGCGCTGCCGCGGGTGGCGGCGCGGAGACGCACAGCGGGGGCCGTCTACAGACCGAACAGAGTCCGCAGCGCGTCGGCCAGCCTGTCGGCCCGCGGCGACCCCGCTGCGTCCTTGAGACGCACGGTCGGCTCGTGCAGGAGCTTGTTCACGATCCCTCGCGTCAGCGCCTCGACCGCGGCCCGTTCGCGGGGATCGAGACTGGCGAGGCGGGCCGCGTGGCGTTGGACCTCGGCCTCCCGCAGCGATTCGGCCCGCTCCCGCAACGACGCCACCAACGGGGCGACTTCGCGCACGGAGACGGCCTCGAAGTAGCGGAGTACCTCGTCCTCGACGATCTCCTGCACCCGGGCGATCTCCCGCCGGCGCTCGGCCACGCCGGACTCGGCGAAGGCCCGCAGGTCGTCCATGTCGAGCAACGTCACACCCGGTACGTCGGCTGCTGCGGCGTCGACGTCACGGGGGACGGCCACATCGACGATGAGCAGAGGCCGGCCCCTCCGCTCCGCCATCACCGCTTCGACGTCGTCGGCGTCTATCACGGCATGGCTGGCACCGGTGGAGGTGAGCATTACGTCGACCGTCTCGAGGGCGGCACCCAGCTCGCCGAACTCCACGACCCGTCCACCGGTTCGGGCGGCGAGAGCGACGGCACGAGGCCGGGTGCGGTTGGCGACCAGGATCTCGCCCAATCCCGGCGTGGCGGCGAGGGCAACGGCCATGCCGGCGCCGGTCTCGCCGGCACCCAGGACGAGGATGCGACGCGCGTCCAGCGAACCGAGGCGCTTCGTCGCCATGGCCACCGCAGCCTGGGAGACCGAGGTCGTGCCACGGGCTATGCCCGTCTCCACCCGCACGCGGCGCCCCACGCCCAGCGCCCAGACGAACAGTCGGCCCAGCTCTGGACCAGCAGCACCCTCGGCCTCGGCCCGCTCCCAAGCCGTCCGTACCTGCCCCAGGATCTCGCTCTCACCCACCACCGCGGAGTCCAGCCCCGAGGCCACCTTGAACAGGTGGGCGACGGCCCGGTCGTCGTGGTAGTCGTACACGTGGTCGACGAAGTGCTCCAGGTCGAGGCCGGAGATGTCGGAGAGAAAGGCGCGGATGTCGGCGATGGCGCCGTGGTAGCGCTCGGCCACCGCGTAGATCTCGGTGCGGTTGCAGGTGGACAGCACCACGGCCTCGGCCAGGTTGGTGCGGCCGCCGAGGTCGTGCAACGCCTTGGGCAGGCGCGCCGAGCCGACCGTCATCCGCTCGAGGACATCGAGGGGGACGGTGCGGTGGTTGAGCCCTACGACGACGACAGACACGCCAACAGGTGCTCCCTCGCTTCGGGGATGCGGCCTCCCCGAATCAACGCGAGCATGTCCGAATCTAGGGCCCTCTGCCAAGCCAGACCTTCGGTGGACCGGCCCTCTGCCTGCACGGCGGAGCGTGCCTCGTTCAGCAGCTGCAGCAGGATCTCGTACTCGGGCCCCAGCTCGCGCTCGAACTGCGCCCGCAGCCAGGAGGCCAGAGCCGGGCTGTGCCCGCCGGTGGAGACGGTCACCGTCAGCGGCCCCCGCCGTACCACCGCCGGCAGGGTGAACGAGCAGCGGTCCGGGTCGTCGGCGCTGTTGATCCACACCCCGGCGGCCTCGGCGTCGTCGTAGACCTCCTGGTCGACGGTGCGGTCGCCGGTCGCGGTGATCACCAGGCGGAAGCCGCCGGCCTCGCCGCGGCGGTACGGACGCTCCTCCCACGAGACGTCCTCGTCCATGGCCTTGATGGCCTCGTCCACCTCGGGTCCCACGACGTGGACGCGGGCGCCGGCCTGGCGCAGCCCTTCCACCTTGCGAACCGCGATGTGCCCGCCCCCCACCACCAGCACCGGCCGCCCGGCCAGGCACAGGTTCACCGGGTACTGCGGGCCTCCGACCGGCACCTCAGCCCACTGGCGCCGGCTCGGGAGCTTCGTCACCGCGCTGCTGGTAGAAGGTGAGGATCTGCAGCTCGATCGACAGGTCGACCTTGCGGAGCGACACCCCGTCGGGAACGCTCAGCACCGCAGGCGCGAAGTTGAGGATCGACTTGACGCCGGCCGCCACCAGCCGATCGGCCACTTCCTGGGCGGCGGGGGCGGGGGTGGCGATGATGCCGATGGCCACCTGGTGTTCCGCCACCACCTCGGGCAGCTCGTCCAGGGGCCTCACGGCGAGACCTGCCACCGGCTCGCCGACCTTGGAGGGGTCGGCGTCGAGGAGGGCGGCGACGCGGAACCCCCGGGCGGTGAACCCCCGGTAGTTGGCGAGGGCGTGACCCAGGTTGCCGATGCCGATGATGACGACGGGCCAGTCCTGGGTGAGGCCGAGCTCCCTGCTTATCTCATAGAGGAGGTACTCCACCTCGTAGCCGACACCCCTGGTGCCGTAGGACCCGAGATAGGAGAGATCCTTGCGGACCTTGGCGGCGTTGACGCCGGCCAGTTCGGCCAGGCGTTCCGAGGAGATCGTCGGCACCTTGGCCTCTGCCACCTCGATGAGGCTGCGCAGGTACAGCGGCAGGCGCGCGACCGTGGCCTCCGGGATCCGGCGCCGGATCTCGTCACGCACGGCGGCTCCTGGTCAGCATCGCGTGATTGATCGTACGGCCTCGTGCGTCCGTTCACAAAGAGCCCCCCTCGGTCGCACGACTGCGCTGCGTCCTCCCAGTTGGGCTAGGGGGCGCCGGCGCGCCACGATGGTTCCCGATGCTGCACAGCGCCCTCGCCGTCGCCGCCGCACTCGTGTCGGCCGCCTTCGCCCTGTGCACGTTCGAGCGGTGGTTGGGCCGCCGGCGCCGCCACGAGCTGGCCTGGTCGGTGGCGCTGGCCTTCTTCAGCATCGCCGCCTTCGCCCTGGCCGCCGGCGCCTCCATGGGCTGGGACGCCGTGACGTTCCGGATCTTCTACCTGTTCGGCGCCATCGTGAACGTGCCCTTCCTGGCGCTCGGCACCGTCTACCTCCTCGGCGGCGAGCGTCGTGGCGACCAGGTGGCAGTCGTGGTGAGCCTGCTGTGCGCCTTCGCGGCGGGGGTGGTGCTGTTCTCTCCCCTCACCGGCCCGATCCCGGCCCACGAACTTGTACGGGGATCGCAGGTGTTCGGGCCCGCGCCCCGCATCCTGGCTGCCGTGGCCTCGGGGGCCGGGGCGATGACGATCTTCGCCGGCGCCGCCTGGAGCGCCTGGAGGCACCGTCGGGGACGCCTGGTTGCAGCCAACGCCCTCATCGCCCTCGGGACCCTCGTCCTGTCCGCCAGTGGGCTCCTCAACTCGGTGCTGGGGGAGATGGATGCCTTCGCTGTCACCCTCGTGGTCGGGATCAGCGTGATGTTCGCCGGCTTCCTGTTGGCGACGGGGGGCGCGCCGGCTCCCCGCCCCCGCGGCCCCCGGCCGCCGCGGGCTCTCGCCGCTAGCTCTGAAGAGCCCGGCGCAACAGCTTCCCGCCCAGCCCGTGCGGCAGCTCGGGGATGAAGACGACCTTCGTCGGGCACTTGTAGCGCGCCAACCGCGAGGCGCAGAAGTCGATCACCTGGTCCTCCTCCAGGTGGTGGCCGGGTCCCGCTACCACGAAGGCCTTGACCGTCTCCCCGGTTTGGGGGTGGCCCACGCCCACCACCGCCACCTCGGCGATCCCCGGGTGGTCGAGGAGCGCCTCTTCGACCTCGGCCGGGTAGACGTTGAAGCCCGAGACCAGGATGAGGTCCTTGGCCCGGTCGACGATGTAGAGGTAGCCGTCGTCATCGGCCACGGCGACGTCGCCGGTGCGCAGCCATCCGTCCTCGCCCAGCACGGCGGAGGACGCGGCCGGATCCTCCCAGTAGCCGGCGAAGACGTTCGGCCCCCGCACCCGGATCTCCCCGGCGTCGCCGACCAACGAGTCTTCACCCTCTTCGTCCACCAGGCGCACCTCCACGCCCGGAAGCGGAAGGCCGATCGAGCCGCGCTTGGGGATGCCGCCGATGACGGACGAGCTGACGGTAGGGGAGGCCTCGGTGAGGCCGTAGCCCTGGAACAGGGGACGCCCGAAACGAGCCTCGAAAGCCGAAGCAACCTGCGGGAGAAGGGGGGCCGCTCCCGAGACGGCGAGGCGAACCGTTGCCATGGCCGCCGGGTCCGGCTCCGCCAGCGCGGCCCACGCCTGGAACATCGGCGGGGCGCCGGCGACCACGGTGATCCCGTGGTTGCGGATCGACTCCAGCGCCGACACCGGGTCGAACCTCTCGATCAGCACCACCGAGGCGCCGGCGTGGAGACTGAGGCCCAACAGCACGTTCAACCCGAAGATGTGGAACATCGGCAGGACGCCGAGGCAGACGTCGGCAGCGCTGAGGGCGCTGCCGGGATGGCGCTGCATCTGGTCGAGGTTGGACCGCAGGTTCCCATGGCTCAGCATGGCCGCCCGGGGAGCCCCGCTCGTGCCGGCGGTGAACATCAGCACCGCCAGGTCGTGATCGGCCCGCTCGACCACCGGCGCCGGCTCACCGCCCAGCAGCTGCTCGAAGGGGGTGGCTCCTGGCAGCTCCACTCCGTCGGGCACGATCACCCGCTCCACGGAAGTCGCCCCCGGGGCAAGTCCGGCCATGGCTCCGGCGGCGCCGGGGCCGACTATGGCCAGCCGCGCCCCCACCGCCGACAGCTCGCTCTGCAACTCCGACGAAGGGCTGGTCGGGTTGAGGGGCACGGCCACCGCGCCGACGCCGGTCACCGCCAGGTAGCTGACGACGAACAACCAGTTGTTGGCCGAGACGATGGCCACCCGGTCCCCCGGCGTCACCCCGAGGAGCGCCAGCCCGCTGCGCAGCTCGGCCACCCGGCCTCGCAGCTCGCCGTAGGTGGTGGGCACGCCTCGGCTGACGAAGGCCACCGCGTCTTGCGGATGGCCCTCGATGATCGTCGCCAGGTTCACGTCCCGTACGCTCGCTGGCCCGGCCCGGTTCCGCAAGTTGCGGCCGAGGATCGTCTCGGCCCCGTACCGAGGTGGGCGTCGCGTCGTAGCCGGCGGGGCGTCTGGTCCGCCCGGTGCGGGCGGCCGGCGCCTTCCGGTTGCCCCCCTTTCGGGGGATTGGGCCGCCGTCGGGGGGGACGGCCTCAACCGTTGTGCCCGTCGGGTCGATGCCACCGAGGTGCGCCGTTCGGCCTTCCTGCTCCTCGCGACCGTGCTCGGGGCCTTGGTCGCGCCGGTGGGGCCGGCGGCGGCCCAGGTCCCACCCTCGCCCCTCGAAGCCGAGCGGGAGTTCGTGGCCAGGATCAACGGCCTGCGGGCGGCCAAGGGGCTGCCCCAGCTCGGCCTCCATCCGGAGCTGACGGCGGTGGCCCGATCCTGGGCGGCGGCGATGGCGAGGGTGGATCGCATCTCGCACAACCCGAAGCTCGACAAGGTGGTGCAGGCCGACTGGCAGAAGCTGGGCGAGAACGTCGGGGTGGGCACCACCGTGGGCGAGCTGCATGCCGCTTTCGTCGCCAGCCCCACCCACTACCGCAACCTGGTGGAGCCTAGGTACCGGCACGTGGGAGTAGGCGTCGTGGTGGGGCGGGGCGGCGCCCTCTTCACCGCCCACCAGTTCATGCAGCTGCGGCCGTCAGCGCCGGCATCCCGAGCCACGGCTACGCCGGCGCCGTCGAGCTCGGCCACGGGGGACGCCGCCACCCGGCCCTTCCCCGAGCTTCCGTCCGCCGTCCCCCTGGCAACCGCCCGGCTGGTCCTCGTGCTGCATCTGTTGCGCGCGCTGGACTCCTCATGAGGCCCCTGCGGCGCCGGCACCGGGGCGTCATGCTGGCCGTGGCCGTCTGCGCCGGGCTGGTTGGCGCGCTCCTGCCCAGCGCGGCGACGGCCGACGCCGGCGCCGAGGCCGCGTTCGTCGCGCGGGCCAACGAAGCCCGTGCCGACAAGGGTATGGGCACGCTCCGCACCGATGCCGAGCTCACCGCTGTGGCCCGACGGTGGTCGGCGAAGATGGCGCAGGCCCAGAGCCTGTCCCACAACCCCAACCTCACGTCCGAGGTGACCCAGGACTGGGAGAAGCTGGCGGAGAACGTGGGGGTGGGGCCGTCCGTAGACGAGGTCCACGCCGCCTTCATGGCCAGCTCGTCGCACCGGTCGAAGATCCTGGACCCGGCCTTCACCTTCGCCGGCGTCGGGGTCGTCACCGATGCCAAGGGGCGCATGTGGGTCACCGAGATATTCATGCGGCTGCGCAGTGGCGGGGGCGGTAGCGCGCCGCCGACGACCGCCGCGTCCGCCCCGCCCACCACCGCAACCCCCGCTCCCAGCGCTCCCGCCCCCACGGCCCCTGCGCCGGCGGCCACCGCCACCACGGCCCGCCCGCGGGTGCAGGCCTCCCGCCCGCCGGCACCTCGCCCAACGGCGACCCCGGCGCTGGCCACTCCGCCCTCTCCGGCGCCGGCCCCTCCGCCCTCTCCGGCGCCGGCCCCCGAGGCGCAGGCGGTGGGCGCCGCACACCGGCCCCTGGTGCCCTCCGACCGCCTGCTGCAGGTGCTCGAGGGCCTGCGATCGCTGGATCAGGGGCGATGACCCGTTACGACATGGCCTACCCTGGCGCTCCTGTGCCGCCTGCAATCCGTGTTCTCGTGGTGGACGACACCGATCACGTCCGTCGCATGCTCACCACCATGTTGAGCGTCGACGGCTTCGAGGTGGTGGGTGGTGCCTCCGACGGGCCGTCGGCCATCGAGGCGGTGGTCGAGGCCGATCCCGACGTGGTGGTGATCGACTACAAGATGCCGGCCATGAACGGCCTGGAGACGGCCCGGCGGATCCGCGAGCGGCGCCCGGACCAGCACGTGATCCTCTACACGGCGTTCGTGGACGAAGAGGTCGAGCGCACGGCCGCCGAGATCGGGGTGGCGGTGTGCCTAGGCAAGGTGGAGGGCCTGGGCCCGCTCGAACAGGAGATCCGGCGGCTCACCCAGGGCCTGCGCCGCTAGCCGGTCGCCTCAGTCGGCGAGCACCAGGAGCTGCAACATCGAAGCCCCGAAGATCAGCACGAGCAACAGGCCGATCACGATGGTGGTTCCGGGACGCACGGTCCCAGCCTAGGAGCTGGTTTCCAGGGAGACGGGGTCGCCGGGGCCGACCCGCAGCTCCGAGGCGGCCGACATGCGGTCGAAGGCGAGCGACACCAACCCGTAGCTGTCGACGACGATCCCGAGCTCGCCTTGGCGGAGCTGGCCATAGGTGTGGACCAGACGGCCGCTGCGCACCTTCGATTGCCCGAAGCGCACCCGGATGCGCTCCCCCAGAGCGGAGATCTCGTCGGGCCCGAGGTTGAGCTGCACGTTGCCGAAGCGATCCACCCAGAGCACCTCGGCCTTCACGACGCCATCCTCCACGTCGCTCAAGGGAAGGATGCCGGGCCGCAGGGTGATCGGGTCGACTGGCTCGCCCAGGTCGAAGAGGTCGACCCCCCGGCAGAGGTGGGCGGCGACGGGCGCGAAGACGTCACGGCCGGCGAAGGTGGGCCCGGGGGCGGGCAGGTGGTAGGCCGTGTTGGTCAGCTCCACCGCCCGCTCCGCGCCACCGGTCATGGCGACGGCCGGCGCCAGTAGGCCGTTGTCGGGGCCGACGAAGACTCCCTCGCCACCGGCCACCTCGACCGCCACCGCCCGCCGTTCGGTCCCCACCCCGGGGTCCACGACGGCCAGGATGACGCCCGGCGCCAGGTACTGGGCGCTGCGGACCAGGGTCAGGCCTCCGGCCCGCACGTCGTGGGGTGGCACCTCGTGGGTGATGTCGATGACGAGTGATGCGGGGGCGACGGTGCGGATGACCGACTTGACCACGCCCACGAACTCGTCGGCGGTTCCGTAGTCGGACAGGAAGCTCACCGTGTCGTAGCCGCGGCCCATGTCGCGGCGACGCTACCCGCGTCGACAGCGCAGCGGCCGGGGCCGCCGGCTCAGGCCGTCTCGGTGTAGGACCGCTGCAGGTAGCTGTCCACGTCCTGCTCGGTGAGGCGATAGGACTTGCCGACCCGCACCGCCGGCAGGGCGCCGGCGTTGATGAGGCGGTAGACCGTCATGTTCGACACCCGCAACATGGCCGCGACCTCCGCGACCGTCAGGAACGCTGCTCGTGGCCGTGACTGCGACATCGTGGAATCACCCCTTCTCCGCAGCGCCGACGATACGCCACGGTGGCCGGTGTGGAAAGAGGGGCTGTTGTGGCGGATGAGGCTGGGCTCAGCCGGCGCCCAGCTCCCGGGAGCGGCCGGTGGCTGCAGCCACGGCTTCCAGGAACGCCGACCGGACGCCGGCCGCCTCCAGAGCCCGCAGCCCGGCGGCGGTGGTGCCACCGGGTGAGGTGACTGCGGCCCGCAGGGCTTCGGGGGCCTCGCCGGTCTCGGCCAACATGCGGGCCGCGCCCAGCACGGTCTGCGTAGTGAGCCGGGCGCTGACGTCGCGGGGCAGGCCGGCCAGCACGCCCGCCTCGACCAACGCCTCCACCACCAAGAACACGTACGCCGGCCCGGAGCCCGAGAGCCCGGTGACCGCGTCCAGGAGGACCTCGGGCACTCGCACGACGGTTCCCACCGCACTGAGGAGGCCCTCCGCCCAGTCGAGGTCCTCCGGAGACGCCGACGTCCCCGCGGAAATGGCAGCCGCCCCCGCCCCGACCAGCGCCGGGGTGTTGGGCATGGCTCTGACCACCTTGGCCTCAGGGCCGAGCACCCGCTCGAGGCGGCGCAGAGGCACTCCGGCGGCGATGGAGAGCACCCGCATCGGCGGGCCGGCGGCGACGATGGCGGAGCAGGCCGCTTCCACGTCGGCGGGCTTCACCGCCACCACGGCCCCGTCGGCCCGCACCGGTTCGGGGGCGACCAGGAGCCCGGGGAACCGTCGAGCGAGCTGCTCGCGCCTCTCTGCCACCGGCTCGGCCACGGCCAGATCCTCCACCGGAGCCCATCGGGCGGTCAGCAGCCCGGCCAGCAATGCCTCGCCCATGCGGCCGCCGCCCACCAGGCACAGGCGGCTCGTCACTACGGGAGGTAACGCCGCGGGTTCTGCGGTGAGCCCCCGACCCGGGTCTCGAAGTGGAGGTGGGGCCCGGTCGAGTGACCGGTGGAGCCGACGAAGCCCACGACCTCGCCCTGGCTCACCTCCGCACCGTCGTTGGTCCCCAGACGGCTCTGGTGGGCGTAGAGGGTGGTGAGCCCGCCCCCGTGGTCGATGATGACGACGTTGCCATACCCGCCTTGGGATCCGGCGAAGATGACGGTGCCGGCCTTGGCCGCGCGTATCGGAGTGCCGCTCCCGGATCCGATGTCGATGCCGGCGTGGAGCCGGCCCCACCGCGAGCCGAACTCCGAGGTGACCGGTCCGCCGACAGGCCAGCGCAGGCCGGCGCCGGAGACGCGCCCTCCGGTGTCGGGGGCGAGGTTGCCGCGGGAAGCCCGTTCGGCAGCCTTGCGGCGGATCAGTTCGGTGACCGCCGCGTCCTCCCGGGCCAGAGCGTCGACCTCAGCGGTCACAGCTTGGATGCGAGCCGCCAGCGCCCGCTCCAGCCGCGCCTTTTCCTTCAGGTTCTCCTGCAGGGTCATGAGCTCCGCTCGCTCCGCCTCCCTGCGCTTGGCCGCAACCTGGCGGGCCGCGTCCGCCTTCTCCCGCTCGATGCCGAGGTCCTCCTTGACCGCCCGCAGACGGTCGATGACGTCGCGGTCTTTGTTGGCCACCTGGCGCAGCAGCGAGGCCCGCCGGCTCGCTTCACCCAGGTCGCGGGAGTCGGCGATCTCGGTGAAGGTCGACTGCTGGGGACGTACGTAGGCGGCAACCGCCCGGTTGAGGACCGCCCCGGACAGGGCCGTCATGTCGCGCTCGGTGGCGGCGATGCGGATCTCGGCCTGGCGCACCGAAGCCTCGGCGGCCCCCACGGCCTGGCGGGCGGAGGCCAACTTCGCCCCCTGGGCCTTGACCTGAACCGACAACGCGTTCACGGCCCGGTCGAGCTGGGCGTCGGAAGCCTTGAGCCCGTTGAGCTGCTTCGCCTTCTCCGCCCTGGCCTTGCGGACCTGTTCCTGACGCTTGCGGGCCGTGGCGGTGGACGTGGCCGCGCCCGCGGGGGAAGCCGCCGCCACCACCAAGGCGGCCACGAGGGCGATGGACGCGAGGCGACGAGGTGGAGTCATGGTCTTGGCCCGCCAAAGCCTGTTCAGCTGCTCAAGCTACTTCGTGGCACAACACGGGCGCAACGTTCTCCGTTGCGGCGCG
This sequence comes from Actinomycetota bacterium, assembly GCA_019348255.1. GTDB lineage: Bacteria > Actinomycetota > Acidimicrobiia > Acidimicrobiales > CADCTF01 > JAHWJQ01. Next base: position 7,705 of record JAHWJU010000002.1, on the reverse strand, counting down.
ACGGAGCCCGAGGAACCTCCCGGCCCCATTCGCACTTCCCCGAACGAATGACGCCGTTCCGCCCCTCGGGCTCGTCGGAAGTCACCGTACCGCCGCCCCCGGAGTGGTTCAAGACGACGGTGACCTTCGAGAGCGGCGGGCGCGTCTATGAACACTCGACGAGCTGGCGGGCGGTCAGCTTGGCGTAGAGACGCCGGAGCCGAGCCGCGGCCACCGTCCAGGTGTAGCCCCGGGCGTGTTCAGCCGCTCGGCGCCCGAGCCTCCAGGCCAGGTCATCGTCAGCCAGGACCTGGGCGATGGCGTCCGCGAAGTCACCGGGCCGGCGGCTGTCGATCAGCAAGCCGGTCTCGCCGTTCCTAACCAGGCTCGTGAGGCCGCCTACAGCCGAGGCGACCACCGGCGTGCCGCAGGCGGCCGCCTCCAGGGCCACCAACCCGAAGGACTCCGATCGGCTGGGTACGACGCACACGTCGGCGGCCCGGTAGAAGGTGGAGAGAAGCTCGTGGGGCTGCGGGGCGAAGAAGCGCACCTGAGGCGCAAGGCCGAGGCGCACCACCAGGTCCTGCACCCGCTCGACCTCGGCTTCGCCGTCGACACCACTCGGCCCACCCACCACCACCAGCAACGCTTCCGGCACCCGACCCGCCAGTTCGGCCAGGGCCCGTACGGCAACCTCGAGCCCCTTCAGGGGCTGGATGCGCCCCACGAAAAGCAGGATGGGCTGATCCTCCGGCAGCCCCACCGCCCGCCGCGCCTGGCCCCTCGGCGCCCGACCGGAATCGTGGGCCGACGCCGGGTTGGGGGCGAAGAAGGCGTGGTCGACCCCCAGGGGCACCACCTCGATACGATCGGCGTCGGCACCGTACAGCCGCACCAGTTGCGTCACCTCGTCCTCGCAGCTGGCCAGGATGGCGTCGGAGCAGCCGATCACGTCGGACTCAGCCTGGCTGCGACGTTGCCCGTTCTCGCTCAGGTCGACCTCGGCCTTGACCCGGTCCAGAGTGTGGAACGTCGACACCAGCGGCAGGTCGAGCTCGTGTTTGAGGGTGTGGCCGGCGAGGCCCGAGAGCCAGTAGTTGGCGTGGATGGCGTCGGCAGGATGACCGCCTCTCATCCGGGTGAGCACGCACCGGGTGAACGGCGCCACCAGTTCAGGTAGGTCCTCCTTGGGGACCGGCGACTCCGGCCCCGCCACGACGTGGTGCACGTGCAGCCCTGGCTCCACGGCCACGACCGGATCCAGGTGCGGGCTCCACGACCGGGTGTAGACGTCACAGCGGACACCGGCCCTGGCCAGGGCGGTGGCCAGCTCCCGCACGTAGACGTTCATGCCGCCACCGTCTCCGGTGCCTGGCTGGGCCAGCGGAGAGGTGTGCATCGAGAGCACAGCCAGGGAGCGCACGACGTGACCGACCCTACGCGGGCAGGGGGTGTTCTTCCTCGGCGCCTCCACGCCGCTCGGGGGGCCGCTCGGGCCCGGCACGCCGCTCGGGGGGCCGCTCGGGCCCGGCACGCCGCTCGGGGGGCCGCTCGGGCCCGGCACGCCGCTCGGGGGGCCGCTCAGCAGGCCAGGTCGACGACGAGTTCTCGTGCCGGAACGAGAGGTACACCTTGATGAGTGTCTGCTTCTGGTCCTCGGTGATGTAGTGGTCGCGCAGGATCTCGCCCGCCAGGTCGTGCTCGCCCCCCCGGTCTTCCAGGATGCCGGCCCGCACGTAGAGGGTCTCGGCGGAGATTCGCAACGCCTTGGCGATCTGTTGGAGGATCTCAGCGGAGGGCCTGCGCAGACCCCGCTCGATCTGGCTCAGGTAGGGGTTGGAGATGCCGGCCAGGTCGGACAGGCGCCTCAGGGACAGCCGGGCGGTGTTGCGCTGTTCGCGGATGAAGGCGCCGAGGTCATAGGCCCGGTCCTGTTGCTCACCCCCCATGCCCCCTCACGGTAGGCGACGCATCAGGCGAGGAGGAAACCGGGATCCGCGGGCGACAACAGGCTCAGGTCAGAAGTTCCTCGGGGTTGGCCGAGCCGGTCTTGTACCGGCGGATGATCTCGCCCTGGAACAGGTCGATGCGATCGAAGACCTCACGCCGGCGAGCGGAGAAGCTGCGCTCCAGCGCCGCCAAGCGGTCGGCCAGCTTGGACACCACGTCGTCGGACAGGTCGGGAAGGTTGGCCAACGCGTCGGTGTCGGCCACCTCTTCTATCTCCGCGATGAACTCGTCCACCTCTTCACTGGGGGCCAGGCGCGCCGACAGGCGACCGAGGCCGCTGGGTCGTCCGTGGTCGCTAAGGATGGTGCCGTCTTTCAAGGTGTCGACCAGAGCGCCCGCATCGCTGGGCGATCCAGCCGCCGACCGCCGCTCGATCTCGGCATGGATGATGTCGAGGCGGCCCTGCACCAGCCGGCGGGCGTAGGAGAGGTCGGTCTCGACCGTCTGGCACTCACCTCTGCGGGCTCGGATCTCACCGGTGGGTAGTGCCTGCAGCCCTTCTACGTATTCGTCATCCAGCACACGGTCGAGCCGTTGGGAGGGCATCGCCTGATGCTAGCGGCGGCTGATCCGCCCGACCCGCGCTGGCGGTGCGTACCGATAGACCAGGCGGCCCACGACCATGGGCCACGGCACCTCCCCGAAGTGGCGGCTGTCGGTGCTCGTGAGGGGATCGTCGCCCAGGACCCACGCGCCGGTCCGGCTGCTGTCGGCCAAGCGCTTCACCATCACCCGCTCGGGTTCCCGAGGATCCCGCACCGCCACCAGGTCGCCGCTGCGCGGCCGGCTCCTGACGACCAGAACCCGGTCGCCGGGGAGCAGCGTCGGGCGCATGCTGTCGCCCTTGACGACCAGCCGGCATGCCAGCCTCACCACCCCGCACCAGGGGTTAGGGTGGCGCCATGGCTCTCATTCCCCGAATTCTGAACCTTGCCGACCGGGTGCGTGAGCCCGGCAGCGCCTCCGCCCACTGCGACTTGCCCTGCGGGGTCTACGACCCGGCCCAGGCTCGGATCGAAGCGGAGTCCGTGAAGGGGTGCATGGAGAAGTACGCGGCCTCCGACGACCCTGACTTCAAGACCAGGGCCGTCAAGATCAAAGAGGAGCGGGCTGACCTGGTCAAGCACCACCTCTGGGTGCTCTGGACCGACTACTTCAAGCCCAATCACCTCGAGCAGTACCCCCAGCTCCACGATCTGTTCTGGAAGGCCACGAAGGCGGCCGGCGACACGAAGAAGACCCAGGACGTGACCGTGGCCCAGGACCTGCTGGACCAGATCGCGCAGATCGACGCGATCTTCTGGGAGACGAAGAAGGCCTGACCAGCCGGGCCGGCAGCGTCCGGAGAGCCCGTCACAGGTCGAGCACGACGCTGGCCACCAGCGTCCAGACGGGGCCGGCCAGGAGGAACGAGTCGATCCGGCGCAAGGCCGGCGCCCGCGCCTGGGGCCGCCCCAACAGAGCGGTGGCCACCAGGCCACCGGCAGGTACGAGCACCGCCGCCACCAGCGCCAGCAGCCATGGCGACGCGCCCCGGAAAGGTGGCACCAGGAGCGCGGCCACGGCCAGCCCGACGGCGCCCGCTCCGGCCGCTCCGGCGATGAAGCCCTCCCACGGCGACCGGGCGCCGGAACCGACGATGAAGGTGCTGGCGTCCACCGCGTGGACCAGGACCAACAGCACCAGCGCCGCCGTCGCCCCGAGCTGGTCCCTGGCGACCGCCGGGGCGGCACCGCCGGCGCCGATCAGCAGCGCGATAGCGGCAGTGGTGCGGACGTCCGATTCCCGCCTCGTCCGCCCTGGGACGCCGGGGGGCAGGAAGCGAGCTCCGGCCGCGACGGCGGCGGCGAAGGCGCTGACAACGGCAACCGCCCATGGTGCGACGCCCCCCGCGAGGGCGATGCCGGTCGCACCACAGATCGCCACCACCCGGTTCGGGCGGCCGGGCTGGCGCCTCCACGAACGGCAGGCTTGACCGGCGGCCCCCATGGCCACGCCGGCGAACACCACCGCCGTGGCCACGGGACCCACGAGCACCGCACCGACCGATACTGCCGCCCACGCCAAGCCCAGGCGGATCCTGGGCCCGTCGATGTCCAGCGGTGGGCGCAGCTGTGCCCACGGCAGGGCCGGCACCACTGCTAGCAGCCACCCGAGACAGGCGGCAGCACCGCGACCTCATCGGCCGCGGAAACGGGATCTTCCAGGGCGGCTGGCTCACCGTTGCACCAGATCCGGCTCTGTCGGACCACAGCGGCGAAGACCGGGCCGTAGCGGGCTTCGGCTTGGAGGAGCACGGCGCCCACCGTGGACGCCTCGATCTCCACCCGTCCGGTCCCGGCGGCTTCGCGGGCGGCCGCGAAGAGCCGGAGCGTCGTCACGTGGTCTAGGGCTCGATCTCGGCGCGGCCGTTGGTGATGGCGGTGTCCCCCCGGCTGGTCGTGGCCTCGAAGCCGTAGGAGTGCCGGCCATCGGGGAGGAGGCCCAGGTCGTAGATCGTCGTGGTGAGGTCGTCGCCGGGGAAGACGTTCCTGGAGAATCGCACGGCGAGGCGCTTGAGTCGCGCCGGGTCACCATCGGCCACCGTCTTGATCACGGCCTGGCTGGTCATGGCCATGCTGCAGAGGCCGTGGGCGATGATCCCGGGCAGCCCCACCGACTTGGCGAAAGCTTCGTCCACGTGGATCGGCATCTGATCACCGGAGGCATCCCGGTAACGGAACGTCTGGTCCTCGTCCACGTGCACCGTGAACTGTGCGAGGGGGCTGCCCTTGTGGTCCGGGGTCAGAGTGTGGTCGGGCTTGTCGGGCCCGGCGCCCTCACCGTCGGCCATCCCCCGGATGAACATCGTGACGTACTGCTCGAGCACGGCCTCGGTGCTCTTGGCGTCTTCACTCGACACCTTCACCGTGTAGCGGGTGCCGGAGGTGCCGACGCGCACGCTGTAGGCCTGCGACCTGGTGAGGATCCGCCGGCCGGGGACGAGCGGCTGGTGGAAATGCATGTCCTGTTCGCCGTGCACGATCATCATGAGCGCGTCGGGCGGCACCACGTCGGCGACCGCCAGCCCCAGGGCCGCCCACGTCGGCACCACGCCGAACACAGGCGGGGCGAACTTGCCGGCCGCGTATGCCGGGTTGTCGTCATTGGTGGCGGCCGCATAGGCGATGGCCCGCTCCGGCTCGATGGTTGCGGTCCCGGCCTCGTAGGTCGTTCCCAGCTTGTCCAGCGGCAGCGCCATCCCTCCTCCTCGGGCTCGGGTGCGGTCACCGTACGCGAGACTCCGAGGCCATGACCACACCTCCAGCCCCGCCGGGGAGAAGTCGGGCCGAGCAGGGCATCACCCGAATGCTGGTCCTTCGCCACGGCCAGTCGACCTGGAACGCCGAGCGGCGTTGGCAGGGCTGGTCCGACCCGCCGCTGTCGGCGCTGGGCGAGAAGCAGTCCAGCGACGCGGCGCGGAACCTGCGGGACTTCGACTTCGAGGTCGTCTGCTCGTCCGATCTGGAGCGAGCAGTTCGCACCGCCCGGGTGCTGGCCGGCAAGTTGGGGATCGGGGAGGTCGAGGTCGATGCCGACCTGCGGGAGCGCAACGTCGGCGTTTTCACCGGCAAGAGCGCTGAGGAGATCAGGGCCCGGTGGCCGGAGTGCTTCGACCCCGTGACCGGCCGCCTCCTGTCGGTTCCCGAAGGCGAGGACGACGAGATGCTCTTCCGGCGAGCGGCGCCGGCCCTGTCGGCCCTGGCCCGGAGATACCCGGGCCAGGAGTTGTTGGTGATCAGCCACGGGGGGGTGATCCGCACCCTCGAGCGCCACCTGGGCGTCGAGACCGGCCCCACGACCGCCAACCTGTCCGGCCGGTGGTTCGAAGTCGACGGAGACGGGCGGCTGCAGGCCGGCGACCAGGTGGTGGCCCTCGACATGCCCCTGCTCACCGCTCCGCCGACGCAGTGACCACCGGTCGGCCGGCTCGGCGGACCCACCGTCGCCGGGCCGGCGCCGGGGCTAGTCGGCCGGCGCCGGGGGTGCGGAGACCCTGGCCTCCACGGCATCCGACAGGCGGGACGCGAGCGCGGTCGTGAGCAGGTCGGTGCCGTGGCCGCCGTGGGGGTACCACCACAGCTCCTTCGGCTCCTGGGCCCACCGGTAGAGCCGCTCGGGATGCTCCGGGCCGAAGTACCAGTCATGGGGGTCGGCCACGATGATGGTGAAGGCGGGGGCGATGCGGGCAGCCATCTCGGCGGCATCGGGGATCTCGGCGCAGTTGCCGGTGAGGCGGGTCCGCAGGAGGGTGCGCAGGACGAACCGACCGCTGGCCGTGCTGATCCACCGCTCCACCTGGTTGGCTCCCACCGTGCCCAGCCCTCCCCAGAACGCGGGAGCGCTGATCGCCACCACCCCGGCCACGGACCCCGGGAACCGACCGGCGTGGAGCAGCACCGCGGCACCGCCGAGGCTGATGCCCGCCGTCACGACCGGCTTTTCGGGGTCAGAGGCAGCCACGGCGGCGGCCACGTCGAGCGGCTCGTCTCGACCCATGGTGCACACCCCGGATGACCGACCGTGGCCCCGCAGGTCGGGAACGATCACGTCGAACCTCTGGCCCAGCAGTTGGGCGAACGCGTGGACGTTGGGAGTGCGGGACCAGTTGACGAACCCATGCACCAGCACCACGGTGGCCGGCGCCGAAGGGGGGCCGATGATACGGGCCGCCGAGAGGCGGGTGCCGTCTGCGGCGGTGAGCGACAGGCTCTGCTCAGGGCGGTACCGCGGCGCCAAGGGGTACTTGCGTAGGTAGCTCCTTACTGCTCCTGCCGGCGAGAGTTTCGCCATTCCTCCTCGATCTTCCCCAGCTCGGACACCGGCGGCGCACCTTCGCGGTACTCCGCCAGCAACCCCCTCCAGTTGTTTGTAGCCCGCAGACGGCCCAGCAACGCCGACATGCCCCATACGACACGGTCGAGGATGACGTATGACGGCGGCATGTTCAGCGCCCTGATCACGTCGCCGTAGTCGCCCTTCACATCCACGACCTTCTGCAGTGCCTTCGAGGTCCACTCCTGGTCGTAGGTGAAGGAGTCGGTGAAGAAGGGATCGTAGGGAGAGCTCACGTACTCGAAGACGTGCTGCGGGTCCAGCCCGTGGTCCCGGGGGAGGAATCCGGCCTCCACCGCCGCTCGCACGGTCCCTTCGGCGTCGCCGTCGAGGATGCAGTCGAGAACCCCCGCCAGCGACTCCAACTCCCCTGGTCCCCATCGTTTGACCAAGCCGAAGTCGAGGAACGTCACCGTCCCGTCGGCGTGGAAGATGTAGTTGCCGGGATGCGGATCGCCGTTGAACACGTGATGCTGCTGGATCGCGCCCTGGGCGAACCGGAACAGGACCTCGGCCGCCTTCTGCCGGCACTCCTCTTCGGCCGTCTCCACGAACTCGGCGAAGCGCATGCCGTCGACCCAGTCGGTGGTGAGCACCCGCCGCGTGCTCAGCTCCGGGATCACCTCGGGGATCTTTATGAAGGGGTGCCCCCGGTAGCGGTCGGCGAAGTCTGCCTGCAGCTTGGCCTCCAGCCTGTAGTCCAGCTCGTCACCCATGCGAGCCCGCAGCTCGTCCACCAGGGCCTTCACGTCGAGGTTCTTCAGGGCAAAGGAGGCGAACAGGCCGTAGAGCATCTCGGCGTTGTCGAGGTCGCTCTTGATGGCACGGTCCACCCCCGGGT
>JAHWJU010000011.1:29467-36806 GCA_019348255.1 Actinomycetota bacterium | reverse complement strand
CACCGAGGTAGTACCGGGAATCCTATTTTCCGACTGTATGATTGTCGTATGCGACGCACCAGGCTGCGGGCGAAGGGTCAGCTCACTCTTCCAGAGGAGATCCGCACTGCGGCGCGCCTCGAGGAGGGCGACCTGCTCGAAGCGGAGATCACCGAGGAGGGCATCCTCCTGCGTCCGCAGAAGCTGATCGACGCCACACAGGCCTGGTTCTGGAGTCCGGAATGGGCGGCGGGAGAGCGCGAGGCTGACGCCGATCTGGCGGCTGGCCGGGGCGAGACGTTCGAGTCAGGGGAGGCATTCATCGCTGCGCTTCGCCAGCTCGCCAAGCCAGCACGAAAGCGACGGCCGTAGCGCTTGCCGACCTTCGTCTGGTTGGCCCGCTTCGGCGAGGACTTCAAGTCGCTGACGCCGGCGCAGCAGGCCGCCTTCCTGGTTGCGGTCGAGCAGTTCGTCGAGGACCTGAGCAAGGGTGGTCAGTTCCGCAAGGGCCTGCGGGTCAAGGGCGTCAGGGGAGCGCCCGGGATCCTCGAGATGACATGGGCTGTCGACGGACGGGCGACATTCCAGTACGGCGCGTTCGTCACCCCGGGGGAGCCGCACGTCATCTGGCGGCGGATCGGCACACACCAGATCTTCAAGCAGCCTTGACCGGGACCGACCGCAACGATCACCAGGGGACGGTCACGCTGCTCCCCTTCTGCTCCCCGACGTCCCGGAGGCGATTGCGGCCTCCAGCTCGGGGGCCAGGTCTGGTCGTCGACGGCGACGTCCTCGTTCATGCGATCCCGTGGGTGGGGAACACCCGCGACCTGACCTCCTCGATGACGCCGGCCACCTCCGAGTGATCGCTGGATGCCGGCGCGATGCGTGGTTCTGACAGCCGCAGGGGGACGTCCTCCCCGCCGACCCGCCTGGCCCGCTCCACCCAAGCCGGTGGTAGTTCGTCGAGCGCCTCCACACCGGCCATCTCCGCGAAGTAGATGGTCCAGGCCCGAGGCACCACGCTGGCCCACTGGTACCCGCCGCCCCCCGTCGCCAGCCACCTGCCGCCGGCAGCACGGTGGGCCAGGTCGTGGAGGACCGCCGCGGTCTCGGCGTAGGCGTTGGTCGTGAGCATGAGGTTGGCGAGGGGGTCGCTGTGGTGGGTGTCACAGCCCAGCTGGGTCACCAGCACGGTGGGCTTCCACGCTTCGACCAGAGGGGGAACCACCTCCCGGAAGGCCCTGAGCCACCCCTCGTCCCCGGTCAAGGGGGGGAGGGGGATGTTCACCTTGGTGCCGTGGGCGTCGCCCTCGCCCATCTCGTCGACGAACCCCGTACCGGGGAACAGCGTCGCGCCCGACTGGTGGATGGAGATGGTGAGCACCCGCGGGTCGCCGTAGAAGATGGCCTGGGGCCCGTCGCCGTGGTGGACGTCGACGTCCACGTAGGCCACCCGCTCGGCGCCGTGGGCCAGGAGCCACGCGATGGCGACAGCCGGGTCGTCGTAGACGCAGAACCCGCTGGCCCGCTCGGGCATGGCGTGATGAAGACCCCCGGCGGGGTTGAAGGCGTGCTCCGCCCGTCCCGACAGCACCGCCTCGGCGGCCACCAGCGACGCGCCGACCACCCGGGCCGACGCCTCGTGCATCTGGGGGAACACCGGGTTGTCGCCCGGACCGAAGCCGAACTGCCACCACGGCCCCCGCTCACCGTGCCCGGCCCGCTTGACGGCGTCGACGTAGGGCTCGGTGTGCACCAGCAGCAGTTCCTGGTCGCTGGCGTCGCGGGCGGGCGTCTCGGCCACACCCTCGCCGTCCAGCAGCCCGCTTTCGTGGATGAGCTGGCGGGTGAGGAGGACCCTCTCCGGCCGCAGGGGGTGCTGCGGGCCGTGGGAGTACCAGGGGCCGTCGTCTCCGTACCAGACCAGCTCCACCCGTTGGCTCACGGCGCACTCCTCTCGGAAACCGGGCCCACCTACCTCCAGCATTGTCGCTTCGCATCCGTATGGTCGCGCCGCCGCCATGGGGCCCGGAACCCACCCGGGGTGGGGTAGGATGGAGCCATGAAGACGGAACACCAGCGGTCGATCCTCAACCGGCTCAAGACGGCGCGCGGTCACCTCGATGCGGTCGTGCGCATGGTCGAGGAGGATGCCTACTGCCCCGAGGTGATGAAGCAGCTGTCGGCCGTCCAGGGATCGCTGGAGCGGGCGAGCCGGATCGTGCTGCGCAACCACCTCGAGACTTGTGTCGCGGCCGCCATGGTGGCCGGACGTACCGACGAGATCGTGGACGAGCTGATGGAGGCCCTTCGCTACGACCGCATCACCACCGGCCCGGGACCCGAGCTCGCACTGGCCGAGGAGTTGCAGTGACCCAGCAGGTAGACGAGCGCGCCCCCCGGACCCAGGGGCCGACGACGGAGATCGAGCTTTCGGTGTCGGGCATGACCTGCGGGTCGTGCGCCGCGAGGGTGCAGAAGGTCCTCGGTCGCCAGGACGGTGTCGAGCGGGCGGCCGTCAACTTCGCGACCGAGAGGGCCACCGTGGTGTTCGACCCGGCGCGGGTAAACGCCGAAGAGCTGGTGGCGGCGGTGGGGAAGATCGGCTACGGCCTCGCTCCCGCGGAGCCCTCGAGCGAGGCACCCGAGGACGAGGCCGAGGACGTGCTGGAGCGGATCTGGCTGCGCCGCGTCCTCGTCGCATGGCCGCTCGGCATCGCCGTGCTGGTCCTGTCCCTGTGGTTCATGCACGACCCGTGGGCGCGCTGGTCGGCCTTCGCCCTCACCGTCCCGGTCCAGTTCTGGGCCGGCTACCCGTTCCTGCACCAAGCCGCGCTGCGGGCCCGCGCCCGCCAGGCGAACATGGACACGCTCATCGCCATCGGCACCCTCGCCGCCTTCGGCTACTCGGCGGTGAACGTCGCTTTCGGTCCGCACCACTCGGACCACTACTTCGACACATCGGCGCTGATCATCGCCTTCCTCCTGCTCGGGCGCTACTTCGAGGCCAGGGCCAAGGGCCGGGCCTCGAGCGCCATCCGGGCCCTGCTCGAGCTCGGCGCCAAAGAGGCGCGCCTGGTGGTGGACGGAGAGGAGAGGCTCGTTGCAGTCGAGAAGGTCAAGGTGGGAGACCTCCTCCGGGTCCGTCCCGGGGAGAAGATCCCTGTCGACGGCGAGGTGGTCGACGGGCGCTCGGCGGTCGACGAGTCGATGCTCACCGGCGAGTCGGTGCCCGTCGACAAGTTGCCCGGCGACCGCGTCGCCGGCGCCACGATCAACGCCCAGGGGGCGCTCACCGTGCGGGCCACGGCCGTCGGAGCCGACACCGCGCTGGCCCAGATCGTGCGCCTGGTGGAGGAGGCCCAGGGCACCAAGGCGCCGGTTCAGCGCCTGGCCGACCGCATCTCGGGCGTCTTCGTCCCCTTGGTGCTCGCGTTGGCGCTCGCCACCTTCGCCGGCTGGTGGCTGCTGGCGGGCGACGCCGGGGCCGGACTGGTGGCGGCGGTGGCTGTGCTGATCATCGCCTGCCCCTGCGCGCTGGGCCTGGCCACGCCCACCGCCATCATGGTCGGCACCGGGCGGGGCGCGGCGATGGGCGTGCTCATCAAGGGCGGCGAGGTGCTCGAGCGCTCCAAGCGCGTCGACACCGTGGTGTTCGACAAGACGGGCACGCTGACGAGGGGCGAGATGGCGCTCACGGACGTGCTCGCGGCCGAAGGTGAATCCGCCGATGCCGTCCTCGGCCGCGCCGGCGCCGTCGAGGGGGCCTCCGAGCACCCCGTCGGGCGGGCGGTGGTGGACGGCGCCCGCGAGCGACTCGAAGCTGTTCCGTCCGCGGAGGACTTCACCTCCGTGGCCGGCCACGGCGTGAGAGCGACCGTCGACGGCGTGGTGGTGCACGTGGGCCGTCGGAAGCTGATGAACGAGGCGCAACTGATGGGCTGCACCGCGCTGGACGAGGAGGCGGAGCGACTCGAAGAGGAGGGCAAGACGGCGATCTTCGTCGGTTGGGAGGGCCGGGTCCGGGGCGTCCTGGCCGTGGCCGACACCATGAAAGACGACGCCCCTGCCGCCGTCGCCGACCTGCGGGGCATGGGCATCGAGGTGGTGATGATCACCGGTGACAACCGGCGCACGGCCACGGCCATCGCCGAGAAGGTGGGGATCGACCGCGTCCTGGCCGAGGTCCTGCCCGCCGACAAGGTGAGCGAGGTCCGCCGCCTACAGGACGAGGGCCTCGTTGTCGCCATGGTGGGCGACGGCATCAACGACGCACCCGCGCTGGTGCAGGCCGACCTCGGCATCGCCATCGGAACGGGCACCGACGTGGCCATCGAATCCTCCGACATCACCTTGCTCTCCGGCGACCTGTCCGGCGTGGCCACGGCCATCCGCCTGTCCCGGCGCACGTTCCGCACCATCCTGCAGAACCTGGGGTGGGCCTTCGGCTACAACCTGGCCGCCCTCCCGCTGGCGGTGGCGGGTGCACTCAACCCCATCATCGCCGGAGCGGCCATGGCCTTCTCCAGCGTCTCGGTGGTGTCGAACAGCCTGCGCCTGTACCGCTTCCGCAAGTCCTGAGACCGGCTCAGCCCGGTAGCAGGCGGGCCAGGTGGAAGGCCTGTAGCGGCCATTCCGCCACGATCCCCAGCACCACCACCCCGGCGCCGCAACCCACCGCTGCCGTCTTGGCCCAGCGCCCGAGCAACGGGATGGGGGCGCCCATCGGCTCGAAGTAGCTGGGGGCCAGAACCCGGACGTAATAGGCGAGGGAGAGCACCGAGTTCACGACGGCGAGCACGGCGAGCCAGGCGTAGCCGGCGTCGACGGTGGCGGCGAAGAGCAGCACCTTGGCCGTGAAGCCGGCCAGGGGCGGTACACCCACGAGAGAGAGGAAGCTGAGGACGAGCACCAAGGCCAGTAACGGCTGCCCGGAGGCGAGGCCGGCGTAGCGGCCACGCTCGCTCCGGCCCCGGAGCTCGACCACGACGGCGAAGGCGGCCAGGTTGGCGACGGCGTAGGCAGCGAGGAAATACAGGAGCGAGGCGAGGGCCATGTCGCTACGGCCGAGGGCGACGACTGCCATCAGCCCGTAGCCTGACTGGGACACGGCCGACCACCCCAGCAGGCGCCGCACGTCGTCCTGCCAGAGCGCGGCGAGGTTGCCCAGGGTCATGGTGGCGGCCGCCATCACCGCTACCAGCAGGCGCCATCCCACCCGGTCCTCGGGCAGTGCCAGCGCCAAGCGGCCGAGGGCGACCAGGGCGCCCACCTTGGGGGCCACGGTGAGGAAGGCGGCGGCGGGGGCGGGAGCGCCATCGGCCACGTCGGGGACCCATGCGTGGGCGGGGACGGCGCCCAGCTTGAAGGCCAGCCCCACCACGAACAGGGCGACGGCCGCCACCAGCGCCAGGTGATGGGCGCCGGGAAGAGCATCGGCCAGGCCGGCCAGCGTGGTCGTGGCGCCGAGGCCGAAGAGCAGGACTGCTCCGTACACCATGGCCCCGTTGGTCAGGGCACCGAGCAGGTAGTACTTGATGCCGGCCTCGCCGGAGCGGGCGTCGCTGCGGTGGTAGGCGGCGAGGACGTAGCCGGTCGCCGACGAGAGCAGGACCCCGAGTATCAACGCCATGAGGTCGGCGGCCGAGGCCAGCACCACCGCTCCCAGGGTGGATAGCAGCAACAAGGTGTAGTACTCGCCGTGACGGGCGTCGGTGGCGAACCACTCCACCGACAGCAACACCACGACAGCGGCTACGGCGAGGACTATGAGCTTGGCCCACACTGCGGCGTCGTCGGCGGCATAGGTGTCGAAGAAGGTGATCGGTTGTGGGCCCCGCAGCATCACGGCCGAGGCCACCGCGGCGACCAGCAGCGTGGCCAGGGCCAATACGGCTGCGAACGCCTGGGCCCGGCGGGGGCCGAAGAGGGCGAAGAGCAGGACGACCACGGCTCCGACCACGAGGACGATCTCGGGCACCACCGTCCCCACCGGCATGTCCATCCCCATGTCGTGCATCAGCGGCCCACGAGCGCAGCGGTTGCCGAGTCGATGACGTCGAGAACCCATGCCGGTGCGACCCCGATCGCCACGACCAACCCGAGGAGCGGGACGAGGGCGACCGTCTCGACGGGTGAGAGATCGGGCCAGGCGCCCCACCGCTCGGGGAGGGGACCAAGGAACACTCGCTGGAGCATGCGCAGGAAGAGTGCGGCGGTCACGACGATGCCGAACAGCGCCGTGCCGGCAAGGAGGGGATAGATGGCAAAGGTGCCGGCGAACACCTGGAACTCGGCCACGAACCCGGCCAGGCCCGGGAGGCCCAGGCTGGCGAAGGCGGCCACGACGGCGGCACCGGTCATGGCCGGCGCCCGGCCGGCGAGGCCGCCGAAGTGGTCGATCTCGTAGCTCTCGGCCCGCGACCAGACCGAGCCGGCCAGGAGGAACAGGGCGCCGGTGATGAGCCCGTGGGCGACCATCTCCAGGGTGGCGCCGTTCAGGGCCAGCCGGGCGGCGTCGGGGTCGGTCGAGCGGCCGGCCGCGGCGGCGGCGACGCCCAGGATGACGTAGCCCATGTGGTTGACGCTCGAGTAGGCCACCAGGCGCTTGAGGTTGGTCTGGGCCAGGGCCACCAGGGCGCCGTAGACGATGCTGACGACGGCCACGATGGCGAGGGGGAGGGCGAAGCGCCGGAAGGTGTCGGGCATCATCGACAACACGATGCGGACGAAGCCGTAGGTGCCCATCTTCAGCAGGACGCCGGCCAGGATGGCCGACGCCGGCGCCGGCGCGTCCACGTGGGCCGGCGGCAGCCACGTGTGGAACGGGACGACCGGGGTCTTGACCCCGAGGCCGATGGCGAAGCCGAGGAAGACGAGCGACGCCCCGAGGCCGCCTCCTCGCAGCGGTTCCTGGGCGATCAGGGCGGCCATGTCGAACGTGCGGGGCTCAGAGGCCAGGTAGAGGCCCAGGATGGCGAGCAGCATGGCCAGCGACCCGGCCAGGGTGTAGAGGAAGAACTTGAGGGCAGAGCGCTGCGAGTCGCCGTGGCCCCATACGGCGATGAGGAAGTACATGCCGACGAGGCTCACGTCGAAGAACACGTAGAACAGGAACAGGTCCAGGGCCAGGAACACGCCGAGCGAGGCCGCCTCCAGGAACAAGAAGGCGGCGAAGTACTGCCGGGGCCGACCCCGGAGGTCGGCGGGGTAGGCGATGCTGGCCAGGAACAGCAGTGCTGTCATGGCCGCCAGCGGCAGCGACAGCCCGTCGACGCCCACCTTGTAGCCCACGCCGAGGGTGGGGATCCACGGCACCGACTCCACCAGTTCGAAGCCGCCGGCGCCGGCGCCGTCG
>JAHWJU010000011.1:0-29367 GCA_019348255.1 Actinomycetota bacterium | reverse complement strand
GGGGATCCACGGCACCGACTCCACCAGTTCGAAGCCGCCGGCGCCGGCGCCGTCGAAGGCCAGCCAGGCCACGGTCAGGATGACCAGCGGGACGGCGGCCACGGCCAGCGCCACCACCCTGGCCCGGCGCTCGCTCAGCCGGCGGGCGACAAGGAGGGCGACGGACCCCAGGAGGGGTACGAAGATGGCGGCGGAGAGCAAGGGCTATCTGCCTAGCGCGGCCACGGCCACTGTGGCCGCCAGCCCGACGGCGACGATCACGTAGTACTGGTGGGCCAGGCCGCTCTGGAGGCGCCGGCTTCTCCGGCCGGCCATGCCGGCGCCCCGGGCCAGGTCCTCGACGGCGCGGTCGACGCCACCCTCGTCGAAGCGTCGCGACAGCACCCCCGCCCGCAGGGTCGATCCCGACAGTGCCCGTACGACTCCGTCGAGGCTGGGCTCGCCCCACCACGAAGCGGCTCGGGACAGCGCCACCGGCACCCGGGCCGCCGCCCGCACGCCGGCGTCGACCACGCGGTCGTCGAAGGCGGCCAGGGTGGCGCTCACCCACAGCACCGGGTCCACGACGGCGTGGCGGGCGAGGCCCGGCAGTCCCACCCACGAGCCGAGCACGGAGTGGAGCCGAGGAGGCAGGCCGAGTGTGACCAGCCGGCCCCGCCGGGCCAGCAGCGCGAGCACTCCGGCCGCTGCGGCCAGCGCGGCCAGCGACAGTGGTAGCTCCCACGCCGACGCCTCGAACAGGCGCCCGCCGGCGGCCGCCTCCACCATGGCGCCCGCGCCGGGCAGCCAGAGCACGGCCAGAGCCACGGTGGCCACGGCGAGCGCACCCAGCGCCACCCGCTCCACCGGCCCGGCGCCGCCACGACGGGTGCCCCGAGGTCTTCCTGGGCCGAAGGAGAGCACGGCCAGGCGACCGGCGTAGAGGGCGCTGAGGAAGCCGGCGACGACCACCGCCGCCCCCAGCCAGGGGCCGGCGTGAAACGAGGCGGCGAGGACCTCCTCCTTGGAGCGGGCGGCGCCCAGAGGCGGCACCGCGGCCAATGCGAGGGCACCGACGGCGAAGGCGGTCGAGGTGAATGGCAGAACCCGGCCCAGCCTCAGCTCGCCCAGCTCCAGCGTGCCGGCGACGTGGAGGGCGACGCCGGCGCCCAGGAACAACAGGGACTTGAACAGGGCATGGTTGACCAGGTGCGCCCCGGCGGCCGCGGTGGAGCCGGCGCCGACGGCCACGAGCACGAGGCCGTACTGGGCCGAGGTGGAGGCGGCGAGAGCCCGCTTTAGGTCGGTCTGCGCGGCGGCCACCACGCCGCCGGCGACAGCGGTGGCGGCGCCGAGGGCGGCCACCGCGGCGGCCAGCCACATGGCGCCGGCGAGCAGGGGCACGATGCGGGCCAGCGCGTAGGCGCCGGCGGCCACCATGGTGGCGGAATGGAGCAGGGCGCTCACCGGGGTCGGGCCGGCCATGGCCGAGAACAGCCACGGGGAGAACGGCAGCTGGGCCGACTTGGCCGCGGCGGCCACGAGCAGGCCGGCGCCGGCGACATGAGCGGGCCATCCTCGCAACGACCCGAGGACGGCGTAGTCGGTGGTGCCGGCCACCCCCAGGGTGACGGCGGCGGCGGCCACCAGCCCCACGTCGCCGGCCCGGGTGGTGAGGAAGGCGTGGCCGGCGAGCCGGGGATGATCCGGATCACGCCAGTGGTGGGTGATGAGCGCCCAGGAGGTCGCCCCCACCAGCTCCCATCCCACCAGCAGCGTGAGCAGGTCGGCGGCGGCAACCAGGACGAGCATGGCTGCGACGAAGGCGCAGAGCAGGGCCAGGAGACGGGCCAGCCCCGGATCGTGGCGCATGGTGGCCGCCCCGTAGGCCACGACCGGCAGGGCGATGGCCGGCACCAGCACGACCATGACGCGGGCCAGCCCCTCCACCGCCAGGGTCAGGACGATGCCGCCGCCCCACCTCCAGCTGGCCGCCGGCTGGGCCGCCGCCGCCCAGGTCCCGACCACGAGGGTGGCTGCCATCGCTCCCACCGAGGCGGCCAGCAGTGCCCCCCGGTGACCCCGAAGAGCGCACAAACCGACGGCGCCGGCGCCGGGGACGAGGAGGAGCAGCCAGGCCATGCCGCTCAGGCCCGCAATCGCTTCAACTTCTCGGTCATGTCGGCTTTGCGGATGCGGTAGATGCCGATGATCAGGGCGAAGCCGATGGCTGCCTCGACCGCCATCACCGTCATGATGATGACGGTGAGGAGCTGGCCCTTGGGTGCCCCGCCGCTGCTCATGGCCCAGAAGGCCACGGCGGCGAGCATGGCCCCGTTCAACATCAGCTCGAGGCCCATCATGATCATCACGAAGGTCTGCTGGGACAGGGCGCCGTAGACGCCGATGCCGAACAGGGCTGCGCCCACCACGAGCAGCGCTTGGAGGGTCATCAGTGCTCCATCCCGGCCGGCTCCGGCGGCTTCTCCTCGAGCGCCGGTGGTGCCGATCCCTGTTCCGCGTCGCCATAGCGCCCCCGCTTGCTGGCGATGGCAATGGCACCGATCATCGTGGCCAGCAGGGTCACTCCCGCCGTCTCGAACACGAGCATGGAGTCGCCCAGCAGCTCACGGCCGAGGTCGGAGGTGGGGTCGCGGCGGGCGTCGGCGGGCCGGTCGGGGAAGTCGGCGACGAGGCCGACCAGGGCCAGCCCGGCAAAGGCGAAGACGCCGGCGATCTTGGCCGTGCGGTGCTGGTGCACCATCGTCATCGGGTTGAGCCCGGCCGGGTTCATCATGAACATGACCATGAACACGGCCATGATCGTCATCTCGCCCGCCATCATCAGCACGAGCACGAGGCCGAGGAAGCGGGCGTTGAGCAGCACCATCAGCGCGCCCACGCCGGCGAAGGAGGCGAGCAGCCAGTAGGCGGCCCGCACCATCGAGTCGGTGCGGAAGACCAGCCAGGCGGCGACGACGCTACCGGCCGAGAACATCCAGAAGGCGATGTCGACGGTCCCCGACCTGATCACAGGGCGATGGCCCCCGAGACGAAGACGTCGACCAGCGCCAGTGGGATGAGCACGGTCCACGCCACCACGACGAACCGCTCGAGGCGGACCCGGGCCACCCGGTGGGCCATCCACACGAGCCCGGCCAGCAGCACGAGCGTCTTCAGGGCCATCCAGGCCGGACCGGGCAGCATCGGCCCCTGCCAGCCGCCGAGGAAGACGGCGGCGCCCATCACGGCGACGGCCACCAGGACGAAGCGCCGCGCCAACTCCCACGCCACGCGCGAGGGCCCCGACACCTCGGCGGTGGTGCCGCCGGCCAGGTCGGGGCCGTCGGCGGTGTCGAGAGGGCCCCAGAAGGCCAGGCCCGCTCCGGCGATCAGGTAGAGGGGCAGGCCTAGGGGCTGGCGCACGACGTTCCACAGGTCGTGCTGGGAAGCCACGATGGCACCTACCGACAGCGACTCGGCCGGCAGGGCGGCGGCGATGAGCACGAGGGCCAGTGGCATCTCATAGGAGAGGGCCAACGCGATGAAGCGGTACCCCCCCAACAGCGGCATCGGCGAGTTGGCCGACCAGCCGTGGAGGTACACCGCCACCATGACCATCGCCATGGCCGCGCCGAACAGCACGATCCCGTCCGCCACGTCGGCCACGGCGATGCCCCGGCCGAGCGGCACGGTGGCGACGGCGGCTGCGGCCATGGCCCCCAGCAGGGCCGGCGCCAGGGCCCATGCCTGGGCGTCGGGCCGCTCCGTCCTCGACGGCCGGGTGAGCAGGAGCAGCGCCGTCTCGTCGAGCGGCTGTCGCAGGGCGTGGCGCAGCCGGAGGTGGCCGGCCGCGGTCAGACGGCCGAGTGCGACGTCGAGAACGGCGACGACATAGGCGCCGGCGCTGAGGACGCCGGCCACGAGCACCACGGCCCCCAGCGGTGAGGACCACCTCACGCCGGCGCCCCCGCCCGGGCGCCGGCGGCGGCCTCTTCCAGGTCGAGGTCCAGGCTGGCCACAGTCGTCATGGCGTCGCCCCATTCCTGGCCCACGAGCAGGCGGGGGAGGAGGTCGACGAGGGCCGCAGACGGCAGCGCTTCGCCGGCGGAAAGGGGCCCTCGCGGCCCCTCCAACGCCGGCCCCGGCTGGCGCACCCGGGCGCCGGCACGGTTAGCCAGATCTAGGGCCTGAGCCGCCTCCGCCAGGCGCTGCCGGAGGCGGGCACGCGCATCGCCGCCGTCGTTGACCACGGGCGAGAAGCCGATCCCGTCATAGGCCGGATCATCGAGGCGGGCGTCCACTGCCACACCGGCGGCGCGAGCCACAGGACCGAATCCCACCTGCGCGGGCGTCACCACCCCCACGCCCCGCGTCGCCCACGACAGACTGCGACGACCACGCAGCCGCCGGGCGAGGGTCTCGACCTCCAGGGCGTGCTCCGGCCTGAGCGCCCGCGCCAGGCGGAGCACGCGCAGGCTTTCGCTGGCCAGGCCGTGGAGACGCAGTGTGCCCGCTGCCCAGCGGAGGTGGTGGCGGGCCCGGGCCAGCTCGATGGTGGCGACGGGCTGGGGCCGACGCGCCGCCTCGAGGAACAGCGCAGTGTCGAGGCCAGCCGGCGCCGGGCCGTCCGGGTGACCCAGGAAGGGGTTGTCGCCCACCGCCACCTCGCGGATCACGTCGCCCTGGAGCGCGATGTCCAGGATGAGCCCGGGCGGCAACGGCGGGAACATCGGCCCGATCCGCAACGGAAGCTGATCGAGCTCCAGCCCGTCGGGGTCGGGGGACCGCTTGGCGAGAGGGCGCCCGTAGGGGACTCCGCCCGTCATGCCCGTCCCGCCTTGGCCGTAGGGGCCCACGCCCCGCCATTCGGCCGGTTCGTCGTCGGGAAGGGCAGGCGGGTCCGAAAGCCGGCCGCCGCCCACCAACTCGGCGAAGACCCCACGAAGGGTGTCGCCGTCGCCCGGCCGTGCCACCACCACCTCCCCGAGGACGGTGCGCAGGTCCTGGTGTTCGACGGGCTCGCCCGGCCACCACACAGTGGCCCGGGGCGTCGGCAATTGGTCGTGCACCTGCAACAGCGGGGCGAGCAGGCCGGGGGTGATGCCACCGACGACCAGCAGCACGTTGGCGGCCCGGGGGCTGTCGACGACCCGCACCCCGCCCAACAAGGCGATCTCGCCGGCGACGGAGCGCCCGCCGGCGCCGATGACCGGGAACACCGGCGCCTCGGCGGCGGCGGCCAGTCGGGCCAGAGCGCGCCTCAGGCCCACTCCAGCGCCCCCTCGCGCCACGCGTAGAGGATGCCGAGGAGGAGGATGACGATGAACATCAGCATCTCGGCCAGCGCCACCGCCCCTTCCTCCACGAAGACCACGGCCCAGGGGTACATGAAGACCATCTCCATGTCGAAGGCCAGGAACAGCAGGGCCATGGCGTAGTAGCGAACATGGAACCGGCTCCAGGCGTGCACCTCCGGTTGTCCCCCCCCGAGGAAGGGCACCCGCTCAGGCGGCGTCAAGGTGGCGGAATCCAGAGCGAGCCCGATCCACCGCGTGAACAGGACCCCGAGGCCGACGGCGACGACGACGGTGAGAGCGGCGCCGAAGGCAGCCACGGGTCAGGAGGCGTAGTCGCCGGGGTTGGCTTCGAACTCCTCCCGGCAGTCGCTGCTGCAGAAGTAGTAGGTGGTGCCGTCGTGCTCCGCCTTGTCCGCAGCCTCGTTCTCCTCGACGGTCATTCCACATACCGGGTCGATCGCTGCCACCGCAGTCCTCCTCTTCGTCGGGGTGAGCCCGCCCCACACACACGTACCGGTAGTCTGCCACTCCACCCCGGGTGGGGTCGGGTCGAGCGGCCTCGGGCCGGAAGGAGGTTGTCAGTTGGGGCGCTGGAGTGCGCGTGCATGACGTGATCGTGGTGGGCGCCGGCCACAACGGGTTGGTGGCGGCCTGCTACCTGGCCCGGGCCGGCCGCGACGTCCTGGTCCTCGAGGCCCTGGACCGGCCCGGGGGCGGGTCCCGCACCGAGGAGCGGATCCCGGGCTACCGCTTCGACATGCACTCCGTCGCCCACAACATGATCAACATGACGTCGATCCCCGCCGAGCTGGACCTGGCCGGCGCCGGGCTCCACTACCAGGAGATGGACCCGTTCTCCATCGCCGTCCACGCAGACGGCCGACGGGTGCGCTTCCACCGCTCGGTGGAGGCGACCATCGACTCCATCGCCGAAGTGAGTCGAGACGATGCTGTCGCCTACCGGGAGTTCATCGCCGCCGCGATCCCCATCGTCGAGACCATCCTTCCCGCCATCAGAGGCCAGGTCGGCCTCCGGGAGTTGCCGAGCCGTCTGCGCAGCCTGGTTCGGGCCCTCCGGCGCGAGCCCCTGTCGACGATGCGTGACCTTCTCGGCCCCTACGACACCCTCCTGCGCCGTCGCCTCCCCAGCGACCTGACCCGGGGCCCGGTCGCTGCCTTCGCCGCTCACGCCGCCGCCGGCCCGAGCTTGCCGGGGGGCGCCATGTTCGCCTTCTGGCAGGCCGCGTACCACCTGTTCGGGCAGTGGCATCCGCGGGGAGGGGCACAGGCGCTGGCGGACGCCCTCCTCCTACGGCTCGAAAGCCTCGGTGGAGCCGTCCGGTGCTCGGCTCCCGTGGAGCGGATCGAGGCCCGGGGCGGCAGGATCACCGGCGTCGTCCTCGAGGGGGGCGAGCGGCTGGCGGCCAAGACGGTGGTGACGGCGATGGATCCCAAGCTGGCGCTACTGCGGCTGCTCGAGCCACCGCTCGCCGGGCGCGACGGCGCCGACCTCGCCGCCGCCCGCAGGGGGAACGTGGTCCAGGCACTGATCCATGTCGCCACCGACCGTCTGCCCCCGTACCCGCAGTCGCGTCCCGGGGACTGGAACGGGTTGCAGAGCTATGTCGACAGTCTCGACGAGCTGACCGCGGCCTGGACGGCGGCGGAGGCGGGACGGCTCCCGGACCCCCTGCCCCTCTACGCCTTCACCACCTCGGCCCTCGATGACTCGCTGGCGCCGCCCGGGCACCACACCGTCTACCTGGCCTGCCCGGCCGCGCCGGCCACGGTGGAGGGTGGATGGGCCGGCAGCTCCGATCGGTTCGTGGATGCCGCGCTGGAGACGGTGGAGTCGAGAGCGCCCGGCTTCCGGGCGTCGATCCAAGGCCTGGCCACCTGGACCCCACAGGACATGGAGATCGTGGAGCGATGGCCCGGCGGCCACCCGATGCACCTGGACATCGCCCTCGACCAGCTCGGCCCGCTGCGGCCCACGCGTCGCCTCGGAGGGCACCGCACACCGGTCGCCGGACTCTACGTCTCGGGGGCGGGCACCGCCCCGGCCGGCGGGATCCTGGGCACGCCCGGCAGACTGGCGGCCAAGGCCGTCCTCGACGACTGGACCGGCAGATAGAAACCCATGGCCGAACCGTGACGATGCGTGGGCTCCGCCTCGACCGGCGCCTGGCGGTGATCTGGCTGCTAGCTGCCGTCGGCCTGGGCCTGCTGCTCGTCGCGGCACGCCTGGCCCGAGATCCCCTCGACGACCGGGACCCGGCGTGGCAGCGGCCCGGCTTCCTCGACGCCGGCGAACTTCCCGTTCCCGCGCCCCAGGTGGCACCCGGGGTTCCGGCGGACGGGCGCCCGACGGTCGTCATCTTCGAACGGGCGGATCGGCTGGCCCAGTTGTGCCGGGCGTTGAAGGGCGCCGCGCTGCCGGGGAGACCGGCCACGGCGGTGGTGGTCGTGGATGCCACGACGGGTCGCTGTGACGCTGCCGGCACGGTGGTCGGCGACCCGGAACGGGCACTCGCCCGGTCATACGGGCTGCGGCCCACCCGCGGCGGCGGCCCGCCGGTGGGCTACGCCGTCGTCGACGGCGGGGGCGCAATCCGCTACCGGACCCTGGACCCGGCTGTGGCCGACCAGCTCGCGGAGGTCGGCACGATGGTGGCGGCACTACCGTGACCACCCCGGTCGCGGCCGAAGGGGCGGGACGAGCCCTGCGGTTGTGTCTGTGGTGCGTCGTCGCCGTTGTCGCCGAAGTCGGCCTCTACGCCTCCTACCGTGGCCACGACGCCCGCTTCCACTGGTTCACCCACTTCTTCGTCGGCGCCTCTTTCGCACTGGTGGTGATGGCGGTCGTCGCCCTCCGCCGCCGTCGCGCCGTGCCGGTGCCGCTGGTGTGGCCGTTCATCGCCCACGTCGTGGCCATGTTCCCCGACTTCCTCTTCGCCGCCGGCATCGCCCACCAGCGGTGGATGGATGTGTTCTTGGGCCACATCAGCACCCACTTCGTCCCGGGCCGCAACCTCACCTGGTTCGTGGTGTTCCTCCTGGCCCTGGGCTTCTACCTGGCGGTGCTTGGCCGGGTCTCCCCGGTGCAGGAGGATCCGGATCAGCGTTTCACGGGATCAGTGACGGGCGGGCGCAGTTGAAGGTTTCAGCTTGGTGGTGAAGCCGACGGTGGCAGCGGCGAAGAGCAGCAGCGCGGAGACGACGTAGACGGCGCGGACGTCGACGATGTCGGCCAGGACGCCGCCGACGGCGAGGGACAACAGCCGGGCGCTGTTCCAGAGCACGTCGTAGAAGGCGAAGGCGCGCCCGCGGGTCTCGGCGGGGACGAGCGTCTGGAGCGTCGACTGGTAGGCGACCATCCCGGTGGAAGTCGACATCCCGTAGGCGACGAGGGCGCCGCCGGCGACGACGGGGCTGGCGACACCGGCAAGCGTGAGGTCGACGCCGCCTCGCACCGCGAACGGTCCGAACAGCCACCGCGTGTCACCGGGGCGGATGAAGCGACGAAGCAGCAGCGGCCCCAGGGCAGCGCCGGCTCCGATGGCACCGAGCAGCAGCCCGAAGCCACCTGGTCCGACCCCGAGCCAGCGCTCGGCGAGCACGACGAGCAGCCCTCCTGTGGCGCCGGCCGACATCGAGGCCAGGACCTGCACCACGGCCAGCCGCGTGAGCAGCGGGTCGGCACGTACCGCCCGGACGCCCCCCAGCACCCCGGACCATCCCCGCACGACCAGCTCCGCCGGCGTCCGCCCGCCCCGCAGTCGGATGAGCAGCGCAGCCGAGGCGAGGAACGTGGCGGAGTTGAGGGCGAAGGCCACCTCTACGCCGTAGGCGGCGATGACGAGGCCCGCCAGCGGCGCCAGCGCGATCTGGGCGACGACCGCTGCGGTCCACATCGCGCTGTTGGCGGCGACCACCTCCTCGTCGCCCACCACCTCGGGTAGCAACGACCCGGCCGCCGGGTTGAAGGCAACCGCTCCGGCCGAGAGGCCGAACGCGACCGCGTAGGCGACGGAGACCGAATCCGTGGCGAACACGAGCACGACGGCGACAAGAGCCCGGAACAGGTCGGCGCCGACCATCAGCCTTCGTCGTGGCAGCCGGTCGGCGGCCAGCCCCGCCACCGGGCCCAGCAGCAGCACCGGCGCCACCTCGAACATGACCGCACCGGCCACACCCAGGCCCGTCCCGGTCAGCTCGAACACGAGGACGACGATGGCGACGGTGTTGAAGGCGTCGCCGGCCCGCGAAATGGTGTGGGCCAGGAACAGGCGACGGAACTCGGTACCGGAGCGGAGAAGGTGAAGCACCGCCTCAGTATCGGCCGCGGTCGATGTTCACAGCCCGGGGTGGCCCCCGAGCCTCCCTCTACGGCAATGTCGTTCAGCGGCTGTCGCGGGCTACCCTTCGCCCCCGATGGCGAAGACCGACGCTCCGGCGCCACTCAAGATCCGGGACCGGGTGGTGGCGACGCGACCGTTGCGGGGGGTGCCCGAGGGCGCCGGGGGCACCGTCAAGGTGGCCAACGGCTTGACCTGGGACCGGTACTGGGTTCAGTTCGACAACGGCCTGTGGATCGGTTCCGTCAGCGGCTCGGACCTGGTCAGGGAGCGGGACTGGGAGGAGTTCAAGCGCCGGCGGGCGGAGGAGGCGGCCCGCCCGAGATCCGAGGCCAAGGAAGAGCCGGTAGCCGCGGCCGCGGAGGCCGCCGGGGGGGCGACGGCCGGCGCCGCGGCCAGCAAGGTTCCTGCCCACCTCCTCGAGCGCAGCCAGAAGGCGAGGGCCCGCAAAGCCGGCGGCGAGTGACGGTTCGAAGACAGTCGGGTGCTCCTGAACGCGCGAGCCGGCGCATCGGTATCGTTGCGCACCTTCTCGAGGAGATCGCATGACGGATTCCCAGGGCCAGGGCAGCGCGGTCCCGCCACCGAGCAACGTCTCAGCGCTGGTAGAGGCCATCGACGCCCGCGCGCGCCAAGCCGGGTCCGAAGGGGCGGCGACGCTGTTGCGGGGCACCCTGGGCTCCGTATCGGAGGTGCTGGCGGCGATCCAGGATCGCCTCGACCACCTCGAAGACGTGCTGGCCGAACGCCCCGATTCGGCCACGGCCATGAACGAGCAGGTGCAGGCGGGGCTGGCCAACTTCAACGCCCGGCTGGCCCGGCTGGAGGAGGCGTTCGTACGGGCGGTGGAGGACAGTGGTTCGAGCACCGAGGCGGTCGTGGGCCAACTGCGCCAGACGGTGCTGGCGGCCCTCCAGGAGGCGCCGGCACGCGAGAGCTCCGGGCATGACCAGGCTTCGGTGTCGGCGGACCTCGCCGCTCTGGGCGAGCGGCTGGAGCGCCTGGAGGAGAGGCTGGCCGAACAGGCGGTCCTCACCCGACAGCTGTTCGAGGGGGCCGGCGCCTCTCGCTCGGACGATCTGGCGACGCTGCAGGAGTCGATCGACAGCCTGGGTCGCGCTCTGACGCCGGCGCCGGCGGCGGTGCCGACAGGGCCGTCGCCCACGGACCTGGCCGAGCAGGTGAAAGAGGCGGTGCGCCGGGAGGCGGAGTTGCTCACGCAACGGGTCGCCGCTCTGGCCGTGGGTGTCGAGGCGTCGCGGGCACTGCTCGAACAACACGTCGAAGAGACGGAGAACTCACTCGGCCGGAAGGCCACCGAGGTCACCCGGAGGCTCGCCTCGGATCTCGGCTTGCGGGCCCGCCGGGGCGGCCAGCCCGGCGGGGGTCGGCGTGACCCCCGCCAAATCGGCCCTGGCGCTTAGAGAACTTCCTCGTCCCGCACGATCTGGCGCTCGCGCACCACGCCCCTGCGGGTGCTCACCAGCGGCTCGTCGACCACGTCACGGCTGACGGCGGTACGCCTGTAGGCGGTGGTGCCGCCGAAGCCCATGCGGTCCCAGAACAGGAAGGACGCAGCCAGGCCGATGGCGCCGACGATCATGAGAATGACGCCCACCGCATTGATGTCGAGACCGCTGGCCTGGAAATCCACGGCGAAAGCGAGGATTGCTCCGAGTGCCAGAAGAAAGATGCTCACTCCGATTCCCAACTTCGGTCACCTCCTGGGGTCGCCTTCGCGCCCTACGTTGTCGTTCGGCTAAGCGTGTTCCCCAGCAGAAGCCCTGTTAACCGTCATGGGCTGCGGCCCAAGCCAGGAGATCTTCGGCGCTGTAGGAGTTCACCACCCGCTCCACCGCCACCCCACAGTCGGCGGCGCGGGCGCAGCCGTAGGGCAGCCAGTCCAGTTGGCCCGGTGCATGGGCGTCGGTGTCGATGCTGAACCGACAGCCCATCTCCACGGCCAACCGGAGGAGGCGAAGCGGCGGGTCCAGTCGCTCGGGTCGACTGTTCACCTCCACCGCTTTGTCGAAGCGCTCGCAGGCGGCGAAGACGAGTTCGGCATCGAACGACGACTCCGGCCGCCCCCGCCCGACGAGGCGGCGGCCCGTGCAGTGGCCGAGGATGTCGAGGTTCGGGTCCGCCACCGCCCGCACCATGCGCCTCGTCATCGCCGGCGCCTCCATGCGCAGCTTGCTGTGCACGCTGCCCACCACAACGTCGAGGCCGGCGAGCACCTCGTCTCCCATGTCCAGGGCCCCGTCTTCGAGGATGTCGACCTCCATGCCGGTGAGGATGCGGAACGGCGCCAGCTGCTCGTTCAGATCCGCCACCACCTCGAGTTGTCGCGCCAGGCGCTCGCGGTCGAGGCCCCGGGCCACGGTGAGCCGGCCGGAATGGTCGGTGAGGACCATGTACTCGTGCCCGAGGTCCCTGGCGGTCTCGGCCATCTCCCGGATCGGGCTCCCACCGTCGGACCAGTCGGAGTGGGTGTGGCAGTCACCCCGTAGCGCCGATCGCAGCGCCTCTCCACCCGACGCCACCGGCGCGACCTGCTCGGCCTGCAGGCGCACCAGGTAGGTGGGGCACTGGCCGGACAGGGCCTCCAGGATCACCCGCTCGGTGACCTCTCCCACCCCGACCAGCTCCCGCAGGGTGCCCGCTGCCGCCCGAGCCCGGAGCTCGTCGAGTCCGCAATGGGCGGCCGTGGCCGCCGCCGTACGAAAGGCGCGGACCCGGTAGGTGGGCTCCCTGGCCCTCTCCAACAGGAAGGCGATGCGCTGCAGCGCCTCGACCGGCGACGGCGGGGCCGGCGCTGGCTGCCGCTCAGTCGTCGCCCCTTCCCTTCTTGCCCTTGCCCTTGCCCTTGTCGTCGTCTTTGTCCTCGTCGGGTTCGGCCGGCGGTGGGGGCGGCTCCGTGACCGGCGGAGCGGTGGTGGGGGGGCTGAAGGCGTTGGGATCGGCGCCCGGTACCCGGCTCACGACCGTGCGCATGCGCTCGACGGCTGCCGGCGTCAGCTGGTTGGCGTCTCGCCACGCCGCCAGTTGGCCGAGGAAGGCGTTGGCCTCGGCCGAGCCGCCTCCCCGTTCGACGGCGTCGGCCAGCGAGCGCAGCGCCGCTTCGGCCTCGGGGCTGGCTGGGCCGTCGGCCGTTCCCAGCTCATCCGCCACCTCGCGGAGGTCCGCTGCCACCCGCTCCCGGGGATCGCTCGTCGCCGACCGAGCCACCGCGGCCAACAGCAAAAGGAGGAGGAGCGAGCCCACCGCCACGGCCGCCACCATCCGTCGTCTGTCGTCCAGTAGCGCCGCCGGCAGGATCGAGCGGCGGCGGCCCGGGGCCGTGCCGCCCAGGGGGCCGCGGTCGCGGGTGGCCGGGCCCGTCGCCGGCAGCACCTGCGTCGCGTCGGGCCGCGGTGCCGCCACCGTGGGTTCTGCGGCCACCAGAGCGCCTGCGACAGTGCCGGCAGGGCCCTGTAGTGCCGTAGCCATGTCGGCTGCGGTCTTGAACCGATCGCCAGGCTCCTTGGCCAGTGCCCGTTCGACGGCCGTCACCAGGCCCGTGGGCAGATCGGGGCGCAACTCTCCCAGGGGCCGGGGCGCGTGGTGCGTGATCGCATAGGCCATGGCCACGGGTGTGGCGCCGGCGAAGGGCTTCTGGCCGGCCAGCGCCTCGTAAAGCACCACCCCCAGTGCGTACAGATCGGCCTGCGGCGTCGCCGGCTGGCCGGCCACGCGCTCGGGTGCGAGGTACGCGGGTGTTCCCACGAGCTGGTTCGTGCCCGTCAGGTCGGCGGCTGCCGCGACCTCCAGGCTCTTGGCGATGCCGAAGTCGGCGACCTTCGCGCACCCGTCCGCGGCGAGCAGGATGTTGCCCGGCTTCACGTCCCGGTGCACGATTCCGGCGGCGTGGGCCGCTCCCAGCGCCAAGAGGACGTCGCCCGCCACCCGCAGGACCCACGCCGGCTCGACCGGCCCGACGGCGATGCGGTCCCCGAGGGTCTCGCCCGGCAACCTCTCCATGACGATGAACGGGGTGTCGCCGTCCTCGCCCGTGTCGTAGATCGCCACGACGTTGGGGTGGGCCAGGCGAGCCGCACTGCGGGCCTCCGCTTCGAAGCGGGTGCGCACCCCCGGCTGGGCCGCCATCTCGGGACGCAGCACCTTCACGGCCACCGGCCGGTGGAGCCGCTCGTCGAAGCCGTCGTAGACCTCCGCCATGCCGCCGCGGCCCAGAAGCCCCCCGAGCCGGTAACGACCAGCGAGGAGGGTCTCGGCGCTATGGGTCGTCACGGCGGCAGCGTACCCAGCGCTCCGCACCGCCACGCCGCTCCGGCGCCGGTGCCGCGCGTGTGGCAGGTACCCTCGTGCCGCTGTGCGCCTGCTCGGTCGCTACCTCCTGACGCTGTTGCTGGCCGCCATGGGCCTGGTGGCTGGTCTGTTCCTGCTCACCCGGCCCGCCAAGTCGATTGCCGGGGCCGCTCAGAGCCAGGAGCTCCCGGCCGCTGTCGAGCTCAACGAACTGTCCCAGCGGTCCGTGGTCTACGACCGCAACGGCGGCGTCCTCGCCGTCCTGCACGCGGAGGAGAACCGCTCCCCGGTCACCCTGGAGCAGGTGCCCGACCACGTCGTCAACGCAATCCTCGACGTGGAGGACGACGACTTCTACGACCATGGCGGGGTGAACCTACGCGCCATCCTGCGGGCGACACTGGCGAACGTGGAATCGGGTGAAGTGGTCCAGGGCGGCTCGACCATCACCCAGCAGCTGGTGAAGAACTCGCTGCTCACGCCGGAGCGGGACGTGGGGCGCAAGGCCAAGGAAGCCGTCCTTGCCGTCCGCCTGGAGAACCAGATGTCCAAGCGGGAGATCCTCGAGCAGTACCTGAACACCGTCTACTTCGGGTCCGGGGCCTACGGCGTCCAGGCCGCGGCGGAGACCTACTGGGGCGTCGAGGCCGCAGACCTGACGGCGGAGCAGGGGGCGTTCCTTGCCGGGCTCATCCGCAATCCGGTCGGTTACGACCCGTTCAAGCGGCCCGACCTGGCCCGTGCGCGACGGGACTACGCGCTCGACCGGATGGTCATCCGCGGCCATCTCCGACCGCAGCAGGCCAAGGCGCTGAAGAAGGTCGCCATCCCTTCGAAGCCGTTCGACCCGCTCAAGAGCCGGGACGACTACTTCCTCGAGGAGGTGAAGCAGCGCCTCCTCGACGACAAGCGGCTGGGGACGACCCCAACCCAGCGGTACAACGCGCTCTTCCGGGGGGGCCTGCGCATCGAGACCACCTTCGACCCCCGCCTCCAGGAGATCGCCGAGCGCAAGATAAAAGAGAAGATCCCGAGCACCAAGGGCCGGTTCACGCCGGCGCTGGTGTCGGTGGAGCCCTCGACCGGTGCGGTACGGGCCATGGTGGCCGGCGACGGGTTCGAAGACGCGAAGTACAACCTGGCCACCGGGCGGGGCGGGAGCGGCCGCCAGCCGGGTTCGTCGTTCAAGACGTTCGTGCTCCTGGCCGCCATGGAGAACGGGTACGGCCCCAATGACACCGTCAACGGCTCGGAGCCCTGTCCGGTGCGCATCAAAGGGGTGAAGCCGAACCCCTACGAGCCGGGCAACTACGAGGGCGCGAAAGGCTCTGTCGGCCCCATCTCCAGCGCCACCGCCAAGTCGCTCAACTGCGCCTTCATCCGCATCGGGCTCGCCCTCGACGACAACCCGTTCGAGTCGCTCGAGGAAGTGGCGGACATGGCGCGTCGCATGGGCGTGCACATCCCCGAGGATCGCCAGTTCGGGCCGTCGATCAGCCTCGGCTCGGTGGAGGCGACGCCCCTGGAGATGGCATCGGCCTACGGGGTCCTGGCCAACGACGGGGTGCGCCACGAGCCCTACTTCGTCGAGCGGGTCCTCGACCGCACCGGCAAGGTCGTCCTCACGGGCAAGGACGAAGGAGAGCGGGTGCTCGAAGCCAACATCGCCCGCGCTGCGGTCTCGGTTCTGAGGGGCGTCGTCGACGGCGGCACTGGAAAGGCGGCGCGACAGCGTGACCGGGTGGTGGCGGGCAAGACAGGCACCTCCCAGGAATGGCGGGATGCGTGGTTCATCGGCTTCACGCCGCAGCTCTCGACGGCCGTCTGGATGGGCAACCCCAACAAGCAGGACTCGATGCGCAACGTGGGCGGCATCCGGGTGACGGGTGGGTCCTATCCCGCCGCCGCCTGGGGCGCCTACACGGCGGAGGCTCTGCAGGGACAGGCATCGCTCAAGTTCCCGGAGCCCGATCTGCGGGCTTTCGGCAAGACCAAGACGGTCAAGGTGTCCAAAGAAGCTGGGGGCTCGACGACGACCGTCAAGAAGAAGGCGAAGAAGAAGAGCAGTGGCACGCCGGGGAGGACGACGCCCACCACGTCCAGCAGCCCCGGCCCCGACGACAGCGGCGCCACGACGGGCGGCGGCTCCGGGGACGCCCCGGCACCCCCTTCGCCGCCGAGCGGATGAGCGATCAGGTGGGCTCGGCCATGAGCTCGCTCGAGGCTCTGCTGGTGGTCCAGGATCACGACACCGCCGTCGATCAGTTGCGTCATCGGCTGCGGACGATGCCGGAGCGCTCCGAGCTCCAAGCCCTGGAGACCCAGCAGCGATCGGTTGCGGTTCAGAGGGCCGAGGTGGCCGAGCGCCGGGACGAGGTGGCGGGACGCCAGGCCGGGCTGGAGCAGACGATCGCCGCCAGCGAGGGACGCATCGCCGAGATCGACGCCCGCATGTACTCGGGGCAGGTGAGTGCGTCCCGGGAGCTCCAAGCCATGGCCACGGAGATCGACTCGATCAAGCAGCGGATCTCGCGGCTGGAAGACGCTGCCCTCGAGACGATGGACGAGCGGGAGCCGCTCGACCAGACGGTCGAAGAGCTCGACCGCAAGTCACAGGAGCTGGCTGGCGAAGGCGAGCAGTTGAGGGCGGCCATTGCCGCCAACGAGGCGGCCATCCACGAGCAGCTGGCCCAGGAGCAGGAGGCGAGGGCGGAGGCAGCGAACGCGGTGCCCGAGGAGCTGCTGGCTACATACGAGAAGCTGCGCACCCGGTTGGGCGGAGTGGGTGCTGCCCGTCTGGAACACGGCACCTGCATGGGCTGCCGGTTGCGTCTGCCCGCGAGCGAGCTCGATCGCCTGAAGCGTGAGCCGCCGGAGACGCTCCTCTTCTGCGAGCAGTGCGGTCGCATCCTCGTGCGCTGAGGTGTTCTTCTGGTTCGCGGGCGTCGCCTTCGTCCTGGTGTGGACCATCTTCAAGGACACCGCCATCGACTATCGGCTGGTGATGGCGGGCGCGCTCTTGCCGGACGCGGTGGATGGCGCCACCGGTGGCGCCGAGGTGCTCCACACGCTGTTGGCGAGCGTGGGGCTGTTGGTCGCGGTGATGCTTGGCACCCGGGGCCGCCGGCGGCTGCGCCGGCGGTTGCTGGCCCTGCCCATCGGGACGTTCTGTCACCTCCTGCTCGACGCCACCTGGGCCCGCACTGCCACGTTCTGGTGGCCGGCCTTCGGGTTTCGGTTCCACGGCGGCCGCCTGCCGAGCCTGCAGCGCTCCTGGACGCTGCTCGCCCTCCAGGAGCTTGCGGGACTGGCGGCGCTGGTGTGGTGCTGGCACAGGTTCCGGCTGGCTGAGCCCGATCGCCGGCGCCAGTTCGTCCGTACCGGTCGCCTCGGCCGGGATCTTCTCGAACCGCCTGCCACGTCGTGACGCTGATCCTGGTCCGCCACGGCCAGACGGCGATCAATGCCCAGGGCCGGCTGCAGGGGCGCCTGGATGCCCCTTTGACCGACCTGGGCCGGCGCCAGGCGGCCAGCCTGGGTGAAGCCCTGGCGCGACCGGCACGGGTCATCAGCAGCCCGCTCGGCCGGTGCCTGGAGACGGCGGAGGTGTTCGGGCTCCCGGTGGAAGTGGACGAACGGTGGATAGAGATCGACTACGGAGCGCTGGACGGGGTGGCTCTGGCTGAGGTGCCGGCCGCGGTCTGGGGCCGGTGGAGGACGGACTCCGCCTTCGTGCCAGCCGGGGGCGAGTCCATGGCCGAGGTGAAGCGGCGGGTGGACCAGGCCTGTGAGGCGCTCGCCACCGAGGCCGCCACGATGGACCTGGTGGTGGTGAGCCATGTTTCGCCCATAAAGGCGGCGGTGTCGTGGGCCCTCGGTGTCAGTGAAGCAGCGGTGTGGCGGATGTTCCTGGACGTGGCCGCGGTGTGCCGGATCTCCGTCGGCCCGTCAGGGCCGTCCCTCCTGACGTTCAACGAGCGTCCTCATCCAATACCGCCCCCGGCTCCGGAGGCTTGAACGCGACATGCCCGTAGTGGCACGTCCGCAAAACCGGCGGGAAATCACTTGACCCTCATCCTGACTTCAAGGATTACCCTCGCCCCATGGGATCGGCAGCGTTGGCAGAGCCCGAGCGGGCCACTAGTGGTTGGGCACCCCAAGTGCTGGAGACGGCGCTTCTGGTGCTGCTGAAACAGCAGCCCCGGCACGGCTATGCGCTGGTGGGGCCGATGGAGGAGCTCGGGGTGGACGTGGGCGACATCACGCGCCTGTACCGCGCCCTGCGCAACCTGGAAAGCGAGGGTGTCGTCACCTCCACCTGGGACACCGAGGCCCGCGGGAAGGGCCCGGCCCGCAAGGTGTACTCCCTGACCAGGCAAGGGAACCGGCATCTGCGGCAGCGGATCAAGTCGCTGAGGGCCAATACCGAGGTGATGGCCCGCATCGACCACCAGTACTCCGACATGGTGGGCGAGGCCAGCTGATCGCCGGCCGCCTCAGTCAGGCGGCCCCTCATCAGCGGCAAGTCCTCCGATCACGTCGGTGCGTCGGTCGATCTCCCGTGCCGCCCGCAAACGCTGGGCCAGGTCGGGCGCGCGGAGCCCGAATGCGCCAGAAGGTATGCGCAGCTCACCCCTGTCGGACCGCACCACCACCCCGTCGCCGGCGGTGATGTCCTGCATCCACTCCCACCGCACGAAGTTCCGCGTGTCTCCAGGGCCGGTTAGCGACACCCCGTGAAGGTCCACCCGGACCTTGACCTTCGGTCCGAACCGGCGAAGCCGAACCGCGTCCTCAGCCACCCGTGCCGCCACCTCGGCAGACTAGCGACCGGTCAGCTCGTGGAGGTCGTTTCCCGCTCTTCTAGACCCACCGCCGCCCGCAGCTCATGGATGTCTTGACGCAGCTCGTCGTCCTCATAGCGCTCTGCCGTTCGATCCATCAGGTCGGCCAGCGCGTCGGCGATGGCATTGAGCTTGTGCTGGATGGCCTGGTCCCCTCGCATGGCGCTGTTCTGCAGAAGGGCCACCATCAAGAAGGTGATGATGGTGGTCGTCGTGTTGATCTGCAGCTGGTACGTGTCGTCCAAGACCGCCTCGATCCCACCACCGGCGAGCACCCGGACGATCCCCTCGGCCATCCACGCCAGCACGAGGAAAAGGCAGAAGCTGAAGAACGGAGCCCGGCTGGCCAGCCGCGACGCCCAGCCCGCGAACCGGTCGAAAAAGCCGATGCGGTGATCGATCTCGCTCGGCATAACCCCGGGGCCGACGGCTTTGCCGTTAGCCGAATCCGCTTCTTCAGAGGCCATGGCGCTTCTCTACCCGGTGGGCGGCCGTACCTCTCCCGTCACCGCGCGAGGGCCGTCAGCTTCGCCACTCGCCGGACCGGAGGCGCAGCACCCGCTCCTCGGTAGAGGGGTGGGTCCGAAACCAGTCGGCGAACTGGACCTGGCGACCGGTGATCGGGTTGACGATGTAGGCCTGGGCCAGAGCGGGATCGACGTCCATAGGGATTCGGCGTGCGCCCACCTCGAGCTTCGCCAGAGCTCGGGCCAGCGGCTCGCCATCGCCTATGAGACGGGCGCCCGAGCGGTCGGCTTCGAACTCGCGGCTGCGACTGAGGGCCATCTGCAACACCATGGCCGCCATCGGGGCGAGGATGGCCATCGCCAGGATCCCGATCGGGTTGCTGCCGCGGTCGTCGCTGCGGCCGCCGCCGAACATCGCACCCCACATGGCCATGCGGGCGACGAAGGTGATGCCCATGGCGACGGCTGCGGCAACCGACCCGATGAGGATGTCCCGGTTGCCCACGTGGCTCAACTCGTGGGCGAGCACCCCTCGCAACTCGTCCCAGTCCAGGACCTGAAGGATCCCCTGGGTCACCGCCACGGCCGCGTGCTCGGGGCTGCGTCCGGTGGCAAAGGCGTTGGGCTGCAGGGCCGGCGTCACGTAGAGCTTTGGCATCGGCATGTTGGCCGCCGCCGCCAGCTCCCGCATCACCCGGTAGAACTCGGGCATCTCCTGTTCGGTCACCGGAACCGCTCGGGCTGCTTTGATGGCGATCGTGTCGGAGAACCAGTAGGACCCACCGACGAACACCAAGCCGATGACGAGACCTACCAGCGCGCCGCTGCTGCCCCCGGCGGCGCCCCCGGCCAGGACCAGCAGGCCTCCGAGTGCGGCCAGCAGCGTGAACGTCTTGATGGTGTTCTTGCTCATCTTCTCCTCACTCGATCACTTGGCCGGTTCAACGCCCGGGGAGGCGGAAATCGTCCCGGAGCGGGCCCCAACCTTCTGTCCGGATCCCGGGCCCGCTGCGGCGGTGGACGCAGCAGGAACTCGGCGCTGTCAGTCAGAGCCGATCGTACGGACTGCGTCGGAGTTGAGGAAGCGATGCCGCAAAGTGGCGTCCGAGAGGGTGGCGAGGATCCGCTGGACGGCACCTCGTGCCTCGAGGGCCACGACTTCGTCAGGCTCGACCTCCATGGCGGAGGCGGCAACCATCACCTGCAGCGCCGGGTTTCCGAGGCTGGCAGCGCTCGCCGTCGCCAGGCTCAGCTCGCGTAGAGCCGCGCTCTTGTGCCCGGCTGCCGCCAAGGCCCGTCCAAGGGTGACGCGTCCGAAGACCTCGTACTTGGTCCGATGCTTCGACTTGCTCTGGTCGATCGCCTGACGGGCCAGATCCATTGCCTCCGGGTGATGGCCACGTGCGGCGGCCATCTCGGCCTGCAGCTGCGTGAACCGGAGCCGCCACAGCCACCCATGCCAGCCTCCACCCTTCATCACCTCCTCGGCCACGTCGTCGACGATCCCCTGGGCTCGGCCCAGGTCACCGCGCCGCGTGAAGTTGAACAGCAGGTCGATGCCGGCGCTGACAGCGCTGGGATTGAAGTAGGTGCGGCCCAGGTCACGAGCCTCTTGCTGGATGGCCTCTGCGCCCTCGAAATCGAACAGGTCGAGGTGGAAGCCGGCTGACATGGCGATGCACCTCGGCAGCCCGGCGAGCAGCTCGTATTCCTCGCCGAACCGGCGGGCTTCGCGGAACACGGCGATTGCCTCGTCGTAGCGCCCCGATGCCGCGGCCGCCATTCCGAGGTGGGGCATGTTCCAGAGGACCCCCTGGGTGTCGCCCGCCTCGCGGCCGGTGCGGACAGCCTGGCGGGAGACATGGATGGCAGATTCCCAGTCGCCGGTCAGGTAGAGCTGCAGCGAATAGGCGCCGAGGCGCTCGTACGGAGGTTCCAAGCCCCACCGGGGGGCGTCCTCGATCAAGGCGCGGCCCTCGGAAAGGACTTTGTCAACCTGCCCGCTGGCGCTGTCGGCGCTCGTGATCTGCGCCCGAGCGGCGAGTTGCACGTCGTGCGCCCCGATCTGCTCGGCGAGCTGGAGGGCGGCCCTGCCATGATCACCGACGGCGGCGGTGTCGAGCAGCCAGAAGCAGACGGTGCTCAAGTCGCAGTGCACCTCGGCGCGGCGGCGGAGCTGGTCGTCGCTTTCTGCCGGCAGTGCCGCCAGGCATTCCTCCAGCTCAGCCCGCGCCTCGGGCCAGAGCGCGAGGCGCGAAAGTGCCTTACCCCGCTGGCCCCGCAGCTCGGCCGCCAGGCTCGGGCGGCCGAGCGACTGTGCGATGTCCAGCGCGTCCTTCAGGAGCGATGCCTCCCGCCGGTGCGAGGCGGCGCGGCGGGAGCGGTCGGCGGCGGCGACGAGATACTCGAGGGCCCGCTCGGGCTGGTCGGAGGCAACTGCGTGATGGGCCAGCTGGTCGGAGAACTCGCCCACACGGTCCCCCGCGGCCCGGCTCAGCCACTCGACCGCGGCACCGTGAAGCTCCTTGC
The DNA here is from genome assembly GCA_019348255.1 of Actinomycetota bacterium. GTDB lineage: Bacteria > Actinomycetota > Acidimicrobiia > Acidimicrobiales > CADCTF01 > JAHWJQ01. The sequence goes on along the minus strand of JAHWJU010000011.1, from coordinate 7,582 downwards.
GGTGCTGACGCGGCAACGATCCGTAAGCGGCGTCCCGGATCAACGCGTGCTTGAACGAGTAGGCGTCCTCTCCCGACAGGGACCACCCGGTCTCGACGCGCAGGAGGTCCCGGTGTTCGAGGTCGGCCAGTGTGTCCAGCAGACTGGCGTCTTCGTCATCGGCCGGCGCGACGGCCGCGCCCAGCGCCTGGATGGAGCCCGGCCAGAAGGTCATCCCGATCACGCTGGCCTGCTTGAGGGCCAACTGCTGCTCGGCTGGAAGGGCGTCAAGGCGGGCGAGCAGTAGCGACGTGAGGCTGGCAGGCACGCCGGTCGAGGCGTCGCCCTCGGCCACCGTTGCCACCAGCTCCTCGGCGAACAGTGGGTTGCCTCCGCACTTAGACGCTATGTCGGTGAGCACGGAGTCAGGGAGGCCGTGGGCCTTGCCCAGCGCGGCCACGAGCGCCTTGGTGCTGGTCTCGTCGAGTGGCTCGAGTGCGATGGACGTGAATGCGGTGAGGCCGCCACCCCAGTCACTGCGTCGCTCCACCAACTCGTGGCGGGCGACGGTCACGATCAGGATCGGCGCGTCCCTCGCCCGGCGGGCCATGCCCTGCACCAGGTCGAGCAGGGCGTCGTCGGCCCAGTGCACATCCTCCAGTACGAGGCAGAGAGGTCTGTCTCGTGCCAGCGCTTCGAGAAACCGTCGGGTGGAGCCGTGCAACGTTCGTTCGTCCACCAGGCCGAGAGCACGGTCCTCTGCATCGTCCAGGCCGGTCAGGAGCGCGAGGTGGCGGGCCATGTCGGCGTCTTCCTGACCCGGTGCCCGGACCGACTCCACGAGCTCGCCCAGCTTGGAACGCGCTGTTGCAGCTGGATCCTCGGCGCTGGCGCCGGCGGCCTGCCGGAAGGCTTCTGCCAGCGGCGCGTAGCTCAGCGCCTCGCCGTAGGGAAGGCAGCGGCCGCCCACCACCCGTCCCTCCTCCGACACAAGACGCTGGAACTCCGCCAGCTGGCGGGACTTGCCGACGCCTGGTTCTCCCAGGATGGATACGAGGTGCGGGCGCCGCTCGGTGATGCTCCGGCGCCAGACGCGGAGCAGGAGCTCCAGCTCCGCCTCGCGTCCCATGAACGGAGCCATCCCCAGCGGGCGCGCCTTTTTCACGGAACCCGCGTCGAGCGCGCTATAGGTCCCCGCCCCGAGATCCCGATACTGAACAACCGACCGGGTGGCGGCATGCGTCCCTCGGCCCACGAGGACGGCATGTGCTTCAGCGTCAGCCTCCAGGCGACGAGCCTCGTTGACCACCTCGCCCATCACGGTGAACTGCCGCCGGTCGGGTGGCCCCGAGGCCGCGAACAACACCTCGCCGGTGTTCACCCCGACCCGCAGCTCCAGACCCGCGAACTCATCGGGATGGTCGGTGACGGCCCGGTGGAGGTCCAGGGCTGCGCGCACGGCTCGCTCCGGGTCGTCCTCATGGGCGAGCGGGGCGCCGAACACCGCCATGAGCTCACCGCCCACGATGTTGTCGACGGTGCCGCCGTACCGGCTCACCACGGTGCCCAGCCTGGCCATGCACCGGTCGAGCAGTGTGCGCAGGTCTTCCGGGTCGAGTGCGCGGGCCACACGGTCGAAGCCCACCAGGCCGGCAACCAGCACGGTTGCCACCCGCCGTGACTCCGATCCCGGCGCCGCCATGGCCTTCGCCGGCGCCTGCCGGCTCCGCGCCCCGTCCCGTTCCTCGGCCGGGGCAGGGGCAGCGAGGGCCGGATCCTGGCGGAGGATGGCCGCCTCGAGCCGCTGTAGCTCTGGGCCGGGATCGAGCCCGAGCTCCTCCCGCAGGTGGTCCCGGAGCGCCTTGTACGCGCGCAGCGCCTCCACCTGCCGCCCCGACCGGTAGGAGGAGAGCATCAGTAGACCCCACAGGGGTTCCCGTAGCGGGTGCCGGGCGACGAGCGCTTCCAGCTCGCCCACCAAGTCAGCGTGGCGGCCGAGTGCGAGATCTGCACGCAGGCGGTCCTCGGTGGCCGCCACCTTGAGCTCCTCGAGGCGAGCGGCCTCCTGGGCTGCGAACGGCTCGAAGAGGAGGTCGGCCAGGGCGGGTCCCCGCCACAGGGCCAGCGCCTCGGCCAGCGTCGACGACGCCTCCTTCGCGTTGCCGCTGCGCAGGGCCCGCCGGCCTGCGCCGGCGAGCATCTCGAACCGGTTGCTGTCGCAGGACTCCGGCGGCACCCGCAGCACATAGCCCGGCCGCTGGGTGACGACCGTTGCCGCTCCCAGCAGCTTGCGGAGGTTAGAAACGTGCACCTGCAGTGCGTGGCGCGCTGTCGGCGGCGGCCGTTCTCCCCAGAGGTCGTCGACGAGCCGATCGACGGACAGCACCTGTCCGGCGTGGAGCGCGAGCAGGGCGAGCAGCGCCCGCTGCTTCCGAGAGCTGAGGTCGACGGGTACGTCCTCGACGACCACCCCCAGCGGTCCGAGCACCAGGAAAGCGATCTCTGCCATCCCGACAGAGTCAACTCCCGGCTGACCGCCGCGTCGAGGCCGTGATGGCCGGTTTGAGCGGTCCTTGAGCGCCGGCCTACGTGCACCTTGACCGCCGGTCGCCAAGCTGCCCCTCGAACCGAACGAGCGGCAGGAGAAGAAGATGACCGAGTTGAGCGAACAGGCGGCGAAGGTCCTGGGGCCGCTGTCGGGCACCGCAACCGTCTGGTCCTTGGACCTGGGGCTACGCCTCGGCCTGTTCCAGCATCTGGCGACAGAGTCGGACGGCGCTACGGCGGACGAGGCGGCGGCGGCTCTGGACCTGGACCCGCAGTACACCCATGTGGTGCTGCGCGCCGCGTACGCGGCCGAGGTGCTCGACCGCCGGGACGACCGCTACCGCCTGGCTGAGCACATGGCAGTCCTGTTGCTGGACCCGGACGCGCCGGGCTACCTCGGTGGCGCCATCAAGACCTTCGTCGCGCTGCGGGAGACCTACCTCGATCTCCGTACCCTTGCCAGTAGCGGCGAGCGGGAGTGGTGGAGCGACTTCGACGCCGAATGGATCGATGCGGTGGGCGAGAACGGCCAGACCTACTACCGCCGACTGCTGAACCTGGTCGTCCCCAAGTTGCCGCCTGTCGCCGCTGCCCTGGGTCGGGGAGCCCGCTACCTGGACCTGGCGTGCGGCGTATGTCGGGGGCCGGCCAAGGTGGTCGAGGCGTTTCCTGGCACGGCGGTGACCGCCGTCGACTGCGACGCCTACACCCTCGAGGTCGCCGAGCGGGAGATGAAGGAGCGGGGTCTGGGGGACCGGTTCCGGTTCGTCCACTCGATGCTCGAGGACCTCGACATCGACGGCGGTCACGACCTGGCGGTCATCAACATCTCACTCCACGAGGCCAGGAACATCGAGCGCGCCGTCGAGCGGGCTCATGCCGCCCTCGACCCCGGCGGGACCTTCCTCGTTTCGGAGTTCCCGTTCCCCGAGAGGGAGGAGGACTGCCGGTCCGTGCCCGGACGGCTCATGTGCGGGGTGCAGTTCTTCGAGGCCCACATCGGCTGCCAGCTGCTGCCCACGGCCCGGTTCGTCGAGCTCCTGCAGGCGGCGGGGTTCAACGACGTGGGGGTCGTGGACGTCACCCCGATGCAGGTCGTGGTGCACGGAACCAAGTGATCAACGAGACGAACAGGAGGATTTTCATGCAGAGACAGAACATGCGTCGGCTTGCCGCGGTTGTGACGGTGGCGGCGACGGGCGTGGCCGCCTGGTCGGGGCTGGCGCAGGCGACCGGACCGGGCGCACAGGGAATCAACCGGGTCGAGGAATCCAACGTCCGGGTGGAGGACGACATCCGGATCAAGGAGAAGGGCGGGTCGCAGGTGATCGTCGCCCACATCACGGTCGAGCCCGGCGGCCATACGCCGTGGCACTACCACCCCGGTCCCCACATCGTGTCGGTCAGGACGGGGACGGTGGAGGTCTACGAGACGGACTGCACTTCGAGGAGCTATGCCGCCGGCACCGGGTTCTTCGACCCCGGGCCGACCCGGCGGCCCCACGTCCACACACTGCGCAACCCGTCGTCGACGCAGCGGGCCGAGATTGTCATCACCGACATCCGCAGTGACGGCGATCTGCGGCCGACCGTCGTCGTCGAGCCCCAGCCGGCGACCTGTCCATAGCTGGTCGAGGCGCCGGCCCGGCGGTGGCGGGCGGGCCGGCGCCACCCGCTAGGAAAGCGGCGGCGTTCCGACGTCGTAGATCAGACCGCCGTCGGCGAGGCGGACGCCGTCGGTGAGGACGTGTGGGTTTAGGCGCCCGTCGTGCATCAGGTGGACGACCTCGACATCCCGTACCAGGACGAGGTGGTCGGCCAGGAGTCGCCGGTGGCAACGCCACCACACCGACTCGCTGCACATGACCGCCGTCCGCTCACCGGCCGCCATGGTGACGAGTTCGTCGAGGCGGGCGAGGAAGCCGGCGGTTGCCATGTGGTCGGCGTAGCCGCGAAACCCGGGATCACGCAGCGCGACGTGCTCCGAGCCGCTGTGGGGCCGACGGCGACCGCCCAGTTCTCGCATCCAGCTGTAGGCCACGCCTGCCAGGGGCAGCCACCGCTGCATCTCCTCGCGCCCGAACTGAGGATTGCGACGGCTGCCGGGGAACGAGCGCACGTCGACAACTCGAGCGACCTTGGCCCCAATGACCAAGCCGACAAAGGCGTCGGTCGGGAGGGTGCCGTGCCCCAAGGTGTGGACGGTGGTCAACCTCTGTCTCCATTGGATCGGCCCAGTTCCTCCTTATTCGCCTCCGCAACCTACCCGCATCGATGGCGTCCGCCGGCTCCTCTGTCGTCCGCGCGCGGCGGCATGGGGCCCGCCCCCCGGGTGAGCCGAACCGGCAACTGCCCTAGTAGTCGATCGACTCGGTGGCCAGCACCGTCGTTTCGCGCCAGCAGTCCTCGGAGGTCGCGCAGGTGTGTCTCGTCCCGCGCGCCTGTCAGAACCTCCATCCGGATCGGGTCGCAGGTTGCGATGTCGGCGGCGAGCAGGCGGTCCACCTCCAAGCACACCGGGCTACAGGTAGGGGACCACTGATTGTCAGGGACAACCACCGCATCTCTTCCTCAGTTCGTCTTCTGAGGACTTGCTGAGGTTGATGCGGTGGTCGTCGCGTGCGGGGGGATGGTCAGGCCCTCAGGTCCCCACCTCTCGTACACCACGTCCCTGGACGCCACTAGGACCGGAGCCTGGGATGATCGGCGCCACATGAGCGGACGAGAGGACAACGACGTCGGACGGGCGCCGATCTGCCCTTCCTGCGGCGTCACCGCTCTCCCCGCAGAGACGTCGAACGTCCTGGACTCGGGTTTCGTGTGCGAGAACCCCGACTGCGAAGCCTTCGGCGACGTGGTTGGCGGCCCCTGACCCTTCGCATCTTCAGTCAGGACCGTGCCGACCTTCGTCGAAGCGGGTTGAACCGCGACGCGCTGGCCGAAACTTGATTGAGGCGCGTTCCCACGCAGGAGAACAGCTGAGGACGGCTTGCGGATCGACCGGCAGTACCTGGGACCGGGCCGTGGGTCTCTGGCGAGGCTCAGCTCAGTGCCCGCGTGGTGTCCTCCACCCGGCCGTCGGTGGACCGGTACCCCTAGGGGGTGGGGCCGCCGCCGGAGGCTATCGGCACCCGCCGGGGCGACGAGCCGCCGGACGCGATCGGCACGCGGGTGCCGGAGCCGCCCGAAGCGATGGGTACGCGGTCGTTGCTGCCGCCGGCGTTGACGAGGACCCGCCCGTCCGGCGTTGTGCGGGCGATCATGTCGGCCATGGCCTGGCCAACCTCGAGGACGATCTCGGGGACGTAGGGCTCAATGAGGAACCACGCCATGTGCATGTCCTTGACCTCCAGGCGGGCATACACCGCGGGGTACTTGGCGCGGAGCCGGGCAGCCCCGGCGGAGGCCTTCTCGATGATGCCCATGGTGGAGAGCATGCTCACGGGGATGCCAACACCCGTCGACGACAGGCCGGCGCTCACGCCAAGCTTCTTGGCCAGCGTCTTGTAGACCGCGGTCTGCACCGCCTGGGCAGCGATGCGCTTGGCCAGCTTGTTGACGAGATTCTTGCCGACTCGCTTGGCGATGAACTTGTTGACCATGTCCTGCTTGGCGGCGCCGAACTTCGCCGAGGCCTGCCCGCGCAGCGGCGCGGGCAGCGAGGCCCAGGTCGTGAACCCACCGATCACCGCCGCAACCATCTCCTCGAAGAACTCAGTTGGACTGGAGACGACGCGCTTGAACAGCCGTCCGGCTCTCAGTTGTGCCCTTTCGGGCAGAGCTTCCAGCGCACCTGGTCGACGCCGTCGTCGCCGCCCTGGGCGTCTAGGAACCGCCGCCGGAGGGAAGGAACCCCGGCCATGAGCCACATCATCGGTCGGCCCAACGACGACCTCCTCGACGTCATGCTCGGCCACGGCGCCGACCCCGAGCAGGCCTTCATCGGCGGCTCGGAGCAGGGCCTGGAGGAGGGGGGCGACGGCTTCGAGGACCGCCTGCTGGGCGACGACCCCACCGTCGAGGAGCTGTAGGGCTGGCCCCTCCCAGCCTGCGCCGGCTGGCCCACCAGACCTTCGGCTTCGAGCAGCTCCGCCCCGCCCAGGCCCAGGAGACGCTCGACACCTACGGCGACCTGTGGCCCGACTCTGGCGACCGGACCCGAAGAGCGGTCGAGTTGGAGCTCTTCGACGGGCGCGACATCGCCGGCCCTCCACCAGCCGCCACCGACGAAGGGTGACCGCCATCGACCGTCGTGCGGGCGTTCTCCCGCGGCCTGTACGCGGCCTGGGCGGCGCCACCGGAGCCAGAACCGCAGGTCACAAGGTGGGTGCAGCGAGCCGGCCTGTAGGCGGGGTTCTGTCCACCGGGCCCTTGCGGGACACCGGATGGGTGGCCATCCATCTACGCGGCCTACCTGGGGAGTCGGACGGGCCGCCCTTCCCCTGCTTGGCCTTGCTCCGGGTGGGGTTTGCCGAGCCGCCCGGGTCACCCCGGGCGCTGGTGCGCTCTTACCGCACCGTTTCACCCTTGCCTGTGCCGCCGACCCGGTTGCCCGGGCCGCCGGCCATCGGCGGTCTGTTCTCTGTGGCACTTTCCTGCGGGTCACCCCGACTGGCCGTTAGCCAGCACCTTGCCCTTTGGAGCCCCGACCTTCCTCGACCCGGTCCTCCGGTTTCCCGGCGGCCGGACCGCGACCACCCGGCCGGCTCGCTGCGCTCCCATTGTCGCGCATCTGGAGAGCCGCTATGCCCCGACGACCCGTGCCGTGGCTCGACGGCCGGGCAGCTTCACCACCTCGATGGCGCCGGGCAGCTGCTCTTTGATCTCGTTGTCGTGGGTGACCACCAGGACCTGGCGGAACCGCGACCGCAGCCGCTCCAGCGCCAGGAGCATGCGCTCCTTGCGGTCGTCGTCGAGCGGCCCGAACACCTCGTCGAGGACCAGCAGGCCCACCGCGCCCCCGGATTGGAAGCGCAGGTGCTCGCTGATGGCCACCCGCAACGCCAGGTTGGCCAGGTCGGTCTCCGAGCCCGAGAAGCGCTCCATCCCGAAGGCG
>JAHWJU010000066.1:9921-12467 GCA_019348255.1 Actinomycetota bacterium | reverse complement strand
CCCGGTCCATGAACAGGGCCCGGTTGGGAAGGCCGGTGAGGGTGTCCCTGAAGGTCCGGCGGGCCAGCTCGTCTTCGACCTGCTTGCGGTCGGTCACATCGTGCAGGGCGATGACCGCTCCCAGCTTCTTGCCGTGGTCGTCGTGGACGGCCTGGCCGTTGACCACCACCGTCCGCCGCCGCTGGTCGGGCCGGCCGATGACCACCTCGGTGTCGCGGACCCGCTCGCCCAGCAGGGCGCGGCGCAGCGGAAGGTCCTCGGGTCGCAGCGGCGTCACCCCGTCGGGCTCGTACAGGTTGTCGGCGGCCGCCGCGTCGATGGGCCGGAGGGTGGGCTCGCTGCCCTGGAGCTCCAACATGGCGTCGTTGTAGAGGGTGCGCTTGCCGTCGGCGTCGCAGGCGAGGATGCCCTCCTGCAGGCTCTGGAGCATGCTGGCCAAAAAGACCTGCTCGGCCCGCAGGGCCTCGGCCGCCCTCTTGCGGGCGATGCCGGCGCCCAGCTCGTTGGCCACCGCCTCGAGCACCCGCAGCGCGGAGGGTGCCAGCTCGCTCCGGGCGAACACCGCCACCACCCCGACAAGGCGGCTGTCGACGACCAGCGGGTAGCCGGCGAAGGAGACCAGCCCCTCCCGCCCGGCCCGCTCCCGGTCCGAGATGTGGGGGTCGCTCTTGATGCAGTTGGTGAGATCGGGCTCTCCCGTCGCCGCTATCCGCCCGACCTCGGCCTGACCGAGCGGCACGTGGGCGTGTTCGCCTTCGAACGGGGTGTACATGCCGGCGCTGGCCGCGAGGTCGAGGTTTTCCCCGTTGGGGCTCAGCAGCCAGATGCGGCCCAGCGCAGCACCCAGGTGGTGGCCGATGGCCTCGGCGGCCTGGCCCAGGGCGTCGCCGAGGCTGTCGCCGGTGCTGAAAGCGAGCCGGACATCGCTCACGCAGTGCTCGAGGCGGGCCCGCTCCCGCTCGGCCTCCTGGGCCTGCCGGCGTTCGGTGATGTCGCGCACCACCGCTGCGTAGAAGATCTCGCCGTCGCCCTCCCAGGCCGACACCGAGACCTCGGCGTCGAACTCGCTGCCGTCCTGGCGCAGGCATACGATCTCGGACCGCCACGCCCGCTGCGTCTCCGGTTGGCGGCCCAGCTCGGCCAGCTCGGCGACGTAGCGGGAGCGCAGGCGCGCCGGCACCATCATGTCGAAGCTCTGACCAACCGCGGCTACTGCGCTGCAGCCGAACATGGCCTCCGCTCCCCGGTTCCACGACAGGATCCGGCCCCCGGAGTCGAAGGCGATGATGGCGTCGGCGGCGGCGTGGGCCACGGCCGCCAACTCGGCGGCCCGCTTCGCCACCACCGCTTCGAGCTCGACGTTCTCCTCGGCCAGGCGCCGGGTCAGCAGGCGCACCTCGAGCAGGTTCTCCGCCCGCAGGATCGTTTCGACCGGCGGGAAGGGCTTGGTGAGGAAGTCCCGGGCACCCAGGGCCAGGGCCTGTTCCTTGACCTCGGGGGCCACGTCGGAGGTGAGCATCAACACGGCCGGCCGTTCATGGGGGGCCAGGTTGTCCCACAGCCGTTTCATGATGGCGAAGCCGTCCAGTTCCGGCATGTGCAGGTCGAGCAGCAGCAGGTCGGCCCCGTGCTCCAGGACGAGCCGAAGACCCTCCTCGGCATCGGTGGCCGATGCGACCCGCCTGAACCCGTGCTTGCTGAAGAGCCTCTCGAGCAGCATCACCGAGACGGCGTCGTCGTCGATGACGACGATCCGAGCGCCCAGGACCGGCGTCCGTGGCGTGCGGAGCTCGTTGCCAGGCGGGATGGTCATCTTGTCGAGGTCAGAGGTCATCGGTTCGATCCCTCACTGCTCCCGGGCTCTCTGGGCCGAGCCCCAAGTGCCGGCTGCATTCCCACTGCGGCCGCTTTGTGAACCTTTTCCCAAAGACCCACCCGGCGCGGACAGTTCTACGTTGACGACGCCGGTGCCGGATCACGGAGCCCGAGGCGCATCGGTCGGACCGATGGACGAGTGACGCCCGGCCAAGGGTCGTGACCAACGGCTACAGCCGGCGCCGGAGATCTCTTCTGCGGAACGCTCCCCGGATGCCATGGAGGCCATGGGCCCGTCTCCGATCTGACCCCTCAGACTGTTGCAGCGCTGCGTGAGCCCGTCCCCACGCTGCGCCACCTTACCCTTCCGGAGCACGGTAATCTCCACAGGTTACGCCCGAAACGCGGTATTCACAGAGCAGACACCACCCGAACTCGATCCAGCTCGCGGCCGAGATCGGATAACGGGACGTGCCCGTGGACCGACGCGCCCTGCTTCGCCTCGTAGCCGGCTTCGTGCTGTTGAGCCTGGTCCCGCTGGGGCTTCTCGCCTACACCAGCGTCGACGTGGCCGAGGCAGCGGTGCGCCGGGAGGTCAAAGCCCATCTGGTGACCGCCACCAGGGTGACGGCGGGCGCCTTCGAGCGCAGGGCGGAGAGCCTGGCCGACCTGGGCCGGTCCTACGCCCTGCGCCCCAACCTGGTGGCGGCTCTAGGGGGCGCAACCTCGGA
>JAHWJU010000066.1:6565-9821 GCA_019348255.1 Actinomycetota bacterium | reverse complement strand
GGGTGATGGCGGTGGCCACCTTCGTACGCAGCCCGGCCGCTGAGACGCAGCCGCCCGACCCGCTGGCGATCCTGGTCCTCGTGTACGACGTCGAGGCCCTCCAGCGATTCGCGGAGGACCTCTCACCCCTCCAGGGACTGGCGGTGACGATCACCGACCAGCGGGGCACCGTGCTGGCTGCGTCGGCCTCCCGCCCCCAGCGACTGGTGTCCAGGCGGGGCGATCCGTTGGTGGCCGCGGCCCTGGCCGGCCGCACGGGTGTGACCACCAGTGGTTCAGGCGAGCACAAGGCGCTGGTGGCCTTCGCTCCGGTGCGCGACATCGGCTGGACGGTCTCGGCCTCGATCCCGGAGCGACAGGCGTTCGCCGGCGTCGCCCGGCTGCGGTCGCGGGTGGCCACGATCACCGGTCTGCTCGCCCTCGTGCTGATGGGAGGCCTGGCCTACCTGGTGCAGGTGGAGCGGCGGCGCCTGGCGGTGGAGGCCACCCTGCGCGACAGCGAGGCCGGCACCAGGGCGATCCTCGAGGGTGCCCGTGACGGCTTCTTCTCCGTCGACCCCGAGGGGCGGATCGCGGCCTGGAACCCGAAGGCCGCGGAGCTGCTGGGCTGGACCGTCGAGGAGGCCCTGGGTGCCCCGTTGGGGGGACGCATCCTGCCCGCGGGCACGGCCGGTGAGGACGAAGTGGTGCTGGCCGCCTTCCTGGCCGAACGCTGCACCGTCGACCGCAGCCTGGAGGTCACGGTGGTCACCCGCGCGGGCGACGAGGTCCCCGTCGAGATCTCCCTCTTCAGCACCCCCAACGGTGATGGGTGCTGGCATGCTTTCGTCCGGGACCTGCGGGAGCGCACCCGGGCCAAGGAGGCCTCGGCCCAACTGGCGGCCATCGTGGAGGGATCGGACGACGCGGTGGTGGGGCTGGCCCTCGACGGCCGGATCACCTCCTGGAACCGGGGCGCCGAGTCGCTCTACGGCTACCCAGCCGAGGAGGCGATCGGACGGACCATCTCGATGTTGGTCCCCCCGGGGGTGCAAGACGAGTTCCCGGGGACCGTGGCCCGGTTCTACCGGGGCGAGGCGGTGGGCCAGTACGAGACGACGCGGCTACGGGCCGACGGTTCCACGGTCGAGGTGTCGGTGACGGCGTCGCCCATCCGCGACGCCAACGGCACCATCGTCGGCATCTCCAAGATCGCCCGGGACATCTCCCGCCGCAAGCAGGTGGAGGTGGCCCTCGAGGCCGCCCGCGACAAGGCCCTGGAGGCGTCGCGCCAGAAGTCGGAGTTCCTGGCCAACATGAGCCACGAGATCCGCACCCCCATGAACGGCGTGCTCGGGATGACGTCGTTGTTGCTGGAGACCGACCTCGACGCCGAGCAGCGGGACTACGCCGAGACGGCGAAGCGCTCGGGCGAGGCCCTGCTCGGGGTGATCAACGACATCCTCGACTTCTCCAAGGTGGAGGCGGGCCGCCTCGAGTTCGAACACGTCGACTTCGACCTGCGCAAGGTGGTCGAGGACGCCACCCAGGCGCTGGCCCAGGCCGCGCAGGAAAAGCACCTCGAGCTGGCCTGCCTGATCCCTCCCGACCTGCCCACCCAGCTCCGCGGCGACCCCACCCGGCTCCGCCAGGTGCTCACCAACCTGTTGAGCAACGCCGTGAAGTTCACAGCGGACGGCGAGGTGGTGGTGACCGTCGCCCTCGACGAGGAGGGCCCCGACGGTGCCGTCTTCGGCTTCGAGGTGCGCGACACCGGCATCGGCGTCCCCCCTGAGTACCTCGACCGCCTCTTCGAGTCCTTCAGCCAGGGTGACGCCTCGACCACCCGCCGGTTCGGCGGCACCGGGCTGGGGCTGGCCATCAGCCGGCGGCTGGTCGAGCTCATGGGGGGGTCGATCTCGGTGGAGAGCACGGTTGGCGAGGGGAGCACCTTCCGATTCACGGCCCGGTTCGAGAAGCTCGACGGCTCGCCGGCGCAGCGGCTCCCCCGGCTCGACCTGGAGGGTCTGCGGGTGCTGGTGGTCGACGACCACGCCACCAACCGGGTGATCCTCACCCAGATGCTGAGCGCGTGGTCGATGCATCCGACCGACGCGGGCGGAGGCGCCGAGGCCCTGGCTCTGCTGCGGGAGGCGGCCGACCGCGGCGAGCCCTTCGACGTCGTCATCGTCGACCGCAACATGCCCGAGGTCGACGGCCTGGAGGTGGCCCGTCGGGTGGGGGAGGACGCCAGCCCGGTGGCGGGGACGCCGATCGTCCTGCTGAGCTCCTCAGCCGACCGGGCCGAGGCCAAGCGGGCCGGTGAGGTGGGCATAGCCGGCTACCTCACCAAGCCGGTGCGCCAGTCACAGCTCTACGACTGCCTGGCCGAGGTGATGGGGGAGGGGGAGCCGGCCCCGCAGATGGTCACCGCCGCCACGCTTCAGCGGCGCCGGCCGTCGGGCGGGCGACTGCTCCTGGTGGAGGACAACGCCGTCAACCGGAAGGTGGCGGTGCGGTCGCTGGAGAAGATGGGCTACGAGGTGGATGTCGCCTTCAACGGGGCCGAGGCGGTGCCGGCCGCAGCCGGGGGGCAGTACCGCGCCATCCTCATGGACTGCCAGATGCCGGTGATGGACGGCTACCAGGCCACGGCCGCCATCCGCCGGGCCGAGCAGGCGACGGGCCGCCACACCCCGATCGTGGCCATGACGGCGTCGGCCATGGAGGGCGACCGGGAGCGGTGCCTTGCCGCCGGCATGGACGACTACCTCTCCAAGCCGCTGCGAACCGAAGCCCTGGCGGCCGTCCTCGCCCGGTGGCTGCACCGGTCGCCGGGCGCCGAGCCGGCACCGGCCCCGGCTCCGGCCGCCGGGGCGACGGGCGGCGCGGAGCTGGATTCAGAGATACTTGCCCACCTCATCGGCATGGACGAAGAGACCGGCTTCACGCTGCTCGGCGAGGTGGCCGACCTGCTCGCCCGCGACACGCCGCCCCGGCTGGCCCAGATGCGCGAAGCAGTGGCGACGGGGGCGCCGGCGGCCTTGCGCCAAGCCGCCCATGCGCTCAAGGGAAGCGCCGCCACGCTGGGGGCCACGGCCGTGGCGGCACTCAGCGCCCAGCTGGAAGAGCTGGGCAAGGCGGGGCAGCTGGAGGGAGCCAGCCCCCTGTTGGACGAGCTCGACGAGGAGGTGCCGCGGGTGATCGAAGCCCTGCGGGCGGCGTGCAGGCCGGCGCCGCCGGGCTAGGACCGGCTCCTGTGCCTTCAGCTGACGAC
>JAHWJU010000066.1:0-6465 GCA_019348255.1 Actinomycetota bacterium | reverse complement strand
AGGGGCTTGGTCAGGTAGTCGTCGGCGCCGGCTTCCATGCCGTGAAGGATCTCCTGGCGGTCGTCGAGCGACGTGACGAGGATGACGTAGGTGTAGGTGATGGCGGGCTCGCTCCTCACCCGCCGGCACAGCTCCAGGCCGTCGACGCCGGGCATGACCCGGTCGGTCACGAGCACCTCGGGCACGGCCTGCCTGAAGAGCCTCCATGCCTCGTCGCCGTCGCTGGCGCCCAGGCATTCGTGGCCCAGGTCCTCTACCGCGGCCTGGAGCATGAGGCGGGACACCGGGTCGTCGTCGGCGACGAGGACCCTCACGCCGACCGGCCCCCGACCTCGGTCGGCCGGACCTCGCGAGCCAGTGCGTCGACGGCGGCGGCCGCCGCAGCCGCCAGCGTCTCCACTGCGGTGGGCGCTCCGTCGACGTCGCCGGCGCCGGCCCGGCCCTCCATCTCCTCGCAGAGCTCCGCGAGATGCGTCGCCCCCAGGTTGGCCGCCGCTCCCCGCAGGCGGTGGGCCTGCTGAGCCAGCGCATCGGCGTCGCCGCGCCCGGCCGCAGCGCGCAGGTGGTCGATGATGGGGGGCAGCTCGGCCCGAAAGGCGTCCGCCATGGCCGTCAGCAGCGACCCGTCGCCCTTGCCCATACCCCGCAGTAGGCCCAGCCGGTGCTGGTCGAGCACCGCACGCGTGGGCTCGCCCGCCGACACCCAGCGCAGGAGGGCCGCTTCGAGCGCGGCGGGGTCCACCGGCTTGGAGACGTAGTCGTCCATGCCGGCGGCCAGGCAGCGCTCGCGGTCGCCCTCCATGGCTCCGGCGGTCATGGCGATGATGGGCGTGTGGCGGCTCTCGCCTTCCCGCCGGCGGATCTCGGCCGTGGCCTGGTACCCGTCCATCTCCGGCATCTGGCAGTCCATGAGCACCGCCCCGTAGCTCTTCTCCTCCAGCGCCTGCAGCGCCTCCAGGCCGTTGCCGGCGACGTCGGCGGAGAACTGCAGCTCCTCCAGGATCCCCAGCGCCACCATCTGGTTGGTCAGGTTGTCCTCGACCACCAGCAGGTGACCCCGTGCCGCGGCGGGCGGTGGCGGGGAGCGGCGCCGCGGGGCAGCCACCTCCGGAGCCTCGCTCGTGGTTCGGACCAGGGTGTCGTAGAGCTGGGACTGGCGCACCGGCTTGGTGAGGCGGGCCGCGATCCCCGCGTCGGCGGCCGAGGCGGCATCGAGCTCGTCGGCCGAGGAGCTCAACAGGATGAGGCGGCAGGCGCCCAGCCGCGCCTCCGCGGTGATGCGGCGGGCCAGATCGAGCCCGTCCATCGGCTCCATGCACATGTCCAACAGGGCGAGCTCGTAGGGCGTGCCTCTGCGGACCGCTGCGTCGAGCGCTGCGAGTGCGGCAGTGCCGTCGGCCACCGCGTCGGGCCGCAGCCCCCAGGACAGGAGCTGCTCGTAGAGGATCAACCGGTTGGTCTCGTTGTCGTCCACGATGAGCACCCGTAGCCCGTGGAGCCGGTGGGTGGGGCGGGGCGCCGACGGCGAAGCGGCCTGGGCCTGGGGTTCGAGGTGGAGCACGAACCAGAACCGGCTGCCCTCACCGGGGCGGGCGTCGACGTGCAGCTCGCCCCCCATGGCCCTCACCAGCTGGCTGGAGATGGCCAGGCCCAGCCCGGTGCCGCCGTAGCGCCGGGTGGTGGAGGCGTCGGCCTGGGCGAAGGGCTCGAACAGCCGCTGCGCCTGCGCCGGATCTATGCCGATGCCGGTGTCGGCGACCTCGAAGCGAATGGCCACGGCACCCGATTCTGAGGGCGCTCCCTCCGGCACGGCCCGGACCACCACCTCGCCCCGCTCGGTGAACTTGACGGCGTTGGACACGAGGTTGATCAGGACCTGGCGCAGCCGGCCGGGATCGCCCCGCAGGGCTGTGGGCACGTCGGGGCCGCAGTAGGCGACCAGCTCCAGGCCCTTTCGCCGGGCCGGTTGGGCCAGCAGGTCTGCGGACTCCTCCACTACCTCGCGGAGGTCGAGGTCGACCACCTCCAGGTCCAGCCTGCCGGCCTCGATCTTGGAGAAGTCGAGGATGTCGTTGATCACCGCCAACAGGGCCTCCGCTGCCGACTGCACCCCTTCGGCGTACTGGCGCTGCCGGGGGTCGAGGTCGGTTCCCAACAACAGCCCGGTGAGGCCGAGGACGCCGTTCATGGGGGTGCGCACCTCGTGGCTCATGTTGGCCAGGAACTCCGACTTGAGCCGCGAGGCCTCCATGGCCTGATCGCGGGCCGCGGCCAGGGCGGACTCGAGGCGCTTGCGCTCGGTGATGTCGCGGGCGATGGTGGCCCCGCCGACGATCCTGCCGTTGATGTCTCGCACGACCGACAGGGTCACCGAGACGTCGATCACCCTTCCGTCCTTGGTGACGCGCTCACTGTCGAAGTTGCCGACCCGTTCGCCGGCCAGCACCCGGGTCAGCATCATCTCGGCCTCCTCCACCCGGTCAGGGGGCAGGAGCACGCTGAACCTCCGGCCCACGGCCTCCTCCGGCGCGTAGCCGTACAGGCGGGTGGCGCCACGGTTCCAGCTGGTGATGATCCCCTCGGTGTTCCAGCCGAGGATGGCGTCCTCGGAGGACTCCACGATGAGGGCCAGCTGTGACAGCCGCTCCTGGACCCTCTCGTACTCGGTCACGTCGACCATGAGATCGGAGACCCGGCCCAGCACGAGCAGGAAGATGACGGCGGTGAATGCTATGTCCACCGTCAGGTTCAGCTGCGTCCCCTGCTGATCCTGGATGAGGATGACGGCGGGACCGATGAGGGCGGCGCCGGCCAGCAGGGGCAGCCGGCTACGAAGCGCCGTCTGCTTGCGCTCGTCCGACGGCTCAGTCAGCCCCCGCATCGAAGGGTGCAGCGTGGCGGCCCCGAGGAAGGCGAAGGACACCAACCAGCCGGCGAAATGGGGGGCGCCGTAGCGGAAGGTCCCCCGCAGCACCGTCTCCGCGTACCCGATGTCGGCGGCCAGCTGCCCCACTATGAACAGGCCGAGAAGCCAGAACGCCGGGCTCTTTTTCCCCCCGCCGACGGCCAGGCGCACCGCCAGCGCGGCCAGCGCGATGTCGAACAGGGGATAGGCGATCGCTACCGCCCGCGCCAACGGGGCCAGGCCGGACAGCTGGTACGTGCGTTCGACCTGGCTCACCCAGAAGGCGAAGCCGAGGCCGAGGGCGATGATCGAGGCGTCGAGGAGGTCGCCCCGGTCGCGGCTGCTCCGAGCGCGGACGAGCACGGCCAGCGCCGCGACCAGCAGGCCGTACGACAGGAGCCAGACGGGGTCCGAAGCACCGGGGAAGGTCAGTTCGACCTGCCATCCGACGGGGTAGACGTACCAGAGCAGGTACCCGATCGAGCTGACCACCTCGGCGGCCAGCATCAACTTCCAGAAGAGCGGCCGGGCCGGACGGTGCATGCGGATGCCCACGGCCATGGCGGTCACCATCGCCGCCTGCAACCCCACCATCACCAGGGCCTGGGACAGCGAGCCGGCGGGAAGTTGGAAGTAGTACGCGGTGCCGGCGACGACGGCTAGGCCGAAGATGTACGAGTAGGCCCGGCTGGCCTTCACGGGCTGGCCGCCGCTGCGAAGTGCTTGCCCAGCGTTCCCTGCTGCTGCTGGTAGTTCGAGCCGATGCCCTGTCCGTAGAGCGACGTGGGCTCTTCGAGCATGCGCTCGAAGGTGAGCTTGCACACCCTCTGGCCGTGCTCGATCATGAACGGGACGTCGTGGGCCCGCACCTCGAGCGCCGCGCGCGAGCCCCGGAAGACGCCGTCGGGGTCGTAGCCGAAGCCGGGGTCGAAGAAGCCGGCGTAGTGGGTCCGGAGCTCGCCGCTGGTGGGGTCATAGGCGGTCATCTCGGCGGCCAGGCCCGGTGGGATGGTGACGGATTCCTCCGACAGCAGAAGGTAGAACCTCTGCGGGGTCAGCACCACCCGCTCACCGCCTTCGCGGGTGACCGCCTCCCAGAACGTGTCGGGGTCGAGCGGCCGGCCGTGGGTGAGGTCGAGCAGCGGCGCGTGGTCACGGGCGCGGTACCCGACCCGGCCCGACGTGTCGCCCCGCAGGTCGAGGCTGAGGAACAGGCCGTCGGCCACGGCCAGCTGGGCCGGTGGGACCGCCTCGCCGCCGGCGTAGAGGAGTGGCTCGGAGCCGTGGAACTCCCGCAGCTCCTCGTCCGTCAGCTCGCTGCGACCCACCGAGAGGCGCAGCTGGTTGAGGGTCAGGTCCTCGCGCACGCGGATGGGGAAGGAGAGCGGCACCACCTCGAGGTACAGCGGCCCCTCGTAGCCGGCCGCGATCTCGTCGAAGCGGTAGCTGCGGTCGGTGATGACCCGGGTGAAGACGTCGAGGCGGCCGGTGGAGCTCTTGGGGTTGGCCCTGCCCCGGACCTCGGGGGGCAGGGCGAGGCGCTCCTTCAAGGGGATGAGGTAGGGACGGTTGGTCTCCAGCACCGCCCCACCCCGGTGCAGGTCCAGCTCGTCGATGATGTAGTCGGCCACCTTGGCCTCGACGGTGGAGCGGTCGGGCAGGAAGCTGCAGCGGATGCGGTAGGCCACCTCCCCCAGGCGCAGGTCGAGGCTGGCGGGCTGGACGTTGGCGGCCGGGATCTTGAACGCTCCCGCGTCGATGACGCCGGCGGCGATGGCCTGGTCGAGGTACTGGTTGGGCAGGACGCCGCTCTTGCCGGCAGGGAGGCGGAGCACGCCGGGAGACTAGAGCGGGGAAGGGGACCTCTAGGAGGCCGCCGCCACCGGCCGGCCCAGGAGATATCCCTGGCCGTAGTCCACCTGCAGGTCGACGAGAGTGACCCGCTCCTCCTCCCGCTCGACGCCCTCGGCGATGAGCTCCGCCCCCGTCTGGTCGGCGAAGTAGCGGAGGCCGGCGATCAGTGCCTGGCGGGACGGGTCGGTGTCGACCCCCTTCACCCACGACCGGTCGAGCTTCACGAAGGCGGGCTGGAGGCGCAGGATGTGGCGGAGGCTGGCGAAGCCTGCGCCGGCGTCGTCCACCGACAGCCGCACCTGGGCGCCCACCCTGCTCACCGCCTTGCGCAACGCCTCGTAGTCGGCCACGGCTTCCTGCTCCGACAGCTCGAGCACGATCTCGCGGTCACCGTGGGCGAGCACCGAGCGCAACTCGTCGGAGTTGAGCATCAGGCTGGGGGACACGTTGATGCTGAGCCAGCCGTCCCCGGGCAGGGAGGCGGCATGACGCAGGGCGCTGGTCATGGTCACCACCTCGAGCTCGTGGCCGACGCCGAGGAGTGCCGCCTGCCTGAAGCGGGCCTCCGGGTTCGAGCCGTCGGTGAAGCGGGTAAGGGCCTCCGCGCCCACGGTCTCGCCGTCGCTCAGGCGCACGATGGGCTGGAAGGCCGGGGTGAAGGAGCCCTCCTGCAGCACCCAACGCAGCTCGGTGCGGTCGGCTTCGATGCGGTGGCGGTCGACCAGGCGGGAGTGCAGAAGGCCGTAACTGACGGCGGCGAAGTCGATGGCCCCGCCCAGTGCCGCGGAGGAGTCGACGGCCACGTCCTCGACCAGGCCGAGCAGCAGCACGCCGTGCAGCGAGGTGCTGTCGGCCAGGGGGGCGCAGGCCACCCGCTTCGACGCGAGGACGGGTGGGCCGGCTCCCAACCCGCCGTCGGGCTCGAGCCACGGGCCTGACCTGGCCCTGGCCATCAGGTGCCGGCGCAGGGCGGGCGGGAGAGGGCTGCCGACGTCGAGGTCCCACAGCGGTCCTCCGCACACCGCGATGGGCACGGCCAACCCGTCGGCTGAGAAGCGGACGAGCGCGGCGGACTCGACGCCGCCCTGGCCGGCGACGGCGTTGCACAGGACCTGGGCCGTCGCTTCGAGGGTCACCTGACGGCCGGCCACCGCCAGGGACCGGGAGAGCGCGCTTCGCCGGCGGGCCTGGTCGGCCAGAGCTTCCTCCCACGCCCGGTGAGCCCGGATCTGGGCCCGCACCCGGGCCACGATCTCCTCCAGCGAGAAGGGCTTGGTGATGTAGTCGTCGGCTCCCGCCTGGAGCCCGGCCACCCGGTCGTCGACGGTGGCCGACGCGGTGACCATGATCACCGGCAGCGTGGCCGTGGTCGAGGATGCCCGTAGCCGCCGCAGCACCTCGGGGCCCGAGAGCCCCGGCATCTGGTTGTCGAGGAGCACCACCGAGAAGCAGCGCTCGGCCACCAGGTCGAGTGCAGACTCGCCGTCGGGGGCCTGTACGACCTCGAACCCCGCCTCTGCCAGACGGATGCCCACCAGGCGCCGGATCAGGGCGTCGTCGTCGACGACCAGCACCGACTGGTCGGCGCGGGTGCCGCCCGGGCGGTCTCCGCTCTCAGGCCTGGGGAACTCGACGGTGCCCATGCGCGGGATGGCCCTCGGTCGTCGCGACCGTCCGTAGCCGGCGGCCGTAGAGCGGCAAGAGGA
>JAHWJU010000222.1 GCA_019348255.1 Actinomycetota bacterium | reverse complement strand
CAGCTTCGAGGTGGTCAACGTCGACAACCCGTCGGTGCTGGCCTACGTCCGCCAGGTGGACGACGACGCCGTGCTCTGCGTCAACAACCTGTCGCGGTTCGCGCAGCCGGCCGAGCTGCCGCTGCAACAGTTCGCGGGGCGGACGCCGATAGAGCTCCTGGGCCGGGTGCCGTTCCCGAAGGTGGGGGAGCTGCCCTACTTCGTGACGCTCGGCCCGTACTCCTTCTACTGGTTCCAGCTGGTGGAGCAGCAGTGATCGACGGCCTGTTGCACCTTCTCCCGGGCCACCTGGCCCGTCAACGGTGGTTCGCCGGTGCCGAGCCGGACAAGGTCGAGGTCGTCGAACACGACCAGATGGGTGAGCGCCTGCACTGGCTCCTGGTGGATGCCGACGGCGCTCGCTACCAGTTGCTGGTGGGCAGGGCCGACCACACCACCCCCGACTTCGTCCACAGCAACGACAATGCGGTGGTCGGCACGGTCGAAGGGGGGCTCTACTACGACGCGTTGTTGGATCCCGACCTGGCCAAGGACCTGCTTCACCGCCTGGCTCCCGAGGAGGAGGTCTCCCGGGTGAGGCCGATGGGCGGCGAGCAGTCGAACAGCTCCATCGTCTTCGACGACCGCCTCGTGCTGAAGGTGTTCCGCCGGATACACGACGGCGCCAACCCCGACATAGAGGTCACCACTGCGCTGGGCCGAACCGGCTTCCCCCACGTCGCCGCCCCGATCGCCACCTGGGAGCGGGGCGACGCGTCGCTGGGGGTTGTCCAACCCTTCCTGGCTGGTGGTACCGACGGCTGGCTGCTGGCCCTCACATCGCTGCGCGACCTCTACGGCGGCGACTGCATCGACCCCTCCGTGTGCGGCGGTGACTTCGGGGCCGAGTCGAAGCGGCTGGGGAACGTGACGGGCCAGATGCACGTGGCACTGGCCGAGGCGTTCGGGCGCCAGGCCGGTGACGTGGAGGGGTGGCTGTCGGTGATGGAGCGTCAGTTGGACCGGGTCGGCGGCGGGCGGGAGTGGGAGCCGCAGGCCAGGAAGGTGCTGGCCCGGGTGCGGGACCTCCCCGATTCGCCCGCGATGCGGGTGCACGGCGACTACCACCTCGGCCAGGTGCTCAGGACCGACGCCGGCTGGTTCGTGCTCGACTTCGAGGGCGAGCCTGCCCGGCCCCTGGCTGAGCGCCGGCAGCCGTCCTCCCCGCTCAAGGACGTGGCCGGCATGATCAGATCGTTCGACTACGCCGCTGCGGTCGCCCTGAGGGAGCGCCCGGAGGAGGAGCGGGTCACGCACCACGAGCAGGCGAGGGCGTGGGAGCAACGGAACCGCCGCTCCTTCCTCGATGGCTACTTGGCAATCGAGGGGGTGGCCGATCTCATGGTGGGCGATGGCGAGGAGGTGCTGACGGCGCTGGCGGCGTGGGAGCTGGACAAGGCTATCTACGAGTTGGGCTACGAACTGGCCCATCGTCCCGACTGGGTGGAGATCCCCGAAGCCGCCATCAGCCGGCTGGTCTCGGGATTGGAGGACTGAATGGCCAAGACCGGAAAACCTTCCAACGGTGTCGTGGACCCGGCCGAGGAGCAGATCGACCGGCTGGTGCGGGGCGAGTATCCCGACCCCCACCAGGTCCTCGGGCTGCACAAGCTCGACGCAACTTCGGTGGTGCGCGCCTACCGCCCGGAGGCCACGGCCATGCGGGTGCTGCTGGCCGACGGCGGAGTGGTGGAGATGACCAGAGTCCGCGACGCGGGCGTGTTCGTGGCCGAGGTCGACGAGGCGGTGGCGGAGGGCTACGAGCTGGAGGCCACCTATCCCTCCGGCGAGAGCGCGTCCTTCGGCGACCCCTACCGGTTCTGGCCCACTCTGGGCGAGATCGACATTCACCTGGTGGGCGAGGGCCGCCACCACGACCTCTGGAGGCAGCTCGGCGCGAACTACCGCGTCCACGAGGGTAGCGCCGGCACCGCCTTCGCCGTCTGGGCCCCCAACGCCCGCAGCGTGAGGGTGGTGGGCGACTGGAACCTGTGGGACGGCCGCGTGCACCCCATGCGCACCCTGGGTGGGTCGGGCGTGTGGGAGCTGTTCATTCCCGGAGTGGAGCCGGGGAGCCGGTACAAGTTCGAGATCCTGACTCCCGCCGGCCACCTCACCCTCAAGGCCGACCCGATGGCCTTCGCCACCGAGTGCCCCCCCGGCACGTCGAGCGTGGTGTCGGCCAGTTCGTACACCTGGGGCGACGGCGAGTGGGTGGTCAGCCGCGACCAGACCGACTGGCTCCACCAACCCATGGCCGTCTACGAGATCCACCTGGAGTCCTGGCGCCGCCGCCCCGAGGAGGGCGACCGCCCTCTCACCTACCGGGAACTGGCCGAACAGCTGCCCGACTACGTGGCCGACCTCGGCTTCACCCACGTCGAGATGCTCCCGGTGGCGGAGCATCCCTACGGCGGGTCGTGGGGCTACCAGGTCACCTCGTACTACGCCCCCACCTCACGGTTCGGGTCGCCCGACGACTTCCGCTTCCTGGTCGACGCGCTGCACCAGCGCGGGATCGGGGTCATCATCGACTGGGTCCCGGCCCACTTCCCCAAAGACGACTGGGCGCTGGCCCGCTTCGACGGCACCGCCCTGTACGAGCACGAGGACCCGCGCAAGGGGGAGCATCCCGACTGGGGCACCCTCGTGTTCAACTTCAACCGCAACGAGGTCCGCAACTTCCTCATCTCCAACGCGCTGTACTGGATGGAGGAGTTCCACATCGACGGGCTGCGGGTCGACGCGGTGGCCTCGATGCTCTACCTCGACTACTCGCGCAAGGAAGGCGAGTGGATCCCCAACGAGCACGGTGGCCGCGAGAACCTCGAAGCGGTCGGCTTCCTGCGGGAGCTCAACGAGGTGGTCTACGGCGAGCACCCCGGAGCCATGATGATCGCCGAGGAGTCGACGGCCTGGCCCGGCGTGAGCCGTCCGGTGTACCTCGGGGGTCTCGGCTTCGGGTTCAAGTGGAACATGGGCTGGATGCACGACACCCTCGACTACTTCTCGAAGGAGCCCGTCTACCGCCGCTACCACCACAACGAGCTCACTTTCGGTCTCCTCTACGCCTTCAGTGAGAACTTCGTGCTGCCGCTCTCCCACGACGAGGTGGTGCACGGCAAGGGCTCGTTGCTCAACAAGATGCCCGGTGACCGCTGGCAGAAGTCGGCGAACCTGCGGGCGCTGCTCGCCTGGATGTGGGCCCACCCGGGCAAGCAGCTGCTGTTCATGGGGGGCGAGCTGGCCCAGTCCGCAGAGTGGAACCACAACTCCAGCCTCGACTGGCATCTCCTGGAGTTCCCCGAGCACAGCGGCGTCCAGAACCTGGTGCGGACGCTCAACCGCGAGTACCGCAACCAGCCGGCCCTGTGGGAGCGGGACTACAGCCCCGACGGCTTCCGCTGGATAGACGCCAGCGACGTCGACTCCAACGTCTTGTCGTTCCTTCGCCTGGGCTCCGAAGGCGAGTCGATGCTGGCGTGCATCGCCAACCTCGCCCCGGTGACCAGGCACGGGTACCGCGTCGGCCTGCCCAGGGGCGGGAGGTGGCGCGAGGTCCTCAACACCGATGCGAGCCCGTTCGGCGGCAGCGGCGCCGGCAACGCCGGTGTGGTCGAGGCCAGCGAGGGCTCCTGGCACGGCCTGCCCCACTCGGCCAG
>JAHWJU010000065.1:11381-12569 GCA_019348255.1 Actinomycetota bacterium | reverse complement strand
AAGACGTTGCCCTCCTCCTCCACCACGTCGAACACCGTGACGAGGCGGGGATGGCTCACCCTGGCCGCGGCCCGGGCCTCCCGCAGCACCCGCTTGCGCAGCGCTTCGCGGTCCTCGGGGGACAGCGTCGCCGGCAGTTCCACCCGCTTGATGGCCACCGGTCGCTCGAGCAGCACGTCTTCGCCCCGCCAGACCGATCCCATGCCGCCCCGGCCGAGCAGGTCGTGCATCTCGTAGCGGCCGGCGACCTTGCGGGAGGTCACTTCGTCGGGGGGCACCCCTGAGGCCTACCCGCTTCGGGTGGCGGCATCACCTCGGTGGGCAGGCGCAGCTCGGGCCAGACTCCTCACGTGCCCGAAGGCCACACCATCCACCGACTCGCCCTCGACCACCGCCGGGCCCTGGCCGGCGGGCCGGTGTCGGTCTCCTCACCCCAGGGCCGCTTCACCGACGCCGCCCGGAGCCTGGACGAGCGGGTGCTCGAGGGGGTGGAGGCCTACGGCAAGCACCTGTTCTACGACTTCGGGGGCGGCGACCTGATCCACGTTCACCTGGGGCTGTTCGGGCGGTTCGTGCACCACGCGCCGCCGCCCCCGATGCCCCGGGAGACGGTGCGGTTGCGCATGAGCGGCCTCAACGGGACCTGGGACCTGATCGGCGCCACCGAGTGCGCGCTGATCGATCCCGCCGTGCGCCAGGCCATCTTCGCCCGGCTGGGCCCGGACCCGCTACGGCGCGACGCCGATCCGGAGGCAGCCCGGTGCAAGCTCCAGCGCCGGCGGACGCCGGTGGGGGTGGCGCTGCTCGACCAGTCCGTCATCGCCGGGGTAGGCAACGTGTACCGGGCCGAGATCCTCCACGTGCACGGCATCCACCCCGAGACGCCGGCCGACGCCGTCGGCCGGGAGCAGTTCGACTCCATCTGGTCGACCCTGGTCGGCTGGATGCGCCATGGGCTCCAGGACCAGGTGATCATCACGGTCGACCCCAAGGAGGTGGGCAAGCCCCGGTCGCGCATCACCAAGGGCGAAGCACTCTGGGTGTACAAGCAGCAGCGGTGCCGGCGCTGCGGCGGCGAGGTTCGCCGGTGGGACCTGGCCGGACGGTGGGCCTACGCCTGCGAGTCCTGCCAGCCGCCCCAGCGTCCGCGTTAGGTGGACTCAGCGTCCGCGTTAGGTGGACTCAGCG
>JAHWJU010000065.1:0-11281 GCA_019348255.1 Actinomycetota bacterium | reverse complement strand
GCGTTAGGTGGACTCAGCGTCCGCGTTAGGTGGACTCAGCGCCCGCGGTAGGTGGCGCGGGTGCCCGACGCCTCCTTGTTGAGGCGCTTCGACAGGTGCAGGCCCTCGAGCACGAACTCGACGGCACTGGCCACGGCGCCCGGGCTCTCGCTGCCGGCCAGAGCCATGACGGGGGCCCGCAGGGCCGGCAGTCGCTGGAGCGTGGCCACGTAGTCGCGGGCCGAGACGTCGTCGCCGGCGTGGACGACGGTGGCACCGTCGAAGTCGTCGATGGCCTGGCGGAGCTGGTCCATCGGGCAACGGCGCTTGAACACCGTGAGGACGGCCGCCTTCACCAGGCGCTCCACCACCTGGTCGTCCCGACTCTCGTCGAGGGTCTCGATCTCCACCTTCCCCGATGTCGAGGCGACGAGCGCATCGAGGTCGCTGATCCTGGGAACGGCATCGGTCTCCGCCAGTCGCAACGCCCGGCGGGCGGCGTTGGCCGTGAGGGTCTCGTAGTTCGCGATCGAGAGTCGAACGGACACACCGGAGCGTTGGTTCACATGAGGGCTGGAGCGAGCCAGATGTGAAAGCGTCGCCACCACCTCGGCCATGAAGTCGGGCACGGTCACCGCCACTCCGAGACCAGCCAGCGGCGTCGCCTCCTGTCCGACCACTTCGAGCTCGGTCTCCACATCCAGCGGATAGTGGGTGCGGATCTGGGCGCCGAAGCGGTCCTTCAGCGGCGTGATGATCCGGCCCCGGTTCGTGTAGTCCTCAGGATTGGCCGACGCCACCAGCATCACGTCCAGGGGGAGGCGGATCTTGTACCCCCGCACCTGCACGTCGCGCTCCTCGAGGACGTTGAGGAGCCCCACCTGGATGCGCTCGGCCAGATCGGGCAGCTCGTTCATGGCGAAGATGCCGCGGTTGGTCCGGGGGACTAGGCCGTAGTGCAGCGTCAGCTCGTCGGACAGGTAGCGTCCCTCGGCCACCTTGATGGGGTCCACCTCGCCGATGAGGTCGGCGATGGAGGTGTCGGGCGTGGCCAGCTTCTCGCCGAAGCGGGTGGAGCGGTGGACCCAGTCCACCGGGGTGTCGTCGCCCTTGTCGTGCAGCAGGTCCCGCGCGTACTTGGACACCGGCGCGTAGGGATCGTCGTTGATCTCCGAGCCGGCCACGATCGGCATCCACTCGTCCAACAGCCCGACGAGAGAGCGGATGATCCTGGTCTTGGCCTGGCCCCGCTCGCCCAGGAAGATCACGTCGTGGCCGGCGAGCAGGGCGTTCTCGAGCTGGGGCAGGACGGTCTCGTCGTAGCCGAGCACCCCTTCGACCACGGCCTGGCCGCCACTGATGCAGAGCGCAGCGTTGCGCCGCACCTCCTCCTTCACGGGCACCGACTGCCACCCCGACTCGCGTAGCTGGCCCAGGGTCGCGGGCCGGGGCCTGGGACCTGTGCTCGGCGGCGGCATGGTGTCGAACCTACCGTGGGCGGTTGGGCCTGAGGTTGCGCCCCCGCTCCTTGCGCCGCAGCCGCGCCGCCTCCCAGTCGGCCGCCGGCCGGTAGCGGCCCCTGGCCCTGGCCACCACGTCGTAGAGGCCGGCGAAGACGAGGAGCCCGAAGACGAGGAGCAGCACCACCCAGAGCATCTCGGAGAGTCTGCCGTAGCGTCGCCGCTATGGATCTCGGGGGACGGTGGTCGGCGATCGAAGCCGCACCCGGGGTCCGGCCCGGCCCTGGCGCGGCCGGGGCCGACGAACGGACGTGGGACGAGGTGTCGGTGCCCGGCCACTGGCGCTCCTCGCCCGCCTTCGCCACCAGCGACGGCCCGCTCCTGCTCCGGCGCCGGTTCGAAGCGCCGTTGCCGGCCGCCGGCCGGCGCTGGTGGCTCACCTTCGACGGCCTCTTCTACAACTCGCAGGTCTCGCTCGACGGATTGCCTCTCGGCACCACCGAGGGCTACTTCTTCCCGCACACGTTCGAGGTCACGGGCCCGCTGGGCCGGCGCCGGGAGCACCTGTTGGAGGTCGAACTGGCGTGCGCGCCCGAGCGGGACCGGCGGGCCAAGCGCAACCTCACCGGCGTGTTCCAGCACTGGGACTGCCTCGACCCCGACTGGAACCCCGGTGGCATCTGGCGGCCCGTCCGGCTGGTGGAGACGGGGCCGGTACGCATCGCCCGGTTGCGGGTGCTGTGCCCCCGAGCCACCGACGAGGCGGCCGTGCTCGGGCTGCGATCGGCGCTCGACGCGCAGCACGCCTGCACCGTCGAGGTGCGGACGCGGGTGGGGGACCTCGTCGAACACGTGCAGGAGCACCGGGTCGGTCGCGGCGGGAGCCTCCTGGAGTGGCAGGTGACGGTGGACCGTCCGCCGCTGTGGTGGCCTCACGCCCTCGGGCCCCAGGAGCTGGCGGATGTGGAGGTCGAGGTCCGTCCCAAGGCAAGCTCGGAGCTGCCGAGTGACCGTCGGGTGATCCGCACCGGCATCCGCCAGGTCAGGATGCGGCGCTGGATCACGTGGGTCAACGGCGAGCGCATCTTCCTCAAAGGCACCAACCAGGGCCCCACCCGCATGGCTCTGGGAGAGGCGAGCCCGGAAGAGCTCGAATCCGACGTGATCCTGGCCAAGCAGGCGGGCCTCGACCTGCTCCGCCTCCACGCCCACGTCGGGCGCCCGGAGACGTACGAGGCGGCCGACCGCCACGGTCTCCTGGTGTGGCAGGACCTCCCCCTCCAGTGGGGCTATGACGGCTCCGTGGGCAAGGAGGCCGTCCGCCAGGCCCGGGAGGCGGTCGACCTGCTGGGACACCACCCTTCGCTGCTGCTGTGGTGCGGTCACAACGAACCCATCGCCGTCGAAGTCGAGCCCGGCGCCCAGTCGGACATGGCCGCCGTGGCCCGCAAGACGGTGACCGGAATGGTGCTCCCGTCGTGGAACAAGGACGTCCTCGACCGGTCGCTGCGCCGGGCGCTGGAGAAGGCCGACCCGTCCCGCCCGGTAACCGCCCACTCCGGTATCCCACCGGCCGACAGCCACCTCTACTTCGGCTGGTACCACGGCCGCGACGCCGACCTCACCAAGGCACTCGCGGCGTGGCCACGGCTGGCCACCTTCGTGAGCGAGTTCGGCGCACAAGCGGTGCCCGACAGCGACGGATTCCTGGACCCCGACCGCTGGCCCCACCTGGACTGGGACCACCTGGGGCGCCACCACGCCCTGCAGAAGCTGTTCTTCGAGCGCAACGGGCTGGCCCCCGCTGCCTTCGCCACCCTCGCGCAATGGCGCGAAGCCACTCAGCGCTACCAGGCCGAGCTGGTCCGGCGTCAGATCGAGGAGCTGCGGCGCCGCAAGTACCGGCCGGCGGGCGGCTTCGCCCAGTTCTGCTTCGCCGACGGTCATCCCGCGGTGACGTGGTCGGTGCTCGACCACGAGCGGCGGCCCAAGCTGGGCTACGCCGCGCTGCAAGCGGCCTGTGCCGACGTCATCGTGGTGGCCGACCGACCGCAGCCGACCTACTGCCCCGGTGATGCCGTCAGCCTCGACGTCCACGTCGTGAGCGATCGCCGCTGCGCTCTGGAGGAGGTGACAGTCACCGCCCGCTTGGCCTGGCAGGGCGGCCAGCACCGCCTGGGATGGGCCGGCCACGTCCCGCCTGACGCCTGCGTCCGGGTGGGCACCGTGCAGGTGGTGGTGCCGCCGGCGCACGGCCCCCTTTGGCTGGACCTGGAGCTCGCGGGTGACGGCGTGCGGGCCACCAACCGCTACGAGAGCAGCATCGTCCTCGTGAGCGGCTGAGGCCAGGGTCACGGCGGGGAGCCCCGTCCGAGATTGCACCTCGGCGACGGGTGCATGAGACGATTCGAGGCCGTGAATGTCCACCACCACAGCTACGACGCAGTGATCGTCGGCGCCGGGGGGGCAGGCTTGCGCGCCGCCATCGAGACCGCCGGCAAGTGCCGCACCGCGGTCATCACCAAGCTCTACCCGACCCGCTCCCACACCGGTGCGGCCCAGGGCGGGATGTGCGCGGCCCTGGCCAACGTGGAGGAGGACTCCTGGGAGTGGCACCTGTTCGACACGGTCAAGGGCGGCGACTACCTGGTCGACCAGCCTGCCGCCGAGGTCATGTGCCGTGAGGCCATCGACGCCGTGATCGAGCTCGAGCACTTCGGCCTCCCCTTCAACCGGACGCCCGAGGGCAGGATCGACCAGCGCCGCTTCGGCGGCCACACCCGCAACCACGGCGAGGCACCGGTGATGCGGGCCTGCTACTCGGCCGACCGGACCGGCCACATGATCCTGCAGACCCTGTTCCAGCAGTGCGTGGCCCGGGACGTCAACTTCTTCAACGAGTTCCAGGTGCTCGACATCGCCTTCGTTCAGGATGGCACCAGCCGGCGGGTGGGGGGCGTGGTGGCCTACGAACAGGCGACCGGCGACCTCCACGTCTTTCGCTCCAAGGCGGTCCTGTTCGCCAGCGGCGGCTTCGGCAAGATGTTCCGGGTCTCCTCCAACGCCCACACGCTGACCGGCGACGGCCCCGGGCTCCTGTACCGGCGGGGCATCCCCATGCAGGACATGGAGTTCTTCCAGTTCCACCCGACGGGGATCTACAAGCTGGGCATCCTGCTGTCGGAAGCAGCGCGCGGCGAGGGCGGCATCCTGCGCAACCGCGACGGCGAGCGGTTCATGGAGCGCTACGCCCCGACGGTCAAGGACCTGGCGCCCCGTGACATGGTGGCCCGGGCCATCCAGACCGAGATCCTGGAAGGCCGGGGAGTGGGCCCCGATCAGGATGCGGTGCACCTCGACCTCAGCCACCTTCCGCCGGAGTTCATCGACGCCAAGCTCCCCGACATCACCGACTTCGTGCGGACCTACCTGGGCCTGGAGCCCAAGGTCGACCCGATCCCGATCCAACCCACGGCGCACTACGCCATGGGGGGCATCCCCACCAACGTCGACGGCGAGGTGGTGGTCGACGCCGGCGGCACGGTCATGCCAGGGCTGTACGCAGCCGGGGAGTGCGCGTGCGTGAGCGTGCACGGCGCCAACCGCCTGGGCACCAACTCGCTTCTCGACATCGTGGTGTTCGGCAAGCGCGGCGGAAGGGCGATGGCCGGCTTCGTCGCCAGCAGTGACCTGCCGGACCTGGCGGGCGGGGTGGAGGGCGATGTGCGGTCCAGGATCGAGAGGATGAAGGCCGGCAGCGGCGGGGAGAGCGTGGCCGACATCCGGGACACCCTGCAGAACGAGATGATGGACAAGGCCTCCGTCTTCCGCTCCGCCGACAGCCTCCGGTCTGCGCTGGCCGACGTGCAGGAGTTGCGGCAGCGGTGGGACCGGGTCTCGATCGACGACAAGGGCGAGACCTTCAACTACGACCTGACCGAGGCCCTCGAGCTCGGCTACCTGCTCGATCTCGCAGAGGCGCTGGTGGTGAGCGCGGCGGCCCGAACCGAGAGCCGGGGCGCCCATATGCGGGTCGACCACCCCGGCCGCGACGACGCCAACTGGATGAAGCACACGTTGGTGACCCGAGCCGCCGACGCAACGCTCGCCCTCAGCTACAAGCCGGTGCTGGGAGACCGTTACGAGCCGATGGAGAGGAAGTACTGATGCCGGAAGCTGCCGACATGGTCGATGTCGAGTTGCGGGTGAAGCGCTACGACCCCGAGCGGGACAACAAGCCGCACTGGCAGACCTTCCACGTGCAGGTCAAGGCCTTCCGGTCGGTGGTGCTCGATGCCCTCCACGCCGCCAAGTGGCACCACGACGGCACCCTCTCGTTCCGGCGCAGCTGCGCCCATGGCGTCTGCGGTTCCGACGCCATGGTCATCAACGGCGCCAATGACCTGGCCTGTCAGGCGCTGATCGAGGACCTCGGCCCTGTCGTCACGGTCGAGGCGATCCGGGGTCTCCCCTTGATCAAGGACCTCGTCGTGGACATGGAGCCCTTCTTCGCGCAGTACCGGGCGGTGCTGCCCTACCTCATCAACTCCGACGAGCCGGGCTACCGCGAGCGTCTGCAGTCGACCGAGGAGCGGGCCCGATACGACGACACGACCAAGTGCATCCTCTGCGCCGCCTGCACCACGTCCTGTCCTGTCTACTGGGGCAACACCGGCTACGTCGGCCCGGCCGCCATCGTCAACGCGCACCGCTTCGTGTTCGACAGCCGCGACGAGGCGGCCGAGCAGCGCCTCGACATCTTGAACCACCGCTCCGGGGTGTGGCGGTGCCGGACCGCCTTCAACTGCTCCGAGGCCTGCCCCCGTGGCATCAAGGTGACGCAGGCCATCGAAGAGGTGAAGCGGGCGATCCTGCTCGATCGGCTCTGAGGCAACCACGCACCGTGTTCATATCGTTACAAAAGTGCTACAAGCGCAGGACGTGAAACGGATGTCTGGAATTCTGGCGTAAGTTTCTCAACTGAACGCGGTCCAGCGACCGAGAACCACGAAAGACAGCGGCCAGTCCGGCTCGCTGGAGAGCCAGGACGATGCCGAGACTTCTGACCCTTCTGTTCGCGCTGTTCGTGCCCTCGGTCCGCCGGGTCCGCCGAGATGGCCCAACCTCCGGTAGCCACTCCGCCCATCCCGACAAGCCACTTTTCGACCTGTTGGCCGAGGCGCTCTTCGACACCCTGGCCACGGGATTGGCCGCTGCCCGGCGGTGGGCCGGCGACGCCTCAGCCGTGGTGCAGGGGTGGACGGCCGCCGCCGTGGACCCGACCTGCCCCACTCCGGTCGTGGCGCCCTGCCTCGCCTCCGGCATCGGTCGCCAGGCCCCCGGCCCGTCGCGTCTGCCCCTCGTCGGGTCCACCGGGAGGTGCCTGCTCGACGGACTCGAGTCCCGCTTTGCCCCCCGCTGGCCCAATCCCGGCCATGCCCGCATGGCAGCCGGTCTCTTCATGACCGCGATTGCCCTGATCTGTGCCGGCATCGTCGGGATCGTCGCCGTCCTCGCCCCCAGTCCCGGTGTCCACCTGCAGCGGGTGAGGGGTGCGGCAAGCGTCGCCGTCGTGGCGCCTGGCGCGGACGCGCCGCTTCCCGCGCCTTCAGCAGCGCCGGCAGCCGTTGACACCGCTCCCGCCGCGGCGGCCCCGGCGGCCGAGCCGGCGCCGCCGGCCGAACCGCCGGTCCCGCCCGCCATCCGCGGAGCGCTTCCGGTCGGCAAGGGCATGTGGATCTGGTTGCACGAGCGGGCCGAGGGCGGGGACCCGGCCGCCATCGTCCAGCGGGCCAAGGAGGTCGGTCTCACCCACCTCTACGTCCGCACCGGCACCCTCAAAGAGGGGTTCATGGCGGCCGGCTTCCTGGACCGCCTCCTGCCCGTCGCGCACGCCAACGGCATCCGGGTCTACGGGTGGGACTTCCCGTACCTCAAGCACCCCGGTGCCGACGTGGACCGGGCCGTCGCCGCCATCGAGTACACGACTCCCGACGGCCACCGCATCGACGGCTTCTCGGCCGACATCGAGAGCACCCGTGAGGGGACCACCAACGAGCTGGTGTACGTGAACGCCTACGTCACCTGGCTCCGCGGCCGGGTCGGCCCCAACTACCCGCTCATCGCCACCATCCCCAACCCCACGCCGGCCAAGGTCGCCTCCGGCTTCCCCTACGCCCAGGTGGTGTCGACCTTCGACGCGGTGGCGCCCATGGTCTACTGGATGAACCGGGACCCGGCCACCGACGTCGCCAACGCCATCGCCTACCTGTCGCAGTTCGGCAAGCCGGTGTTCCCGGTGGGCCAGGCCTACGACGGCGGCCCCGAGGGTGGTCCCCCCGGCGTCCCCGGCCGCGACCAGCTGATCCGGTTCATGCAGGCAGCGGACCAGCACGGGTCGGGCGGCGTGTCGTTCTGGTCGTGGCAGCACGCGACGCAAGAGGCGTGGGATGCGGTGCGCGATGCGGCCGAGTTCCGCCTCGTCCCCGGGGGCCCGAGCGGCGAGGGCCTAACGCCCGGCATGGTCCGGGCGTACCAGCTCAACCTCACCAGCCTGGGCTTCCCCGTGGCCGCCGACGGCGTTTGGGGGCCGGCGACGGTCGAGGCCGTCCTCAACTACCAGCGGGCGGCCCGCCTCGCCCCCAGCGGACACGTCGACGCCGCCACCCGCAAGTTCCTCCTCGCCCCGGTCGCGGCCCCGATACAGCTCCAGTAGCCGCTCAGCGCTCAGGGCCGGAGTGGCCGGCTCCATTCGCTCCACCCGTAGCCGGTGCGGCCGTCGCCGGCCACGAAGTGGCACAGGGCGCGGTCGAGGCGTGAGGTGCGTCCTTCCGGCGCCTCCAGGGGGATCGTGGCCACCAGCCGCGGCGTCGCGGTGAGCTCGACGTCGCCCACCATGAGCGCCGTCGTCGACCGGCCGGCGGCACCCCCGACCGCCCGGCCGCAGAAGGTGGCGCCGTCGTCGAGCGTCCCGGCTGCCCACATCCAGCCGCCGTTCCACCAGTCCCGCCTCCCCCACCGGTGGTCACGGTGGCCGCGCCCCTCGAACTCCAGGCGCTCCGCCCCCACCAGGATCTCGCCGGAGACGAGGCACGCCTGCGCGTAACCCGAACCTTCCGTGTCGACCAAGGCGCCGGCCGATTCCCACTCCAGATCGAAGCCCAGGGGGACCCTGTCACCCCGTTCACCCGTCAAGGCGTCACCGGGATCGTCGAGAGCCACGGCGAACGCCTCCAGTCCCGCTGTCCAGTGCTCGTGGGGCGTCTCGCAGTACAGCGCCGCCCACAACCCGTCCTCCCTCAGCTCGAGGACCTCGCCCCGCGGCAACGCCGCCTCGTGGTGTCGCGCCACCAACAGCGGCTCTGCCCGGCGCACCAGATAGCCCCAGTACCAGGCGACGCCGAGGTTCGGAAAGAGACCGAGCCTCACGAACCCGCCCATCTCCGCGGCAGCGAAGTCGAAGTACCACGACTCCTCCCACAGCGGGTCGGCGCCGGGTGGGTGCCGCCGCTCCTGGTCAACCCCGTGGTGCACGGCAGCTGTGCTTAGCATTGGGCATGAGCCGGGTCTACGAAGAGATCGACGACCGCCTGGCCGCCTTCCTGCTACGCCAGCCGGTGTTCTTCGTGTCGACCGCCCCCCTGGCCGCCGACGGGCACATCAACCTGTCCCCCAAGGGGCTGACCGGCACCTTCAGCGTCCTCGGGCCGCGCCGGGTGGCCTATCTCGACCTCACCGGCAGCGGCGTGGAGACCATCGCCCACCTGCGGGAGAACGGTCGGATCGTCGTCATGGTGTGCGCCTTCCAGGGCCCACCCCGGATCCTGCGGCTCCACGGGAGAGGAACGCCGCACCTCCCGGGCAGCCGCCGCTTCGAGGAGCTCCGTCCGTGCTTCGCCGAGGCGCCGGGCGTGCGTTCGATCATCGACATCGAGGTCACCCGCATCGCCGATTCCTGCGGCTTCGGCGTGCCCCGGATGCAGTTCGTGGACGAGCGTCCGGACCTGGGTCGCTGGGCGGACAGGAAGGGGCCGGAGGGAGTGGCCGCCTACCAGGCCGAGAAGAACCGGGTGAGCCTCGACGGGCTGCCCGGGGTGCCGGCTCAGTCGGTGGAGTGATCCTGGCTGGCTAGAACGCGGGCGACACCTCGCGCTCGGGGCTGTTGGTGACCTGGGCGAGGCCCACCTCGACCCCCCGGGGCGATCCCTTCACCACGTAGAGGTCGCCTACGCCGCTGCGATTGCTCCGGAAGATCACCCAGTCACCCTCGGCACACCAGGAGGGCTCGCCGTTCACCGTGCCGTTGGCCGTGAGCTGGCGGACGGGTCCGCTCCCGGCCGGCGCGGTGTAGATCTGGAAGTTGGAGGCGTAGACGATGCGGCTGCCGTCCGGCGACCACGCCGGGTCCTCGGGCTGGCCGGGCACGTCGATCTGCAGGCCTGCGGACCCGTCCAGCGGCCGGATGGTCAGCGCGCCGGTGTGGGCGAAGACGATCCGGTTCCCAGCGGGCGACAGCGAGAAGTGCCCGGACGGCACCTCCACCGCCAGGTCGCGCTCTTCTCCGGCCACCTCCGTGGTGACGTCGTAGGGGACCTCGTAGAGCCGGCCCGCCCTGGTGAAGTAGAGCGCGGCCCCGCCCGGAGCCCAGGCCACCGCCGATGCGGCCGAGGCATCGGCCAGACACACCGCTTCGCCTCCGCCCGACGGTATGACGCAGACCTTCCAGGTGAGGTCGCGCTCACGCACGAAAGCGACGTGACGACCCCCGGGCGACAACTGCGGCCGGCTCTCCAGCGCTCCGTCGGATCGAAGCCGGAGCTCGGAGGGCTTGTTGCCGGGCTGTCGCACGACCAGGTCCTGCGATCCCGGGCCGTAGACCCGCACGAACACCAACCTGGGCAGCGGCGGTGCCGGCGCCGGCCCCTGGCCCGACACGCCCCCGGAGCCGAGTTCCGGAGCCGGCTGGGCTGCGGATTGTCCGTCTTTGGGTTCGGGCGGTCGGGCCGACTGCGGATCTTCCTCGACCGGACCGGTGGAGGGTAGCGGGAGCGGTGCAGGCGGACCATCGCCGGTGGTGACGTCGACGGTCCCGGAATCGGTGGCTGATCGCAGGATCGAAAGGCCCGCCACGACCAAGAGGATCAACAGGATCCCGAGCACCCGGGCCGACCGGAACAGCTCGTGGGCCAGCGACGGCTCTTCGGGCAGCTCCGTTCGCAGTGTGGCCAGGGCTCCACCGTCGCTCACCACCGCCACTGCGATCTTGCGCTGCGACGCTGCACCCGGGAGCAGCCGGCGCGGGGGCCGTACCCTCACCTTGAAGTCGGCCGCCTCACCCGGTGCGAGCTGCACCTCCTCCGGCTCGACCTCCAAACTCACGTCGGGATGGCCGGCCTCTGCACCCACCGAGACCGTCACCCCCCGGTTGCCCGTGTTGCGGACGGCCACTGCCAGCTCCGCCCAGCGCGCACCCACCGACGGCTCGCCGATGAACGAGGCCGAAAGCGACGAGAAGGTGCCGACCCGCAGGACCCCCTCCGTCACCGTCTCCAGGTCTCCGTCCGAGCCGGAGCGGACGACGACCGAGAACGGAACACCTCCGGGGCGGAGCTCAGACACGCGAGG
Source organism: Actinomycetota bacterium (assembly GCA_019348255.1). Lineage (GTDB taxonomy): Bacteria > Actinomycetota > Acidimicrobiia > Acidimicrobiales > CADCTF01 > JAHWJQ01. The sequence continues at coordinate 218 of JAHWJU010000065.1, read as the reverse complement.
CGGCCGGAAGCACAACCAGGCAGGGGCCTCCTCATCGGGCGCCAGCGTCAGGATCTGCGGCTCCACCGTCGCCCACGCCGCCGCCGGTCCTTGAATGCTCACGCGGAAGTCTCCGGTCGCCTCGCCCGTGTTGCGGACGAGGACCACCGTCTCCCCCTGCCCCCCCGGCTCGATCGATCCCGCCTCCGCGGCGAGCACCACCAGTGCTCCCACAGCGC
>JAHWJU010000221.1 GCA_019348255.1 Actinomycetota bacterium | reverse complement strand
GTCCAGCAGCGGTTATTCAGTCCTCTAGACACACCTGGCCGCTGTAAAACGACACGGGTCTGTCAGCGGGGAACGACACCCGGTGTCAGTGGCGACGACACGGCGGTGTCAGTGGCGACGACACGGATTTGGTCGATGGACTCGACGTAGCCGTCCAACGCCGCTCCGAGTGCGGCGGGCAGAGTCGGAACGCCACGACTTCGAGGGGCCGTCGTAGTATCGGAAGTTGAATCGGTGCGCTGTGACCCCCTGCCCGACGAAGTATCGGAAGCCACAGCCGCACTTTACTACTGATACTCAGCAGTATCAGCAGCCCGGAGTCGAGCGTTCAGCCGAGCATGTCGGAGAGGAGCTCGAAGACGGCCGCGTCGACCGCCGGCGACGCTGGCGAGTTGTACAGGACGGCGACACCGGCCCCCTGATCCCGAAGCATGGCCACGAAGGCCCCGAATCCGGCGGTGCCACCGTTGTGCCAGGCGATGGTGGTGGCCCCCTCCTCCCGGAGATGCCACCCCAGTCCGACGTCCTCATGGGCACCGATCGAGCGGCGCGGGAGCTGGGCCTCCTCTAGCGCCACGGCCAGGTTTGTCCCTCCCGGGTCCAGGTTGGCCCGCAGGAAGCGAACCATGTCGGCCACCGTCGAGCGCAGGCCCCCGGCGGGGGCGAAGGCGGCGAGGTCCCAGTCCCGTACCGGCCGCCCCGCACCTGCGTGCCCAGTCTCCCGACGGGAAGCCACGTCGGCCCTAATCTCGAACATGGTCTCGCCCAAACCAAGGGGCCGACACACCCGATCGATGACCAGGCCCTGGTAGGTGGAGCCAGCGGCAAGAGCCAGGGCGTGGCCCAGCACGGCGAAGCCGAAGTTCGAGTAGCGGTAGCCGGTCCCGGGCGCCCGCCGGAGCCGGCTTGCGGCGAGGCCGCGGTGCAGCTTCGGGACGGTGTAGCGGCGGTAGGGGTCCGAGCGGTGTAGCGCGGCCCGGACCACGAGGTTGCGAGGGAGCGGAGGCAGGGCCGACGTGTGGGTGGCCAAGTCGACGAGGGTGATGTGTCGGCCCTGCCAGCGCGGCGCCCGGACGCCCGCCGGGAGGAAGCGCTCGAGCGGGTCGTCGAGGCCCACCTCACCCTGGGAAACCATGTCGGCGAGGAGGAGGGCGGTGAACAGCTTTGTGATCGACCCGACGTCGAACACGCCGTCGCGGGAAACAGGCCCGCGGCTCACGATGAGCTCGCGGTCTTCCGTCACCATGCCCACGACCATGCCCACGACACCGTCGCCCACGAAGCGGAGGAGCCGTTCGCTGGCCGCGGTCGCGAGCTGCTCCTCGCTCAAGGGATCCGCCTGGCCGGCCGGTGAGCGAGCCGGGCGCGGTGGTAATCCGATGCCCTCACGGTCGATGCTCTACTGCTCGCAGATTCGTCGACCTCGACGCTGCACTCAGAGGTGGCTCCCGAACGGGTGCGTAGGGGTGGGTAGGCGGCTCCGGCCGTCGGAGGCGCTGGCGGGGCCCGGGCCCAAGTGCGGTCCTTACTTCCACACACTCTGTTCGTTTGCGAAGACCACGACACTTCCTTGGCGCACTCGCCGACGATCGAAGCGCTCCCAGGTCTCGATGGCGGCTTGGACGAATCGGTCTGGGTCGTGAAGCTCGTAGAGGAGCTGCTGTACGGCATCATCGTGGACAGTGAGGGTGACACCGTCCCTGTAGGCGAAGAGGGCGGCGCCTGGGGTCTCTGGACGACCGAGCCCGGGCTGCACCTCGAAGCCGCGGGCTGCGAACGGCTCAGCGAGTCGATCCCACGCCATCGTGGGTTTCATGCTCAGGAAGTCCGTGGTAAGACGGGCGCAGAGCCAAGGGCTGAAGGGGTAGATCGTGTAAGGCGCCAAGCCCGGGTCTAGGTCGACGGCGTCAACGCGTTGCCCCACGAGCAGGTGTTGCTGCGGGAGCCCGAGTCCTGCCTTCTCGAAGCTCTTCGCCTCTCTGCGCTCCGCCTCGACGAGCAAGGCGTCGGTGTTCTTCCCCAGCGGGCCCGGGATGGCACTGACTGTGCTGAGCACGATTTGGTGCTTGAGCTTCACGGTGGCGTGCGGCTGACGAGCGGCCCAGTCCAACACGGAGCGCACCTCTGGAAGGAGAGTCTTGAGCGGCACGGTGCTCTGGATGAGATCAACATCCTCCCCGCCGGCCCGACCCTTAAGCGGCGCTCCTTCGTTGATGACGCGGACAGCATGTTCGGCTCGTGCGAGCTGGTCGCGCCGTTCGCCGGCCGCACTTGATTTGACCTCGATGAGGCGGGGGCCCGTCGGCGAAAAGCCGATGACGTCACAGATGCGGATGCTGTTTGTCAGGTCGCAGAGCAGCGAGAACTGGCGCTGTTCGTTCCACCGGTCGACCACCACCCCCAGCTCCCGCTCCAGCCCGGCCTTGAATCTGGGCTCTCCATCTGCGTCGATTCCATCGACGAACGGGCCCGGTGGCCCGGCGTTCCGCGAAAGCGCTAGGAGATAGCGGCGGTCAAAACCGAACATCCGCCATGCCAGTGCATCCCCTACGGAGCGCAGCTGGCGGACGACCCGGTCAGCTACCCAGCGGTCGATCACCCAGTCTCCGCTCGGAGAGCGGGGAACAGGTCGCCCGTATCTGACCCGCTTCACGTTCCTCGATGCCTTCGCTTGCAGGGTTTGGGCATCCACGACCTGTTGGAAGAGCGCTCGTTGAAAGTCCTCGAGGTCGGCCTCGGTGCGGCATGCCCGGAGACCTGAAAGCAGCTGCTCGATGTTGTTCCGGGCCGCCTGTTGCAATGGATGGTTCAACACGGCAGACCAGCCCTGGCCGTCCCGCTCCAGCAACCGCTTGCCTCTCTCGGTCACTGGCCGGCTGCCTCGGAGAAGGCAGCAGCGACGCGCTCCGGGCGGTAAAAGGCGGAGGCGTCGTGGCCGGCCCGTCCGGATGCGCCGAAGCTGCTGGTGGAGATCGTCATGAGGTGCTGACCCTAGTTAGAGGAGTATCCGCCCAAGGCGAGCCACGGCCAGGGACAGGCAGAGGTCTCAACCCGCTCGGGGACCGACCCCCAGTTTGCCCGTCCGAGCAGAGCCCGGTGGTTGCCTCGGAGGTCTTCTGACGAACACGTGGAGCAAGCGGACGCCCAACCCGACGGAGACGTCTCGGCCCGTTGAGGTCACCCGCCTCCGGCGATCGGTGGCCAGTTCTCCTAGGCGACGTCAAGGTCGAGGGTCGGAAGGGCAGCTCGGCCGCAAGCGGCTACTTCTCTGCGCGGAACGAGCGACGACCCGGCAGCCAACTCGACTCGGCAGCGGCAGTCGGCGACCGGACAACGGGATCACCGACCGCGTCCACCGCGGATTCGCCGTGGTTGCGTACACCTCCCTCGCCCTGATGCCGGTTGTCGCGGGCCAGACTCTGTCGGCTCGCGGGCATGGCCGGGCTGCGGGCCGCCTCCCGCCTCGTCGGGGTTTTTACCCGGCGCCTGTCTTGGCGCCACGGCATTTCTCCCGAAAGAGGGCCTCTTGCAGCGAATCCCACTGACGCTCGCCGCCGGGTGGCTTGTCGCCATCCTCCGGGGCCTCGTGGGCGGCTACTCGACTATGACCGCACAACCAACTGGGGAAGGACGCTCGGGTTTCTCCCTGGATAGGCGGCTGTTCGGGCGCCTAGGCCGGTTGCTCCCCATGGGGCGAGGTAGCACCGGCACACGACTGCTGCAA
>JAHWJU010000064.1 GCA_019348255.1 Actinomycetota bacterium | reverse complement strand
GTTCGCCAACCGCGGCGACCGGCTCGTGTTCTCCAACGGCGTCGTGTTCCTGGCCCTCTTCGCCGGCATCCTGCTCATCGTGTTCGGCGGCATCACCACGGCGCTGATCCCGCTCTACGCGGTGGGCGTCTTCACCTCCTTCACCCTGAGCCAGACCGGGATGGTGTTCCGGCACCGGAGACTCCGGGAGCGGGGCTGGAAGCGCAACATGGTGCTGAACTCGGTGGGCGCCACCTCCACCTTCGTCGTGCTGCTCATAGTGTCGATCACCAAGTTCACCGTCGGGGCGTGGCTTCCCATCGTGGTCGTGCCCACGATCATCGCCATCTTCCTGGCCATCCACCGCCACTACCAGTCGCTCGAGCAGGTCCTCGCCATCTCGCCGGCCGACGTGCGCCCCACTGCCGCCAACAACACAGTTGTGGTGCTGGTGGGGCGGGTCCACCGCGGCGTGGTCAACGCGATCCAGTACGCACGCTCGTTGCGCCCCAACCACATCACCGCCCTCTATGTCGCCTACGACGACGAGGAGCGGGAACGGATGGAGCAGCAGTGGGCCGATTTCGGCTTCGACGTGCCGCTCGAGGTGATCAACTCGCCGTACCGGGAGCTGCCGCCGGCGGTCGAGGCCTACCTCGACGAGCTCGACGAGCGTTGGAACGACGACATCATCACCGTCATCATCCCCGAGTTCGTGGCCGGCAAGTACTCGCCCACCCAGTTGCTGCACAACCAGAGCGCCCTCGCCCTGAAGGTGGCCCTGTTGTTCCGGCGCGACACCATCGTGACCTCGGTGCCCTACCACGTCGGCTCCGAGCCCCTCTTGGGCAACGGTGCCCCCGAGAAGCTCAGGCGGTCCCGGTCCCAGGGGCAGGAGCGGGCGCGGGACTAGCCTCGCCCTCGGTGCGCCGGGAAGGCTGGTCGGCAAGCCCACCTTTGCCGCCCCAGGAGCTGCCCGTGGCCACCAAGACCGATCCGTCACCTGTCGACGCCCCCGGCGGCCGGTTGCCCAGAGCCCTGCGCCGCTTCTTCGCAACGGAGGCGTCCGGCGGGATCGTGCTGCTCGTGGCCGCTCTCGTCGCGGTTGCGTGGGTCAACCTCGGCTGGAGGGACAGCTATGAGGCGCTGTGGCACACGAAGCTGGGGATCCGCCTCGGTGACACCTTCGGACTCAGCCTGGACCTCCGGCACTGGGTGAACGAAGCGCTGATGGCGATCTTCTTCTTCGTGGTGGGTCTGGAGATAAAGCGGGAGATGGTGGTGGGCGAGCTGCGCCACTGGCGCACGGCCGCGCTCCCGGCCCTGGCCGCGGTGGGCGGCATGGTCGTGCCCGCAGCCATCTACCTGCTCGTCGTCTCCTCCGGCCCCGGCGCCCGGGGCTGGGGAATCCCCATGGCCACCGACATCGCCTTCGCTCTGGGCGTGGCGGTGGTGTTGGGGCCACGGGTCTCGTCCGGGCTCAAGTTGTTCCTGCTCACCCTGGCCATCGTCGACGACATCGGTGCCATCGCCGTCATCGCCATCTTCTATGCCGGGGACCTCAACCCCATGGGTCTGGCGGTGGCCGGCGCCCTGTTGGCGGTCATGGTGGCGCTGCGGACCGCGGGCGTGGTGCAGCTCGGTGTCTACGTGCTGCTCGGGGTGGGGGTCTGGTTGGCCGTACAGGCGTCGGGGGTGCACGCCACCATCGCCGGAGTCGTCCTCGGCCTGATGACGCCGGCCCGGCCCGTGCAGCCCGGCCTGGTGGTGAGGGAGTGGGCGGACTCGCTGAGCGACGATCCCACCCCGGCCGAAACCGCGACCATGACCAAGATGGCGGCCCAGTCGGTGTCGGTGGTCGAGCGACTGGAGCACCGCCTCCACCCCCTCACGAGCTTCGTGATCGTGCCGTTGTTCGCGCTGGCCAACGCCGGAGTGGTGCTGAGCGCCGGCGCCCTGGGGGACTCGTCGGCCAGCCGGGTGGCGGCGGGGGTCGCGCTCGGCTTGGTCGTCGGCAAGCCCTTGGGCATCCTCGCCGGCGCCTGGATCGCCGTCCGGGCGCGGCTCGGGGCACTTCCCGAAGCGGTGGGTTGGACGGAGTTGGGCGGCGCCGGGCTGCTCGCCGGCATCGGCTTCACCGTTTCGCTCTTCGTCTCCGAGCTGGCCTTCGCCGACGACGAGCTGGTGGCAGGGGCGAAGGTCGGCGTCCTGGCGGCCTCGGTGCTGGCATCAGCCCTCGGCGCCCTCGCCCTGGTGGTCGCCCGCAGGGCCCGTGTCGCCGGGCAGCCGGAGTCCCCGGCGCTGTAGGGCACCTCCCGCGGCTTGCCTTTTGAAGGGTCAAAAACTAATTTCGCGGTCGACGAATTATGGATGTCGCCCTCTCCAAACCGGAGCGCGAGACGCTGAAAGCCATTTACCGGCTCACGGTGGCGCGCCACGTCCTGAACACCCAGGCCCATACCGGTGACCTCGCCGAGGCGCTGGGCGTGAGCCCCGGGACGGTGACGGCCACCATCAAACGGCTCGCCGACCGGCAGCTGGCGCACCACCGGCCCTACAAGGGCGTGGTACTGACGCCGGCGGGGCAACAGGCGGCCGTCGGCGCCATCCGGCGCCACCGCATCGTCGAGCGGTTCCTGTCGGACATGCTGGGCTACCCCTGGAACGAGGCGGACCGGCTGGCGGGATCGTTCGAGCACGAGCTGCCCCAGGAGGTGGAGGACCGGATGTTCGTGGCCCTCGACCGGCCCACCACCTGCCCCCACGGCTTCCCCATACCCGCGCCGGAGGTGGGTGAGATCGACCAGTTGCCCCCCCTGTACGCCCTCGAGCCCGGAGATGTGGCCGAGGTGGCCGTGCCGGGGTCCACCGACCCCGAGGTGATCGCCTTCCTGGACACGCTGGGCCTGCGCCCGGGCGTGCAGGTCGAGGTCCGCGAGAAACATCCCTTCGGCGGCCCGCTCGTACTGCGGGTGGAGGGCAAGGAACGAACCGTCGGAGAGCGGATCGCACGCCAGATCTACGTCCGAAAGCAGGAACAGAGAAAGGAATCAGCATGAACATGCTGCTCGCAGTCGAAGGGGGGTGGCAGGAGTTCACCCTGAAGGGCGGCGAGTTCGCCGTCCTCTTCTTCGCCGGGGCGTCCGCCATCCTCGCCCTGTTGGTGGGTGTGGTGCTGATGCGCGACGTCCTCGCCCAGGACCAGGGCACGCCCAAGATGATCGAGATCGCCACGGCCATCCAGGAGGGTGCGCTCGCCTACCTGCGCCGGCAGTTCAAGACCATCGCGGTGATCCTGGTGCCCCTGGGCCTCATCGTCTTCCTCACCTCCACCAGGGTGCTGAGGCCCGACGACACGGTGGCCCTGTCGAAGCTGGAGTCGGGCGTGTTCCGGACGCTGGCCTTCGTGGCCGGCGGCTTCCTGTCGGGGCTCACGGGCTTCATCGGCATGGGCCTGGCCGTGCGGGGCAACGTCCGCACCGCCGCCGCGGCCCGCACCGGTTCGCTCCCCGCTGCCCTCAAGGTGGCTTTCCGCACCGGCGGCGTGGCCGGCATGTTCACCGTCGGCCTCGGCCTGCTGGGCGCGACCGTCATCATCCTGGTCTTCCAGAACACCAGCTCGGCCATCCTCGTGGGCTTCGGCTTCGGCGGGTCGCTGCTGGCGCTGTTCCTGCGGGTGGGGGGCGGCATCTTCACCAAAGCGGCCGACGTGGGCGCCGACCTGGTGGGCAAGGTCGAGGCCGGGATCCCCGAGGACGACCCCCGCAACCCGGCGACGATCGCCGACAACGTGGGCGACAACGTGGGTGACTGCGCCGGCATGGCTTCGGACCTGTTCGAGTCCTACGAGGTCACCCTGGTGGCTTCGATCATCCTCGGCGTACCCGCCTTCGCGGCTGTCGGTGCCAATCCCGCCCTGGGACTGGTCTTCCCGGTGGCCGCCCGGGCCATCGGTGTGATCGCCTCCATCGCCGGCGTCTACGCCGTGCGGGCCAAGGAAGGCGAGACCAACGCCCTCAAGCCCATCAACCGGGGCTTCCTCACCGCCGGCATCATCACCGTCGTCGGCACCGCCGTGCTCGCCGTCGGATACGTCGGCAACGACGCCGCCCGGCTGTCCAACGTCGGCTGGCGCTGCTTCGGCGCCGTCGTGGTGGGACTCGTGCTGGCGCAACTCGTCAGCCGGCTGACCGAGTACTTCACCGGGACCGAGTACGGCCCCGTGCGGGAGATCGCGGAGTCGGCCCGCACCGGTCCCGCGACCACGGTCCTTTCTGGCACCGCGTCGGGCATGGAGTCCTCCGTCTACGCCATCATCGCCATCGCAGCCGCCCTCGGCGTCTCGCTCGCCCTGGGTGGCGGGAACCTGCAGTTCGCCCTCTACCTCGTCGCCCTCACCGGCATGGGCATGCTCGCCACCACCGGTGTCATCGTCTCCGAGGACACCTTCGGCCCCGTGTCCGACAACGCCGCAGGCATCGCCGAGATGTCCGGCGAGTTCAGCGGCGAGCCGGAGCGGATCATGGTGAGCCTCGACGCCGTGGGCAACACCACCAAGGCCGTGACCAAGGGATTCGCCATCGGGTCCGCGGTCATCGCCGCCGTCGCGCTGTTCGCCTCCTTCATCGAGACGGCCGCCGACCAGACACTTCCCGAGGACGTGCTGGCCGCTGCCCGCAGCACCCCCCGGGGCATCTTCGACCTGATCCCCATCAACGTGGCCGATCCCAAGGTGTTCATCGGCCTCCTGGTCGGTGGCTCGATCGCCTTCCTCTTCTCGGCGCTGGCCATCAGGGCGGTCGGTCGCACCGCCGGGGTCGTGGTGCAGGAGGTCCGCCGTCAGTTCGCCGACGGCAAGATCATGAGCGGCGACAAGCGGCCCGACTACGGGCCTGTCATCGACATCTGCACGGCCGCTTCGCTGCGCGAGCTGGCCACGCCGGCCTTGCTGGCGGTGCTGACGCCCGTCATCATCGGCTTCGGCATCAACTTCCTGGCCTTGGGCGCCTTCCTGGCCGCGGTGATCCTGACCGGTCAGTTGATGGCCAACTACCTGTCCAACTCCGGGGGAGCCTGGGACAACGCCAAGAAGTACATCGAGGACGGCCACGAAGGCGGAAAAGGCTCCGAAGCCCACAAGGCGGCGGTGATCGGCGACACCGTCGGCGACCCCTTCAAGGACACCGCGGGCCCTGCCCTGAACCCGTTGATCAAGGTGATGAACCTCGTCTCCCTGCTCATCCTGCCGGCTGTCATCAGCCTCCAGGACAACGACCCGGCCCGCTTCACCATCGCGGGGCTGTCCCTGGTGGTGCTGGTGGTGGCGGTCGCCTTCTCGAAGCGCAAGAGCGAAGGCATGGGGGCGTCCGCCGACCTGTCCACGCCGGCCACCCGTGAGGCGGCCGAGCTCGAGGCGGAGGAGAGGGTGTTCGACGGCGAGGAGCCCATGTCGATCGCCCTCAAGGCCATCGATCGTTGGATCGTCGACCTCGGTGACGACGAGGCTGAGTTGCGGAAGCGCCTGCGCAACACCAAGCGGCGGCTCAAATCCTCGAGCCGTGCCTGAGGAACCCTTCCTTACCCGCCGGTAACTTGTTGTGGCGTGGTGGCGGGGACATGGCGGTAGTTCTCTTGATCGCCGTCGCGCGACCAATCGGCCAGCGTCCATGGAATGTATGGAGTCAGCTCGCCCGTCAATGCCCTCGCCCTTCCGCCGGCCCATAGCGTAGGCCGCCGCCGCTACCGCGGGGGCGAGCCGCCGCTGCGCACGACCGACCGCCGCCTCGCCCGCAGCAGCTCGACACCCACCGGCACTGCCGACGCCACGACGATCGCGGCGATGACCGGGAGCAGGTACTTGTCGATGTCGGGGATCGTCTCGCCCAGGATGTAGCCGAGAAGGGTCACCCCCACCGCCCACAGGAGCCCTCCCACGACGTTGAAGGTGACGAAGGTGCGGTACGTCATGCTTCCGACACCGGCCACGATGGGGACGAAGGTGCGGGCCACCGGTACGAACCGGGCCAGGACGATGGTCTTGGAGCCGTGGCGGTCGAAGAAGTTCTGCGCCTTTTCCAGGTTCGCCCGCTTGAAGAAGCGGGAGTCCGGCCGGCGGAACAGCGCCGGCCCGACCCGGTTGCCGAAGGCGTATCCGACCTGGTCGCCGGCCACGGCGGCCACGAAGCAGCCGACGAGGATGACCGGCAGGGAGAGCTTGCCCTGTGAAGCCAGCAGCCCGGCTGTGAACAGCAGCGAGTCTCCCGGGAGGAAGAAGCCGAACAGCAGGCCGGACTCGGCGAAGACGATGGCGAACAGTCCGATGGTGCCGAACGCGGCCAACGCCTTTTCCGGGTCGATGAACTCGAGCAGTGCGAGCGGGGCGAGAACGAGGGGGTGCAGCGTCACGGCGGCACGCTAGACGGCGGCCGCTGTTTGACAGATACCGGAGGATCTGCCAAGGGTGGAAAAAGAGATGCCCAGACCCCTAGTCATCGTCGAGTCTCCCGCCAAGGCCAAGACCATCGCCCGGCTGCTGGGCGGTGACTTCGTCGTGGAGTCCTCCTTCGGCCACGTCCGCGACCTGCCCCGCAACGCCTCGGAGGTCCCCGCCGCCTACAAGTCCTATCCGTGGTCCCGACTCGGAGTGGACGTGGACAACGACTTCAAGCCGCTCTACGTGGTCACCAAGAAAGACCAGGTGAAGAAGCTCAAGGCGCTGGTCCGGGAGGCGAGCGAGCTGTATCTGGCCACTGACGAGGATCGCGAGGGGGAATCGATCGCCTGGCACCTGCTCGAGGTGCTCGGGCCCCAGGTGCCGGTACGCCGGATGGTGTTCCACGAGATCACGCGTGCCGCCATCGAGCGGGCGGTGGCGGAGCCGAGGACCCTGGACGAGCGACTGGTGGACGCCCAGGAGACGAGGCGCATCTTCGACCGTCTCTACGGCTACGAGGTGTCGCCCGTCCTCTGGAAGAAGGTCATGGGCGGCCTGTCGGCGGGCCGCGTCCAGAGCGTGGCCACGCGGTTGCTGGTGGACCGCGAGCGCGAGCGGATGCGGTTCCGGTCTGCCTCGTGGTGGGGTCTGGTGGGTACGTTCGCCTCCGGGGCCGACGCCGGCGCCGGCGCCGAGCCCGCATCCACCAGCTTCACCGCGGAGCTGGCCTCCGTCGACGGCCGGCGGCTCGTGACCGGCAAGGACTTCGGCCCGACGGGCGAGTTGGGAGCCGACGCCCAGGTGGTCCGCCTCGACGAAGACGGCGCCCGGGGTCTCGCGGCGCGCCTGGCCGGTGCCGACTTCGCCGTGCGCACGGTCGACCAGAAGCCCTACCGGCGCTCGCCCTACCCGCCGTTCATGACCTCGACCCTGCAGCAGGAGGCAGCCCGCAAGCTCGGCTTCGCGGCCCGCAGGACGATGGAGGCGGCCCAGCGGCTCTACGAGAACGGCTACATCACCTACATGCGCACCGACAGCACCACGCTGTCGGACACCGCGTTGGAGGCTGCACGGGCCCTCGTGAGGGAGAAGTACGGCCCGGCCTACCTGCCGGACAAGCCCAGGGTCTACGCCAAGAAGGTCAAGAACGCGCAGGAGGCCCACGAGGCGATAAGGCCGGCGGGGGAGTCCTTCCGCCTGCCCGAAGACGTGCGCCGGGAGGTGGCCAGCGACGAGGCCAGGCTCTACGAGCTGATCTGGATGCGCACCGTCGCCTCCCAGATGACCGACGCCGTGGGCCAGACCGTGACGGTGCGGATCGCCGGCACGTCCAGCGCCGGCGAGGACGCGGAGTTCGCCACGAGCGGGACGGTCATCACCTTCCCGGGCTTCCGTCGCGCCTACGTCGAGGGATCCGACGACCCGGAGGCGGAGCTGGCGGACAGGGAACGGCCGCTGCCGGCGATCGCCGCCGGCGACCCTCTGTCGATGGAGGAGCTGGAGCCGAAGGAGCACGCCACCAACCCGCCGGCGCGCTACACCGAGGCCTCACTGGTCAAAAAGCTCGAGGAGCTGGGAGTGGGGCGCCCCTCGACCTACGCGTCGATCCTCGACACCATCCAGCAGCGGGACTACGCCCGCAAGCGCGGCAGCGCGCTCGTGCCCACCTTCACCGCGTTCGCGGTCACGGCCCTGCTCGAACGGCACTTCCCCCAGCTGGTCGACTACGGCCTGACGGCGGCCATGGAGGACGACCTCGACGAGATCGCCAACGGCGCCCAGGAGCGCATCCCCTGGCTGCGGCGGTTCTACTTCGGGAACGGGCGAGCCGGCCTGAGGACGCTCGTCTCCGAGCGCCTCGACGAGATCGACCCGGTGGAGATCAACAGCATCCCCATCGGCGGCGACATCGTGGTGCGGGTGGGCAAGTACGGGCCCTACCTGCAGCGCGGCGAGGCGCGGGCATCGGTGCCGGAGGACCTCGCCCCCGACGAGCTGACCCCCGACCGGGCGGAGGCGCTGCTCGAGGCCCCCAGCGGAGACCGGGAGCTGGGCCTCGATCCGGCCTCCGGGCTGCCCGTCTACGCCAGGGTCGGCCGGTTCGGGCCCTACGTGCAACTGGGAGCGGGCGACAGCGCCACCAAGACCAAGCCCCGTACCGCGTCGCTGTTCTCGTCGATGTCGCTCGACACCGTCTCGCTGGAGGAGGCCCTGAGGTTGCTCACCCTGCCCCGGGTGGTCGGCGTCGACCCCGCCGACGGAGAGCCCATCACGGCCCAGAACGGCCGTTACGGGCCCTACCTGGCCAAGGGCAACGACAGCCGCAGCCTCGAGACGGAGGAGCAGTTGTTCACGGTGAGCCTGGAGGAGGCGCTTGCCATCTTCGCCCAGCCGAAGCTGCGCCGGGGTCAGCAACGGGCGGCGGCCCCTCCACTGGCCGAGCTGGGCGACGACCCCGTGAGCGGCCAGCCGGTGGTGGTGAAGGAGGGCCGCTTCGGCCCGTACGTGACAGACGGCGAGACGAACGCCTCGCTGCGATCGGGCGACCGGGTGGAGTCCATGACGCTGGAGCGGGCGGCGGAGTTGCTGGCCGACCGCCGCGCCCGCGGGCCCTCCCCGAAGGCCCGCAAGAAGGCCTCGGCGACGAAGAAGGCGGCTCCGAAGAAGGCGGCCGCAAAAGCGGCCGGTTCTAAGAAGGCGGCCGCAAAGGCGGCCGGTTCTAAGAAGGCGGCCGCAAAGAAGGCGGCCGGTTCGAAGAAGTCGGCCGCAAAGAAGGCGGCCGCCGCCAAGGCCAGCGGTGCCAAGAAGGGCACCCGGCCCGCCGCTCCACCAGACCAACCCTGACCCCGACGGCCGGGACCTCCTAGCCTGGCCGAGCGGTGGCGGAGGCCTTTTTGTCAGACGAGGAGCAAGACCAAGAGACAGACGCCGATCGGCCGACGATGCCGGCGCTGGGCGACGCCCAGTACATCCCGCCCGAGGGCTTCAGCACCGCACGGCTCTTCGGCTCCGCATCCTTCTTTCGGCTGTGGCTGGCTCAGGTGGCCTCATCCCTGGGCGACTGGATCGGCTTCGTGGCCCTGACCGCCCTGGCCACTCGGGTGGGCGGCGGCGGCTCCCCGGAGGCGGCCGTGGGCCTGGTGCTCTCCGCCCGCCTCGTCCCTGGCTTCTTCCTGGCCCCGGTGGCGGGCGTGCTGGTCGACCGGTGGGACCGCAAGCGCGTGATGGTGGCCTGCGATGTCGGCAGGGGGCTCGTCGTGGCCACCCTTCCGTGGGTGGACACGGTGGGGGGGCTGGTGGTGGCGTCGTTGTTGCTCGAGATCCTCACGCTGATGTGGGCGCCGGCCAAGGAGGCGTCGGTGCCCCGTCTCGTGCCCACCCACTACCTGGCGACCGCCAACTCGCTGTCGCTGGTAGCCGCCTACGGCACCTTCCCGGTTGGTTCGGCCCTCTTCGCCCTGCTGGCCGGCGTCGCCCTGTTCCTCGGCCGGTACGAGGCCCTGGCCGGGCTCCGGGTCGACCAGGAGTTCGTGGCGCTGTACTTCGACGTGGGCACCTTCTTCGTATCGGCCGCCCTCATCTCCACGCTCAACCTGCCACGACGGCGGGCCGAGGCGGCCGGCGTCGGAGGGCGGATCGATCTGGGGGCGGCAGTGCGCGACGTGCAGGAGGGCTTCGCCTTCATAGGCCAGAGCCGGCTCATCAGGGCGGTCATGCTGGCCATCGCCACCGGCCTCGTCGGAGGAGGGATGCTCGTCCCCCTAGGGCCCCGCTTCGCCAAGGAGACGCTGGGCGGAGGCTCGGCCTCCTTCGGCCTGCTGCTGACCGCGCTCGGCATCGGCGTGGCCGGCGGCATCCTCGGTCTCTCGGTGATCCAGCGCCGGCTGCCCCACCTGCAGGTGTTCGTGGTGGCCGTCTTCGGCGCCGGCGTATCGATCCTGGCCGGTGCGGCGATGTCGGACCTGCGGCCGGCGCTGTTCTTCGTCTCCCTGCTGGGGGTGTTCGCCGGCGCCATCTACGTGCTCGGCTTCACCATCATCCAGACCAACGTCGCCGACGAACTGCGGGGCCGCATCTTCGCCACCCTCTACACGATGGTGCGCTTCTGCCTGCTCCTGGCCTTCGCCATCGCACCGTTCCTGTCGTCCCTGCTCGACAAGCTGTCACGCGACCTGCTCGACCGCCGGGTCGAGCTGGCGGGCCGGGAGATCGCGGTGCCCGGCACCAGGCTCACGCTTTGGCTGGGCGGGCTCATAATCCTGGCCGCCGGTGCGCTGGCTCTGGCTGTCCTGCGGGACCGCTCCCCCCAGGTCCGGCGATGAGCAACCAGGGCGAGGGCCGCTGGATCGCCTTCGAAGGCGGGGAGGGGAGCGGGAAGACCACCCAGGCGCTGCTCCTGAGCTCGAAGTTGCAGGCGGTGCTGACCCGGGAGCCGGGGGGGACGGTCGTGGGCGAGCGCATCCGGGCGTTGCTGCTCGACCCGATGGTGATCGGGGTGGACGACCGGGCCGAGGCCCTGCTCATGGCCGCCGATCGGGCCCAACACGTGACCGAGCGGGTGCGGCCGGCACTGGATGAGGGCAAGGTCGTCGTGAGCGACCGCTCCGCCTATTCCTCCCTGGCGTACCAGGGCTACGGGCGGGGGCTCGGTTCCGACGCGGTGCGCGCCCTTTGCACCTGGGCCACCCGGGGGCTGTGGCCGGACCTCGCCATCCTGCTCGACGTCCCGCCCCACGTCAGCGCCGAGCGCATGAGGGCACCGGCGGACCGCATGGAGGCGGCCGGCGAGGAGTTCCACCGCCGGGTCCAGGACGGCTTCCGGCAGCTGGCCGAGGCGGAGCCGGACGTCTGGGTGGTGGTGGACGGCACCGGAACGGTGCGGGAGGTCGCTGACCGAGTGAGCGCGGCCTACCGCCGTTGGGCCGGCGTCGATGACTGACGCACCGGACGCGTCGCCGGTCTACGCCGGGGTGATCGGCCAGGAGGCTGCGGTCGCCAACCTGAGGGCGGCGGCCCGGGCGCCGGTGCACGCCTACCTCTTCGTGGGCCAGGCGGGGACGGGTGTGCGGGAGGCGGCGCGAGCCTTCGCCGCCGACGTCCTGTGTGACGCCGGCGGGTGCGGGGTGTGCTCCTCGTGTGCGGGTGCCCTGGCAGAGCGGCACCCGGACCTCACCTTCGTCGAGCGCAGTGGCGCCTCGATCCGGGTGCAGGAGATCGACGAGGTGATCCGCCTGGCGTCGAGGCCTCCCGGCCAGAGCCGTTTCAAGGTGATCGTCCTCGTGGACTTCCACCTGGTCGACCAGCACTACGCCCGCCTGCTCAAGACGCTCGAGGAGCCACCACCGACCACGGTGTTCGTCGTGCTCGCCGAGCAGGTCACAGCGGAACTGGTGACCATCGCCAGCCGCTGCGTCCGCGTCGACTTCGCGCCGTTGGCGCCCGACGTGATCCGCGCGGTGCTGGTATCGGAAGGGACCGATCCGGCGTTGGCCGAGGAGGTGGCGGGCGCGTGTGGTGGTCGGTTGGACCGGGGCCGGCTCCTCGCCGCCGATCCCGGCTTTGCCGCCCGCCGCAGCGCCTGGTGCAGCGTGCCGACCCGGCTGGACGGTACGGGCGCAGCGGTGGCCCGCGTCGCAGAGGAGCTGTTGGCCGGCATCGACACGGTGCTGCACCCCCTGCGAGCGCGCCACGCGGCCGAGATGGCCGATCTGGAGGAGCGGGTCGAGGCCTACGGCCAACGAGCATCGGGTCGCAAGGAGCTGGAGGACCGGCACAAGCGGGAGCAGCGCCGGGTGCGGGCGGACGAGCTGCGCTTCGGGATGGTGGCACTGGCTGCGGTGTACCGCGATGCTCTGGTTGCCGGCGCCGCCGCCGGCCCCGCCCGCGTCAGCCCAGCCGGTTCTGGGGATGTTCACGCACCTCAGCGGTGCGCGGACATCCCCAGAACGGGACGGGCCGAGGGCGGTCCGCAACCCGGCACCCCACCGGTCGGCCGTCGGGGCGCCGTGGCCGCTCTGCGCGCCCTCGATGCCGCGGGCGAGGCGCTGGTGCGCAACCCCAACGAGGCGCTCCTGGTCCAGGGCCTGCTCGTGGCCCTCACCGACGCCGCCGACCTCTGAACGGCCCGCCCAGGCGGGGGAACTAACCTGGCCGGCCGGCGCCCGAGTAGCTCAGACGGCAGAGCAACGCACTCGTAATGCGTAGGTCA
>JAHWJU010000063.1 GCA_019348255.1 Actinomycetota bacterium | reverse complement strand
TTCCAGGTCTCCATCGCCACCGCCAGCTCGGGGCTGTGGCGGGCCGCCTCGGTCAAGATCTCACGACCCTCGCGTTCGACCTGCCGGCCCTGGTTCCGTGCCTCGACGCAAGCCTCGAGCGCGACCCGGTTGGCGTGGGCGCCGGGTGCGTTGCCCCACGGGTGGCCGAGTGTCCCGCCGCCGAACTGCAGGCAGGCGTCGTCGCCGAAGATCGCCACCAGTGCGGGCATGTGCCAGACGTGGATGCCTCCGGAGGCAACGGGGAAGACGCCGGGCATCGATGACCAGTCCTGGTCGAAGAAGATGCCGCGCCTGCGGTTCTCGGGCACGAAGGCCTCCCGCATCAGATCGATCCAGCCGATCGTGGCCTCGCGATCGCCTTCGAGCTTGCCGACCACGGTGCCGGAGTGGAGATGGTCGCCCCCGGACAGGCGCAGGCACTTGACGAGCACCCGGAAGTGGATGCCGTGCATGGGGTTGCGGTCGACCACCGCGTGCATGGCGCGGTGGATGTGGAGCAGCATGTTGTTCTCGCGACACCAGTTCGCCAGACCCGTGTTGGCGCAGAAGCCGGCGGTGAAGAAGTCGAGCATGATGATCGGGGCGCCGAGCTCCTTGGCGAACTCGGCCCGCTTGTACATCTCCTCGGGCGTGGGCGCGGTGCAGTTGAGGTAGTGGCCCTTGCGCTCGCCCGTCTCGGCCGTGGCCTTGTGTACCGCTTCCATCACGAACTCGAAGCG
This sequence comes from Actinomycetota bacterium, assembly GCA_019348255.1. Lineage (GTDB taxonomy): Bacteria > Actinomycetota > Acidimicrobiia > Acidimicrobiales > CADCTF01 > JAHWJQ01. Next base: position 11,917 of record JAHWJU010000063.1, on the reverse strand, counting down.
GTGGTTCCAGCGCATGAACGGCTGGCTGTTGATGTTCTCGTCGTCCTTGGTGAAGTCGAGCCCGCCTCGGAGGCACTCGTAGACGGCGCGCCCGTAGTTCTTGGCCGACAGGCCGAGCTTGGGCTTGATCGTGCAGCCCATCAGCGGGCGCCCGTACTTGCCGAGGCGGTCGCGCTCCACCTGGATGCCGTTGGGGGGGCCGCCGCAGGTCTTGACGTAGGCCAACGGGAAGCGAAGGTCCTCGAGGCGCAGGCTGCGCACGGCCTTGAAGCCGAAGACGTTGCCCACGAGCGAGGTCAGGACGTTGACGACCGAGCCTTCCTCGAACAGGTCCATCGGGTAGGCGACGAAGGCGAAGAAGGCGCCGGAGTCGCCCGGAATCGCCTCGATCCGGTAGCACCGACCCTTGTAGTACTCGATATCGGTGAGCAGGTCGGTCCACACCGTGGTCCAGGTGCCGGTGGACGACTCGGCGGCCACCGCCGCGGCCGCTTCCTCGCGCGGCACGCCCTCCTGGGGCATCACCTTGAAGACCGCCAGTAGGTCGGTGTCCAGGGGCACGTAATCCGGGGTCCAGTAGGTGTCGGCGTACTTCTTCACACCGGCCTGGTAGCCGGCACTGCCGTTACTCTGTGCCACGCGGTTCTCCTCGGCTGAAGCCCGATCTGGGGCCCGGTCTCGAACTCCCACTACGGGGGTTGACGCTTGTTCTGCATCCGTGCTGGATGACTCACACTACGCTGCCGTGGCTTTAGAGTAAAATGAAAACTTGCTTATATGTCATTAACGTCCACTTATGAGTGGTGGGAAGGCGGCGGACGGCTGAGCGGGCGAAGCCCGAGTCCGGATTCTTCCTTGCCACGTCCTTGTGCGGGGTGAGGGCGTTGACGCCGCGCTCGAACGGGGGGATTGGTGGAGGTGATGGGATTCGAACCCACGGCCTCGACATTGCGAACGTCGCGCTCTGCCAACTGAGCTACACCCCCGGGGTGGGCTCAGGATAGCGGGAGCGACTCAGCCCCACCCCCGGGATCGCCGGCGCCGCGCCGGCGGGCGCTGCTAGTTGGCGGAGCGGCGGTAGAGGAAGGCGGGCTCGGGCGCCGAGGCGGTGGGCAGGAAGCGGACCTTCATCTCCCGCTCGGCAGCCAGGTTCCGCAGGTAGATGAGAGCCCCCACGTATCCGGCGAACAGCAGGTCGGCAAGGAGGTGGACGGCCCACAACACCCGCAGTTGCGGGAGTGCACCGAGCAGCAACGAGCCGGCCATCACCACGAGGAGGCCGAAGAAGACGTCACGCCGCCGCTTCACGGTGCGGCTGCTGGTACCGGGCCGCGGAGCCCTCACTGTCGCCGGCCGGCCGGCCGACACGGGGCGGACGGCGGCTGCACCGAAGGCGCCACGAGCGGTGACGGCACTCGCCGCGGGTGAGGTCCGGCCCAGCACCCGCAGCTGCCGCCGGAAGTCACTGATGGAGCCCGCCGGCCGATTCTCCGCCCTGGCCCGAAGGATGGGCGGAAGTAGGAATGCTGCCCAGATTGCCGCGAGCAAGATCAGTGCCATCACACCCAAAACCCCTCGACCTGCCTTCTTTGCTCAGCGACGGTACCCCCGCAGCCCCCCTGCGCAGGTGGATGGTGGAGGCGCCACCCGAGGGTGGCCAACACCTGTCTTAGTACGGCAGCGGCTGTTGCCGCCACTTTTGCTTGCTGTGAGCTAGCAGTATCTCTAGAACGACGAGGTGCCGGAGCCGTCGGTGTCGGGCTCGCGTCGCCAGATTCCGGAGCGCCCCCCGGTCTTCTCCCAGAGGGCGACCTCGCCGATGGTCATGGACCGGTCGCTGGACTTGCACATGTCGTAGATGGTGAGGGCGGCCACCGAGCAGGAGAGCAACGCCTCCATCTCGACGCCGGTGCGATCAACCGTCTCCACCTGGCTCTCCACCTCGATGAAGTCGTCGTCGAGATGGAAGTTCAGGTAAACGGACCCGATCGTCAGCTGGTGGCACAGGGGAATCAGGTCCGGCGTCCGCTTGGCGGCCTGGATGCCCGCGACCCGGGCCACGGCCATGACGTCGCCCTTGGTCACCGCGTTGCTGGCCACCATGGCAGTGGTCTCCGGCTTCATGAAGACCTTGCACCGGGCGATGGCCCGCCGGTGCGTGGGGTCCTTGGGCGTGACGTCGACCATCCGGGCGCGCCCCAGCGGGTCGAGGTGGGTGAAACCCCGGTCCGTCATGACGGTGGAGTCTAGTGCCGCAGGTGAACGCCCCTCGGGGCCTCACCCGCCAATCTGGCTCATCGACCGTGGCGGCTTGACGAAGGTCACCTGACCTATTGCATGACCGGCCCACTTGCCGGCGACGTCGGACCGGATCGCTTCCTCCAGGTCGTCGTCGGTACCTCCGGAACGGAGCACGGCCCGCAGATCGGTCTCGCGAGCAGCGAACAGGCAGTTGCGAAACGCCCCCTCGGCGGTCAGCCGTACCCGGTCGCAGTCGCCGCAGAAGGGCCGCGTCACGCTGGCGATGACTCCGACCTCTCCCCGGCCGTCGCGATACCTGAAGCGCTCTGCTGGCTGGTGGCCCCGCCGTTCGACCGGGGCCAACTCGAACACGGAGTCGATCGTGGCGATGATCTCCTCGGCGGAAACCACGGAGCCCGGCCGCCATGCACCCTGGGCATCCAGCGGCATGTACTCGATGAACCGGATGCCGACGCCCCGGTCTCTCCCGAAGCTGGCGAAGTCCACGATCTCGTCGTCGTTGACGCCGCGCATGAGCACGCAGTTGACCTTCACCGGCGCCAGCCCGGCCGCCAGCGCGGCGTCGATTCCCTCCAGCACCTCGGCGAGGCGGTCGCGCTTGGTGAGCGCCAAGAACCGGTCGCGTCGCAGCGAGTCGAGGCTCACGTTGATCCGTTGCAGTCCCGCACGCCGCAGATCGGGGGCCAGCAGGGCCAGCGTCGCACCGTTCGTCGTCATCGACAGGTCCGTGCCGAGGGCGGCCAGACGTTCGACCAACACTGCCAGGTCGGCGCGGACGGTGGGCTCCCCGCCGGTGAGGCGGATGCTCGTGAAGCCGAAGCGCTCCACGCAGACGCGGGCCACCCGCTCGATCTCCTCGAAAGACAGGATCTCCGACCGGGCCAACCAGTCCATGCCCTCGGCCGGCATGCAGTAGGTACACCGGAAGTTGCAGCGGTCGGTGACCGAGATGCGAAGGTCACGCACCACTCGGTCGTAGTTGTCGACGAGGGCGGTGGTCACGACCAAAAGCTAGTCAGCAGCAGGATTTCGACGAGGTTTCCGGCACCTGTCCCGTCTCCGTCGGGAAGCAGGGCCAGCGCGTTTGCCGCGGCCATGGAACCCAGGAGGTTCGAGCCCTGGCTCCCCGTGGAGCGCACGTGCAGCCGGCCGTCTTCACCCGATTCCGCCCGTACCCGGACGAGGTGCAGCTTCCCGTCGGGGCGCCGCGACAGGGACTCGTCCACCACCGCCCGCACCGCCCGCGACGACGGCTCCGGGTGCCCCATCAGCCGGCGCAGCGCGGGGCGGGCGAACAGCTCGAAGCTGACCATCGCCGACGCCGGGTTCCCGGGTAGCCCGAACAGCGGGACCTCGCCGACGAGGCCGAAGAGCAGGGGCTTGGCCGGCTTGATGGCCACCTGCATCCACTCGGCATCGCCACCGAGGGCCTGCAGCACCACCACCATGTAGTCGAAGTCGCCCACGCTGACCCCACCGCTGGTCACGACGGCGTCGCAACGCTGCGCCGCCTGGGCCAGCGCCGCCTCGATGGCTTCCTTGTCGTCGCCCACCAAACCGAGGTCGACCGGGTGGCATCCGGCCTGGCGCACGAGGGCCAGGAGGGCGTGGCGGTTGGAGTCGCGGATCTGGCCCGGCCGCAGCGGGGCGGGGCCTTCCACCAACTCGTCGCCCGTCGACAGGACCCCCACCCTGGCCCGCGGGTGCACGGGCACGTCCGACAGGCCGATGCTGGCCACCAGACCCAGGTGGCCGGGGCCGAGGACGGTGCCGGCCGGAATCGTCTCCTGGCCCGGCATCAGGTCCTCGCCCGCGGGACGGATGTGGCTGCCCTCGGCGACCTCGATCTCGACGGTGACGAGATCGCCGGGTGCCTTGCCCCCGGTGGTGCGCTCCACCATCACCACGGAGTCGGCCCCGTCCGGCACGGCGGCACCGGTCATGATCCGGATGGCCTCACCCCGCCCCACCCGCAGTCCCGCCGGGTCCTGGCCGGCGCTGAGCACCCCCACCACCCGCAGCCGCGCGCCGGCGCCGGCGGTGTCGGCCGCCCGCAGCGCGAAGCCGTCCATGGCCGAGTTGGCGAAGGGCGGGACCGCCTCGGTGGAGACGATGGCGACCGAGGTGACGCAGCCCAGCGCCTCGCCTACCGGCACCGCCCGGGGGGGGAGCCGCCCGATGCGACCGAGGATGCGGCGCTGAGCCTCCTCGAGCGGGATCACCGGGAAGGCACTAGGTGAGCGACTCCCGCCGGGCTAGCTCACCGAGGTAGGCCCGGAACTGCTCGCTCACCTCGTCGTGCTCCAACGCCAGTTCGACGACGGCGCGCAGGTAGTCGATCTTGTTGCCCGTATCGAAGCGACCTTCGCTGAAGGTGTAGCCGTACACGCCGGCGCCGCCCATGACCGCGGCGATGGCGTCGGTCAGCTGGATCTCACCGCCGGCGCCGGGTACCACCGCGTCCAAGGCATCGAAGATGTCCGGGGTGAGCACGTAGCGCCCGATCACCGCGAGGTTGGAAGGCGCGTCCTCCGGCGACGGCTTCTCCACCAGCGAGGTGACGCGCACCAGGCGGTCCTCACCTTCCACCGGTTCGACCTCGGCGCACCCATAGGCGGAGATCTCGTCGGGTCCCACCTCCAACAGGGCGATCACCGGTCGCTGAACGCGCTCGTGGGCTTCGAGCATCTGCTGGAGGAGCGGGGTGCGCTCGTGCATGAGGTCGTCGGGCAACATCACCGCGAACGACTCCGGGCCCACGTGCTGGCGGGCCATCGACACCGCGTGGCCCAGACCCAGGGCCTCACCCTGGCGCACGTAGTGGAGGCGGGCCATGTCGGTGATGCCGCGCACCTGCTTCAGGAGGTCGTGCTTCCCCTTGGCCTCGAGATCGGCCTCGAGCTCGACCGCCCTGTCGAAGTGGTCCTCCAGCGAGCGCTTGTTGCGGCCGGTGATGACGAGGATGTCGTCGAGCCCAGCCCGCACCGCCTCCTCCACCGCGTACTGGATGGCGGGCTTGTCGACGATGGGGAGCATCTCTTTGGGCTGGGCCTTGGTGGCCGGCAGGAACCGGGTACCCAGTCCCGCGGCCGGGATCACCGCTTTGGTCACACTGGTCACACCTCTACTCCTTCGGTCGGCCGCGCTTGTTCCACGCGGTTCTTGCCCATGCGCTTCGCCCGACCGAGCGCGGTGTCGGCGGCTCGGAACAGCTCGTCGGCCGAAGTGCCGTCGTGGGGGTGGCAGGCGAAGCCGATGGAGACGGTCAGGGGCAGGACCTTCTCGCCGTCGCGCATCGGCTCCCTGGCGATGTAGCTGCGCACGCGCTCGGCCACCGCAGCGGTCTCCTCCAGGCCGGCGCGGGGCAGCAGGACGATGAACTCCTCGCCGCCCCAGCGGGCGACGACGTCGATCTCGCGGGTGGCGTCGGAGAGCCGTTCGGCCAGCCATATCAGTGCAGCGTCGCCCGTGGAGTGGTCGAAGCGGTCGTTGACCTGCTTGAAGTCGTCGATGTCGACCAGGATGACTCCGAACGACTCGCCGAAGCGGCTGGCTTCCCTCACCGCGTCGCGGCAGCGCAACTCGAACTCGCGGCGGTTCCAGAGCCCGGTCATGCCGTCGGTGCGGGCCTGCCGGCGGGTCTCGTCGTGAAGGTAGACGTTGCCGATGGCCACCTCCGCCTGGCGGCCGAGAGTCTGCAGCGTGTTGATGTCGTCGGTGCGGAACGTCCCGCCGGCCACGCGGCCGTACAGAGCCAGGACGCCCTCCAGGCGGTTCTCCACCACCACGGGCACCGCTACCGCCGCCTCCACCGCCGGTTCCTCGGGCGCCAGCTCGGCGTTGCCGGGGTGGACGATCGGCATGAGCTGGCGGGCAGCCGCCCCGGCCACCCCCGTGCCGTTCAACTCCACGGCGGGGACGTCGCCTTCGTTGACGGCGCTGGCCCGCACGCGGGCGGGCAGCGCGACACGCTCGTAGAACACGGCCTTGTTCGCGCCCAGGGTCAGCGCGCAGGCCTCCAGCACCACGTCGATGATCCCGCCGAGGTCGTGGGTGGAGACCAACACGTCTCCCAACCGCGCGATGGCCGTCTGGAACTCGCGGCGGCTCTGCTCGAGCTGTTCGACGTATTCCCGCAGGTTGTCGGTCATCTGGTTGAAGGCGCGGCCCAGCGTGGCCAGCTCCACGTCGCCGGCGACGTCCACCCGTTGGGTCAGGTCTCCACGGGACACGGCGAGCGCAGCTTCGACCAGGTCCTCCACCGGACCGGTGACGAGGCCGCTCACGACGTAGCCGACGAGCACGATGAGCACGGTGAGCACGAAGAGCAGCCCCCCGAACAGCAGGATGAGGTTGGCGCGGTCCTGGCCGGTGGGCGGGACGGAGGTGGCCAGGACGGTGAGGCCGAGACGGGGGACCTCCGAGGCATAGGCCAGGCGCTCTCCGGTGCCGAAGCGGGCCTCGAAGGGGCCGGCGCCGAGGCGTGGCGGCAACCTCCCGAGCCCTTGCGTGGACGCCAGGACGGAGCGGCCGTCGACCAGGGTGAGCGCGATCCCGGGGGCTCGCGCCACCCGGTCGAGGCTCTGTGCATCCAACCACCGCCCCACCAGGAGGGTCCCTCCCTCGGCCAGCTGGGCGCCGGCCAGCACCGCCCGGTCCTCCACCTGCGCCCCCAGCAGCTCCTCGTCCGTGGGGACGGCGATGCCGGTCGCGAACCGGGGGGTGGTCCTGGCGCGGGCGAGGATCTCGCCGGTGCCGTCCTCGACGATGGCGATGTCGAGGTCGCCTTCCCGAACGATGCGGGGCAGCGTCTGCTCCAGTGCCTCGGCGCCGGCGGAGATGGCGGCGGCGAGGCGGGAGTCGGCAGCGACGGCATCGGCGAGGCGGTTCACCTCGTCCTTGTCGTCGAGAAGGATGGCCTCCGCCGACAGCGTCGCCTGCTGGAGCCGGTCGAAGCTGCGCTCCTCGGCTTCGTTGCCGATGAGGTTGACCACCGTCACACCCACGGCCGTGATGGGGACCACGATGGTCAGCGCCACGAGAAGGGTGAGGCGGCGGCGGAGAGTCAGCGCCCGCTCCCCTCGCGTGCGGGTTTTGCCCGGCTGATGAGGGCGAGCTGGCAGAAGGTCGCCACCTGCCCATCCTACGGGGCAGCGGCTGAGGGGAGACAGCCGGTACACTTGGCAGACGTCGTCTGAGAGTGCCAACGCCCGACGGAGGCCCTGGTAGTGCCGACCTACGAATACGTCTGCAAGTCCTGTGGCGAGCACCTCGAGGTCGTCCAGTCCTTCAAGGATGCGGCCTTGACGGACTGCCCCGCCTGTGGCGGTTCCCTCCGCAAGGTCTTCCAGCCCATCGGGATCGCCTTCAAGGGCAGCGGTTTCTACAAGAACGACAGCCGGGCGGGGTCCTCCAAGGGCAGCGCCGACAAGACCTCCGACACCTCGACGGCCGCTTCCTCCTCCGAGGGGAAGGCCTCGTCCACGGACACCAAGAGCACGACCGCCGCGCCCTCCTCCGACAAGACCAGCGGCGCGGCCGCTTCGTAGAAGCTTCGGCGCCGAAGGCCGGTTGAGGTCTTGGCGGGCGCGAGCCTGTCGCGTACGCTCCTGTCGCCACAGCCCGAGCGGCGGTGCCACCACTTCCTCCTTTTGGTTCCGACCAGGAGGTTCCTCCGTGCCCCCGCACCGCTCCCGATGGCGCCGCCCACTGCGGTCGCGCCTTCGTCGTCGCAGCCCTGTCGTCTGGTGGGCGGTGGCGGCAGCACTGGCCGGGACCACCGGCCTCACCGTCGATTCTGCCCTGGCACGCGCCGATGCCCAGGCCAGCCGTTTCGGGCGCCTCCGGACCGTGCCGGTCGCCACCCGGGCAGTGGCAGCGGGCCAGGTGGTGGGCGATGACGCGGTACGCCTCGAGCGCCGGCCCGCGTCCCTGCTGCCGGCGGCAGCGCCGGCCTCCGACCCGGCGAAGCGGGTGGCAGTCGTCGCCCTCCTGGCCGGGGAGGTGATCGTCGAGCCCAAGCTGGCGCCGGCCGGGCGGCGGGGAGCGGTGGCCCTCCTGCCTCCGGGAGCACGGGCGCTGGCGATCCCGGGCGGCGTCGGGGGGAGGCCGCCGGCCGGCGTCGGTGACCGGGTGGACGTGCTCGCCACGTTCCCGGAGGCGGAGGAGCCGACGGTGGTCGTGGCGGAGAGGGCGTTGGTGGTGGCGGTGGATCCCGAAGCCGACACGGTTACGGTGGCCGTGCGCCGGCAAGACGCCCCGCGGGTGGCATTCGCGCTCGTGGCCGGCACGGTGACTCTCGCGCTGGCCGCAGCCTGAGCGCGGAACTGGTCGCCGGAACAGGCCGGCGCGGGCCCTACCGTGGGAGGCGTGGCCGAGGTCGGGGGGACGCTGACGCGCCGGAAGCTGCTGCTCGGGGGCGCGTTGGCGGCCGCGGTGCTCGTGGTGGGACGGCCAAGGACGGCGGCTGGCTCGCCGGCCGGCGTGGACCTCGAGGGCGTGGAGGTGATCCCGCGGCCGGCCTGGGCCGGCCGGCTCGACGCCACCGGCCCCATCGCGGTCGAAGCCGAGGTTCGGTACCTGCTCGTCCATCACTCGGTGGACCCTGGCAACACCTACGGACGAGACGACGTGGTGGGGGTGCTGCGCGACTTCTACCGGCTGCACACCTCGAAGGGCTGGCCGGACATCGCCTACAACTTCTTGGTGGACCGCTTCGGCCGGGTCTGGGAGGGGCGGACGGGGAGCTTGGAGGCGCCGGTGGCCGGCGACGCCACCGGCGGCAACCAGGGGTCCGACCAGCTGTGCTGCTTCATCGGCAACCACCAGGAGGCTGAACCCTCAGCCGAGGCGTTCGCCGCCATGGCGGGGCTGCTCGGGGCGCTGGGCCGGCGTTACGGCATCCCGCTCGGCCCCCACGCCACCGCGGTCTTCACCTCCCGAGGCTCCAACCGCCACCCCCAGGGTTCGCAGGTGACGACCTCCACGATCGCCCCCCACCGGGCCATGAGCCAGACGCAGTGCCCGGGCGACCGGGTGGTGGCCAGGTTCGACGAGCTGCAGGTGCTGGCCGCCGGCGCAACCGCGCCTGCACCCCCGCCGACCACGACCACGACGTCCGAGCGGCCGCCGCCGTCTCCGCACGAGCTCGGGGCTCCGGTTCCGGAGACCTCTCCAGCCCCCCGGTCCGCGCCGACGGGGCCTCGGCGGCGGGCCGGTGACAACGACGGAGTCGGGCCCGCCGCCCCGCTGGCCGCCGGCGCGGCCCTCGCCGCCGCCGGCTCCGGGGTGGCGGCAGCGTGGTCACGCCGGCGCCGGCGGCCCACCCGTTCAGCCGCGAGCGAGAGCCACGGCGATCACGGCAGTGCCGACCAGCACCCGGTAGACCACGAACGGGGCGAAGGAGCGGGTGCGGATGAGGCGCAGCAGGCCCCAGACAGCGAGGAAGCCGGTGACGGCGGCGGTCGCGGTGCCCCAGGCGAAGGGGGCGGCGAAACCAGGCGGTAGCCCCTCGCCCAGCACGAAGACGTCGACCGCCTTGTACACCCCGAGCCCGGCGGTGATGGGAACCGTCATCAGAAACGAGATCCGGGCGGCCGCGTCGCGCTCGAAGCCCAGCCAACGGCCCACCGAGATCGTCGCTCCCGAGCGGGAGACACCGGGCTGCAACGCGATCGCCTGGGCCACCCCCATGACGGCGGCATCACGGAACCTGAAGGCGTCGACCGCCCGCCGGCCCTGCGCCCGATCGGCCACCAGCAGCACGAGACCGAAGACGATCAGCATGACGCCGATCACCGCCTCGCCGCCGCTGTGCCCCTCGAGCAGCGAGTCGAGCACCAAACCGACGGTGGCTGCCGGGACCGAGGCCACCACCAGCAGCCAGGCCAGGCGTTCGTCGGGCCCGTCGATCCGCCGGCGGGCAACAGAGCGGACTCCCGCCACCGCCAGGCGCAGGAGGTCGCGGCGGAAATAGACCAGCAGTGCCAGCAACGTCCCGACGTGGAGAGCCACGTCGAAGGAGCGGTTGAGCTCCGGGTTCTCGACGAGCTCGTTCCAACCGAACAGCCACGGCACCAGGATGAGGTGTCCGCTCGAGGAGATCGGCAGGAACTCCGACAGGCCCTGGACGATGCCCAGGACGATGGCGTGGAGGAGCGGCAACTACAGGGCCCGCGTCGACGGCACCACGCGAGGCCGCCATGCCCTGGGGGCGTCGTAGTGGTGACCGACGATCCGGCCCAGCCGCAGGGACGAGAGGAACGACTGGGGCCCGTCGAAGTCCGGCATCTCCACGTACGCAGCCCCCAGCGCGGATGGCTCGTGCGCGTCGCTGCCGGCGCCGGCCGCCAGGCCGTGACGGCAGGCGAAGTCAGAGGCCTGCTGGTTCAGGTGGGCCAGCGACGTCTTCGCGTTGAGCACCTCGACGGCGTCGAGAGCCCCGCTCGACGCCAGCTCCTCGAGGGTCGCCGCCGCCAGGCAGTGCCGGAGGGGGTCGAACGGGTGGGGCACGTAGACCAGCCCGCCCTGGGCGCGGATGGCGTCGACCACCTCGGCCGGCTTCATCCCGAACTGCAGCCGGCGGTCGAGGAACAGCCCGATGATCTCGCCCTCGGTGCTCCTCACCTCCTGTCCGACCACCACTCGACAACCGAGCTCGGAGGCGAGCTCGACGGCACCGTTGATCGTTCCGTGGTCGGTGATGCAGACGACGTCGATGCCGGAGTCGAGAACCGCTTGGCGCAACTCCTCGGGGGTCGTCGTGGCGTCGCCCGACCACATGGTGTGCAGGTGGAGGTCGACCCGCACCCATCCCGGTGTCCTCTCCTGGCTGAGGTGCGGGTGCCGGGCGATGCTCTCGGCCCTCCCGATCACCTGGCCCGGAGCCGAAGCCGCAGCCGCAGCCGGAGGTGGGGCGGCGGGCACGGCGGGCCAGATTACTGCGGTGCCGCCTCCAGAAGGTCCTGGTCGAGCAACAACCGCAGCGACAACGTCTTGTAGCCGACCTCGTCGAACAGCACGGTGATGGTGTCGCCGTCGGCCCGCACCAAGAGGCCCGGTCCCCAGCTGCGGTGCACCACCCGGGTGTCCGCCGCGAACGGCACCGCGTAGTCGGCCTCGGTGGTGAGCTCGGCGCCGACCCGCTCGCAGTTGTCGCAGTTGCCGCAGGTCCCGCCCACCTGCTCCCCGAAGTAGTTGAGCAGGTACTCCCGCCGGCACGCCCGCGCCTCTGCGTAGCTGCGGATCATCTCCACCCGCGACTCCTCGATGCGGCTGCGGGACTCCTCCTCCCGGGCGGCGGCCTGGGCGGCATCCACCGGGTGCACCTCGGCCGAGGCGCGTACCTCACCACTCGGGAGCACTTCGAGCCCTCCCGCCTGCTCGAGGCGCGACACGGCGGAGGTGACCCGGCTCTGTGAGAGGCCCGTCGCCTCGGCCAGCTCACCCGGCTCCACCGGACCGTCGTGGCGGGCGACCGCTACGGCCACGCCCAGCAGCTGATCGACGCCGAGGTCGCCCCCGCCGGTGAAGAACCGCCTGAGGCCGAGGTCCTCCGTCCGGAAGAACAGGGTGGCTCGTGCCGGCTGGCCGTCCCTGCCCGCCCGTCCGATCTCCTGGTAGTACGCGTCGAGCGACTCGCTGATGGCGTGGTGGA
>JAHWJU010000220.1 GCA_019348255.1 Actinomycetota bacterium | reverse complement strand
CGCTCGATCTGCACCAGCGAGGAATGGCCTCGACTCGCCGCATTCTCGACTGCTGGCCACCGAGTGCACCATGGCGCCGGGTAGGGCAGCGCTGCCGGCACCGGTGCGGGGCGAGGTCGGCCTGGAGGCGCAACCTCCCGAAGTGCAACTCACGTCTGGAGCTTGTCGCTCATGTCCTCCACGATCAGTGACGCCGCACCGAGGCCGATGCCGGTGAAGTACACGTCGTCCTCGACCACGAACGCCTGGCCCTTCTCCACCGCAGCCAGGCGTGGCCAGAGAGGTCCGGCCGACACGCTCAGCTGGCCCGAGTCCTCGGCGCTCCCGTAGGAGGAATAGACGACGATGTCGGCATCGGCGAGTTCGAGTTGCTCGGGGCTGAGCTCGGTGAAGGCGGCGTACTCACCGGGCGGTAGCTCGGGACGGCCGAGGCCGATGTCCTCGAAGACCGTTCCCACGAACGAGTCCTTGCTGTAGGCCCGGATGGTTCCCTCGACGAAGCGCAGGGCGCTGATCGTCGTCGCCGAGGGATCACCGAGGGTCTCACCCAGCGCAGCGGCCTCCTGCTCGTAGTCCTCTATGCCCGCCTCCGCCTCATCCTCGAGGCCCAGCGCCTCGGCGGCCAGGCGCAGGTTGTCCTTCCAGACCGCCCCTACCGCCTCGGCGAACACCGTGGGGGCGATCTGCGACAGCTCGTCGTAGAGCTCCTCGTGGCGAACCTTGTTGGACAGGATGAGGTCGGGGCGCAAGGCGGCGATCGCCTCGAGGTTGGGCTCGGGGATCGTGCCCACGCCCTCGATCCCCGCTGCGTCATCTTCCAGGTAGCTCAGGAAGCGGGTGTCGACGGCCGTGGTCACCGCGCCCACGGGGGTGACGCCGAGCGACAGTGCGGAGTCGAGCTCTCCGGTGTCGAGCACCACCACGCGCTCGGGGCGCTGTGGGATCTCGGTGCTGCCCATGGCATGTTCCACTGTGCGAGGAAACGCACTGGCCGGACCCTTGTCGGTGACGTCAGGCGCTGTCGCTGCGCCGTTCGTCTCACCGCAGCCGGCGAGGGCAACGGCGGCCACAAGGACGGCCACCACCACGCGCAGACGGGTCTGCCGGAAGGATTTGACGGGCATTGTTCTCCCCTGTGTGTTGCAAGCCGAATATTAAACGGAAGGCAAGCCTAATACATTCACAGAGGCGGCTGCGTCTCCAGCTCGATGCGTTCCCCGGGGGCGATGAGCGCGTTGGCGACGAGGTGGGTGGCCACGATGGCGGCGATGGACTCGGCCCCGAGCAGGAGGAACAGCACGGTGAGCTGCACCTGCGCGGCCTCGATGGGCGACGCACCCCCAAGGAGCATCCCTACGAAGGCGCCCGGCAGCGTGACCAGCCCGACGTTCTTCGTCTGGTCGATGGCGGGGATCAGCGCGGTGACGGCGGCACGGGAGATGTGGGGCGCCAGCGCCTGGCGGGCGGAGATGCCGAGCGCGAGACGGGCCTCGATGGTCCCCACGTGGTCCCCGACCTCTTCGCCCAGCCGTCGACCGGCGAGGGCGGTGGCCGTCATGGAACCGCCGATGACGATGCCGGCCAGCGGGATGAGAAAGCGGGGCTGAAGCTCGAAGGCGCCACTGGCGAAGACGACGGCCAGGACGGTGCCGGCGCCGGCACCGATGGCGGCGAGGGCACGAGCTCTCGCCCGGGCGACATTCCCCCAGCGCCCCGCTGCGCTGGCTGACGCCGCGGCCAGCATGACCAGCAGGAACAAGGCGCTGAGACCGAGCTGGTCGAACACGGCGGTGACCACGAGAGCGACGGCACCGAGCTGGAGCAGAGCTCGCCCAGCGGCTACGAGAAGCTCACGTTCGATGTGTAGGCCACGGGCGCGGGCGGCGGCCACGGCCAGGGCCACCACGGCGGAGGCGACCACGGCCCGGCTCACGACGCGGACTCCGTCGGCCATCGGGCTTGGATCTCGTCGGCCGGACCGACCGCCGCCACCCGGCCGGCGACGAGGAGCAGGGCACGGTCGGCCGTCCTGGCCGCTTGGAGGAGGTCGTGGGTGACCATCACGACGGCCAGATCTTGCCCGGCCAGCGAGGCAACGAGTTGCTCTACGGCGGTGGTGGCATCCCGGTCGAGCGAGGCGGTGGGCTCATCCAGGAGCAGGCACTCAGGGCGACGGAGCAGCGCCCGGGCGATGCACATGCGCTGCGCCTGACCGACCGAAAGGGTGCTCGCCTCTTGTCCCAGGAGGTGGGCGGGCAGGGCGGCGGCGTCGAGGGCGACGACGAGTTCTTCCTCGTCAGGGTCGTTGAGCCCGTACGAGAGGTTGGCCCGGACGTCACCGGCGAACACCGCCGGGAGTTGGAAGATCATCCCGACCCGTCGACGCAGTTGGCGAGGGTCGATGCTGCGATGGTCCACGCCGTCGAGGAGGACCCGACCGCCCGTGGGCTCGTCGAGCCGGTTGAGGCAGCGCAACAGCCGGGTCTTTCCCGCCCCCGACGGCCCCACGATCGCCGTCACCACTCCCGGCTCGAATATGGCGCAGACCTCGTCCAGCAACTTGCGGTTGCCCCGCTCGAGGGACAGATCCTCGACGACCAGCCGGCCACGATCGTGCGAACGGCCGGGTTGCGGGCGCACCGTCGGGTTCATGGCAGGCACCGTACGCCCACACGAAGACGGCGGAGCGGGACGGCCACATCGCGAGGTTGCCTCGGTGGCAGGGCAGGCACCGAGCGTGCGACGTGGCTGCGGGATCGGCGCACCGGCCTCAAACCGACTGGAGGAGGCGGGCAGCATGGCCGGCGGGCGACGTGCTGGGAGGAGGCGGTTGCGTGAGAGGGTGGCCCAGACCCCGGTCGACGGGCCAGGGTGTCACGCTGGTCGGCGACGGCGGCCAGCGACTGGCGAAGTCGGCCCTCGCCCGCGTCCGTCAAGGCATAGACGCGCCGTGGCGCCCCCCGCTCGGCGCCGGCCCATCGGGATCGTACGGACCCCTCCTCCTCCAGCGCCCGTAGCGTCCGGTAGAGCGCCGCCGGGTCCATGGTCACTCCCGTTGGGGAAGTCCGGGTTGATGGCGCAGGCGGGACAGCCGGTTGTCGTCGTCGCGGAATGGACAGGTGGTGCAGTAGCTGTCGCCGGCGACGTCTCGGTGTTTCATGGTGCTGTCTCCGCCGAGCGCTTGCTGTTCGCGCACGGTGAGCACCGCCCGAAGAGCGACGACCGTGACATTGGCCTCTGCGGGGTCATGCCGGGACGAAGAGTCGCTCGAGGTCATCGACCAGACGGACGCGTCCGGCTGGGGGCCGTGGCGCCGGCGCAGTCCGGCCGGTGATCGGCTCGGATGTCGGGGACGTTCCCGTCCATCCGACGGTGGTGGGTGCCGATGGGCACGACGAGAGGCGTGCCGGTGACGGGGTCGGCGATGATGCGCGTGCTCAGCCCGAAGACCTTCTCGACCAGCTCCTCGGTGACCACCTCGCCCGGCTGGCCCTCGGCCACGACGGCGCCGTCGGCCATGGCCACGAGGTGGTGGGCGTAACGACAGGCGTGGTTGAGGTCGTGCAGCACCAGCACGATGGTCCGGCCTTCATTGGCGTTGAGACCGGCCAGCAGGTCGAGCACCTCCACTTGGTGGGCCAGGTCCAAGAACGTGGTGGGCTCGTCGAGCAGCATGATGGGAGTGCCCTGGGCCAGGGCCATGGCGATCCAGGCCCGCTGGCGTTGCCCGCCCGACA
>JAHWJU010000219.1 GCA_019348255.1 Actinomycetota bacterium | reverse complement strand
AGCGCCACCGCGATGGCGTTGTTGCCCTCCAGGATCGACGGCAGCACGAAGCGGGTGAGAACGAGCAGGCTCACGCCCAGACCGATTAGGGCACGGGCGCCCCGCCACCGCCCCAGGGCCACCACGGCGGCGACGAACACCAGGACCAGGAGGGCGAGGGGCCGCTCGCGCTGGAAGTCGGCGAAGGTGTAGCGGAGGTCGGGGGGCACGTCGGGCTGTGTCGCCCGCCCCAGCACGATCCGGTCCCCGGGATCGAGGCGGACGGTCGTGGGTGAATCCTGCAGCTCGAGCGAGATCGTCTCGCCGGCGTCCGGGCCCTCCTCCAGACGCACCTCGTACACCAGGCACTCGATGTCGGTCTCGGGAGCGGTGGCCTCGCAGGCGCCGATCTGGGCGGAACGGACGGTGCCGTCTATCAGCTCGGTGTCGAAGCCGAGGTCCAGCCGGGAGGCGCCCCTGTCGGCTCCGGGCCAGAGAACCGCCACTCCCAGCGCCGTCGCCACCAGGAAGGGGGCCAACGCCAGGACGAGGAGACGCCGGGTGCGCTCCGGCGTCGGCGCGTCCAGATCGACCTCACCGTCGCCGTCGAAGCCTCCGTGCCAGTGGCCCATCCGAGGCGACCGTAGCCGGGGCGACGGGCGATCAGGTGGGAGGGGTGATTCGCTCCGTACCCCTGAAGTAGCGGCGCAGCACCTCGGGCACCGTCACCGATCCGTCCGGTTGGCGGTAGGTCTCGACCACCGCCGCCCATACCCGCGGAACGGCCAGGGCCGACCCGTTGAGGGTGTGCACGAACTCGGTGCCGCTGCCGGCGCCACTGGCGCCGCCGGCGCCGCGGCGGTAGCGGAGGTTGGCGCGGCGAGCCTGGTAGTCGCTGAACCAGCTGATCGAGGACACCTCGAGCCACATGTCCACTCCCGGCGCGTAGACCTCCAGGTCGAAGTAGCGGGCATGGGACTGGCCGAGGTCGCCGGCGCAGATGTCCACCACGCGGTACGGCAGAGCCAGCTCGATGAGCCGCGCCTCGGCCCGGGCCAGCAGGTCCTGGTGCACCGCCGCGGCCTGCTCCGGCGTAGTCAGGGCCAGTATCTCGACCTTGTCGAACTCGTGCACCCGCAGGAGCCCGCGGGTGTCGCGGCCGGCCGCTCCGGCCTCACGGCGGAGGCAGGGGCTGTAGGCCATCAGGCGCCTGGGCAGTTCTGCCTCCTCCAGGACCTCGTCGCGGTAGAGCGACGTGAGGGGGACCTCCGCCGTGGGGATGGCCCACAGGTCGTCCCGCTCGATGTAGTAGGCGTCGTCCGCGAACTTCGGTAGTTGCCCGGTGGCCGTGAGCGTGTCGGTGCGCACGAGGGTGGGCGGCCGGATCTCCTCGAAGCTGTCGGCGTTGGCATCGAGGGCCCGCTGGGTGAGCGCCCGCACCAAGGTGGCACCGCACCCCCGGAAGACGGGGAACATCGAACCCGACACCTTGGCGCCCCGCTCCAGGTCGAGGATGCCGAGCTCCCGCCCCACCTCCCAGTGCGGTACCCGCTGGTGATCGCCGTAGGAGTCGGGATCGAAGTTCTCGACCCGCACGATCACGTTGTCCTCCTCGCCGGCGCCGTCGGGTGCCTCCGCCGACGGGACGTTGGGGATGCGCAGCAGGAGCTCGCGCAGCTCGGTCTCGACGGCGGCCGCCTGCTGGACGAGGCGCTTCTCCTCTTCGCCGAGGCTGCGGCTCTCCGCCTTGAGCTGGTCGCCCTTGTCGCGATCACCGGCCCGGTAGGCCTCGGCCACCGCCTTGGACAGGGCGTTGACCTGAGCTCGAACGCCGTCCCTGGTGGCGGCCCGCGTGCGCAGGTCGTGATCGAGGGCGACAGCCCGGTCGAGGTCGACCAACACCGCGGGGTCGTGCCGCCGCGCCATGGCGGCCTTGGTGCCCCCCGGGTCGGTCCGCAGCCGGCGGATGTCGATCATGGAGGGCAAGGTAGCGTGCGGGAGATGGCGGCCATCGAGGTTTCGGCGCTCGTCGTGCGCTACCGCGATACCACCGCAGTGGACGGAATCTCCTTTTCGGCCGAGGCCGGCTCCGTCGTCGCCCTCCTCGGGCCGAACGGCGCCGGCAAGACGTCCACCGTGGAGACCCTGGAGGGGTACCGCCGGCCCGCATCGGGATCGGTCCGGGTGCTGGGGCTCCACCCCGTGCTCGACGCCACCGCGCTGGCCCCGCGGATAGGGGTCATGCTCCAGGCCGGCGGCGTCTATCCGTCGATGACGCCGCGTCAGGTGCTGCGGCTGTTCAGCTCGTACTACCCGGACGCCGAGGATCCCGATGCGCTGCTCGACCGGGTGGCGCTGCGGGAGGCGGCGGCGACGCCGTGGCGGCGGCTGTCGGGTGGCGAGCAGCAACGGCTGAGCCTGGCCCTGGCCCTCGTGGGCCGGCCGGAGGTGGCCTTCCTGGACGAACCCACCGCCGGCATCGACCCGCAGGGGCGGCTGGTCATCCGTGACGTGATCCGGGACCTGCGGGACAGCGGGGCCTGCGTGCTTCTCACCACCCACGAACTGGACGAGGCAGAGAAGCTGGCCGACCGCATCGTCATAATCGACCGAGGCCGACTGGTGGCCGAGGGGACACCGGTTGAGCTGATGGCTTCCGGTGGCGGCCACACCATCCGCTTCGGAGCGGCTCCCGGCCTCGACGTCGCCGTTCTCAGCAGCCACCTGGGGGCGGCGGTGGTGGAGGAGCAACCCGGCGAGTACCGCGTCGACGCATCGGCGACACCGGCGGTGGTTGCCTCCCTCACGGCGTGGCTGGCGGAGCGGGAGGTGTCCCTGGCCGATCTGCGGGCCGGCCGCGAGACGCTCACCGACGTCTTCCTCCGGCTCACGGGACCGAGCTCGGCCGAGTCGGACCGGCGGCCGCGGAGCCGGTCCGGCGGCCGCAGCCGGCGGTGAGGCCCCTTCTGGCCCAGGCCGGCGCCGAGCTGTCGATGACGCTGCGCCGGGGCGAGTCGGTGCTCCTCGCTCTGGGCATCCCCGTGCTGCTGCTGGGCTTCTTCTCGACCGTCGAGGTGCTTCCGTCGACGGCTGGTGACGAGCCCGTCGCCTTTTTGTTCCCGGGCATCCTGGCGCTGGCGGTCATGTCCACGGCCATGGTCAGCCTGGCCATCGCCACCGGCTTCGAGCGGCAGTACGGGGTGCTGAAGCGCCTGGGGACGACGCCCCTCGGGCGCCCCCGGCTGCTCCTGGCCAAGACGATGGCGGTGGTGGCCATCGAGGTGCTCCAGCTGGTGGTGCTGCTGGCCGAGGCGTGGCTTCTGGGCTACCGCCCCACCGGGACCCACATCCTCGCCGCCGCGGTCGCCATCGTGGTGGCCACCATGGCCTTCGCCGGGATCGGGATGCTCCTGGCCGGCACCCTCCCCGCGCTGACCACCCTGGCCGCGGCCAATGGCCTCTACCTCGTGCTGCTCCTCCTGTCGGGCATGTTGATACCGCTGGAGGAGTTGCCGCCCGGGCTCGCGGGAGTGGCGCGCCTGTTGCCCTCGGGCGCGCTGGCCGAGGCCCTGCGGGCGGCCCTGGCAGGCAGCGTCGTTCCCACGCGGGCGTGGCTCGTGCTGGCGGTGTGGGCGGTGCTGGCGCCCACCCTGGCCGCCGCCCGGTTCCGGTGGGAGTGAAGCGACACCGCCACCCACTCCCTTTGTTAGGGTGGGGTGGTCATCCTGACAGCACGACCCGGTCCCGTCCCCGGCCCT
>JAHWJU010000062.1:7869-12707 GCA_019348255.1 Actinomycetota bacterium | reverse complement strand
AGGAAGGCCAGCGTCGGCCTTGCTGCTGGCCAGGCTGCAAGCACCGCGAGCGCACCGGCAGATAGCAGTGGTGGTGGGACTTAGGCACGCCTAACATATATACTTAGGTGGACTTGACTACCGGCGCCAGGGCCAGCCGGAGAGGGAGGGGCGAAGTGCGTGTCGTCATGTTCGGTTACCAGACGTGGGGCCACCGCACCCTGCAGGCGCTCGTCGACTCGGACCACGATGTGGCATGCGTCGTGACCCACCCGCCGAGCAACCATGTCTACGAAAAGATCTGGGACGACTCGGTGGCGGACCTGGCCGCCGAGCGGGGCGTGCCGGTGCTGCTCCGCAGCCGTCCCGACGACGAGGAGCTGGTGACGGAGCTCAAGGAGATCGATCCTGACATCATCGTCGCCACCAACTGGCGCACCTGGATCCCGCCGCACATCTTCGGGCTGCCCCGCCACGGAACTCTCAACGTCCACGACTCGCTGCTCCCCGCCTACGCCGGTTTCGCCCCGTTGAACTGGGCGGTGATCAACGGCGAGAAGGAGGTGGGGGTGACGACGCACATGATGGACGCCGACTTGGACTGCGGTGACATCGTGCTGCAACGGGCGGTCCCGGTCCGAGACGACGAAACCGCCACCGACCTGTTCCACAAGACCCTCGAGCTGTTCGGCCCCATCACCCTCGACTCCCTCGAGCTCATCTCTTCCGGCCAGACAGACTGGAAGCGACAGGACCGCTCCAAGGCCAGCTTCTTCCACAAGCGTTGCGTCGAGGACAGCCGGATCGACTGGACGTGGCCGGCACAAGACATCGCCAACCTCGTGCGGGCCCAGTCGGACCCCTACCCGAACGCGTTCACCTTCCACCGGGGGGAGCGCATCCGGGTCGTGGCCGCCTCGGTGTCGAAGGGGCGCTACGGCGGCACCCCTGGCCGCATCTTCATCCGTGAGGGCAACGGCGTCGTCGTCGTCGCCGGCGGCGACGCCCGGCGGGGCCAGAACGCCGGCGTCGTCGTCGAGCGGGTGCGTACCGATGACGGCGAAGAGCATGCTGGGGGCGACTACTTCCGCACCATGGGTGGTTACCTCACGAGCCACGCCTGAGATCCGGGCTAAGTGGCAGCCGATCTTCTTGCGCTCCCCGCCGGGGAGTGCCATGTCTGGTGGGCGCGGCCCGGTGACGCCACAGCCGACTTGGACCGGCTGCTCCAAGCCGACGAGCGTGCTCGCCGCCGACGGTTCGCCTTCGCCGCTGATCGGCTTCGGTTTCTCGCCGCCCACGCACTCGCCCGCCTCGTGCTGGCCGAGTATCTGGGCGAGGACCCGGCGGCTCTGCGCTTCGCGGCGCCGTGCAGGACGTGCGGAGAACCCCACGGCAAGCCCCGCTTGGACCACCCGTCGGCGGATCTCGAGATGTCGCTGTCGCACTCGGGCGACCGGGTGGCGGTCGCTGTGGCCCGCGGTGTGCACGTCGGAATCGACGTCGAGCAGGTGCCGCCCGGCGCCGACGAGCGAGCTGTGATCGCCGACGCGCTCTCGCCTGCGGAGCAGCGCGCTCTGCAGGAGGTGCCGTCCGCCCACCGCGCCCTCGCCTTCCTCCGCTGTTGGGTGCGCAAGGAGGCGCTGCTGAAGGCCACCGGCCACGGGTTGGCGGTGTCGCCGGCGTTGGTCACGGTGTCCGCGCCCCATCAGCCGGCCCGCCTGATCGACTGGCAGGAGCGGCCGGCGCCGACCGTGCACGCGCAGCTCAGCGACCTCGAGCCAGGGGAGGGCTTCGTGGCCTGCGTCGCACTGCTCACGGAGGCGAACCACCGCGTGATCGAGCACCACGGAGCGGGCCTGCTGCGCGCAGCGGCCACCTGTCGGCCAGGAGAAGTACGTGGCCGCATCAGTGGACACGTCGAGGAAGAGATGTTAGGTTAACCTAACAACTTCCAGAAGGAAGCCCTTACATCGCTGCCGGCGACGTCGGCGGCCGATCGCGGCGTGGGCCGCCACGGGGAGACCATGTCACAGATACTTCCGGTCGACGACGCTCACGTCCACGACGTCATCGGCATCGGGTTCGGGCCCTCGAACCTCGCGCTGGCGATCGCCTTGAAGGAGCACAACGAGCGCGCCGGGAACGACGAAGCCGTCTCCGGCCTCTTCCTCGAACGGCAGGCCACCTTCGGGTGGCACCGCGGGATGTTGATCGACGACGCCACGATGCAGGTCTGCTTCCTGAAGGACCTGGTGACGCTGCGGAACCCGGCCAGCGGGTTCGGCTTCCTGGCCTACCTCCACAGCAAGAACAGGCTGCTCGACTTCATCAACTGCAAGAGCCTCTACCCGCTGAGGATCGAGTTCCACGACTACCTGGAATGGGCGGCTGCCAAGGTCGACGAGCTCGTGCGCTACGGCCACGAGGTGGCTGCCGTGCGGCCGGTCGTGCAAGACGGCGCCGTCGTCGCCTTCGACGTCGTCACTGCCACGGGGTCGGGCGGTGTCACCGTCCACCGGGCGCGGAACCTCGTGTTCGGATTGGGCCTCGAGCCCATCGTGCCGAGCGGTGCCTCCCTCGGCGCCCGCACGTTCCACAGCCGTGACCTGCTCGGCCGAGTCGACAGGATCAGCGATACGTCCCCAGCGCGGTTCGTGGTCGTGGGTGCCGGGCAGAGTGCGGCCGAGGCCACCGCCTACTTGCACCGGAGGTTCCCGGGGGCGGAGGTGTGCGCCGTCTTCTCCCGGTACGGGTACAGCCCGGCGGACGACAGCTCCTTCGCGAACCGCATCTTCGATCCCACGGCGGTGGACGAGTTCTACACGGCGCCCAGCACGGTCAAGCGGGCGATCATCGACTACCACCGCAACACGAACTACTCGGTGGTCGACCACGACCTCATCCAGGATCTCTACGCACGTACGTACCAGGAGGCGGTCCTCGGCGCCAAGCGCCTGCGGGTGTTCAACGTCTGCCGCCTGACGGACGTCGTGGAAGACGACGACCGGCTGCGGGTGACCATCGAGTCGATGACCACCGGAGACAAGACGCAGCTCGATGCCGACGTGGTGGTTTACGCCACCGGATACCGCCCGGCTGATCCCACCCGGCTCCTAGGAGATCTGGCCCGGTACTGCCGCTACGACAACGACGGCCAGTTGCGCGTCGAACGCGATTACCGGGTGAGGACCGTGCGCGAGCTGCAGTGCGGCATCTACCTCCAGGGCGGGACCGAGCACACCCATGGCATCTCCTCGTCGCTTCTGTCGAACACGGCGGTGCGGGCGGGGGAGATCCTGGAGTCGGTCGTCGCGCGACGCGGGCGAGTGATCTCCGTCGAGGTGCCCTGCCCGGCGCGCGGGGCGACGGTCGGGCGCGAGACGGCCGATCTCGGCACGACTTGCTGACCGCGACGAACCTGGCGTCTGTCGCCGCATGAGCTTCACCACTTCGGACGGTCCGGTGGACGGGATCAGCGAGCGATCGCCCCAGCCACTGCCTGACACCACCCTCCCTGCATTGTTCGCGGAGCAGGCTGCTCTCACGCCCGAGGCCACGGCGGTGGTGTTCGAAGGCAGACGCCTCAGCTACGCGGCACTCGACGCGCGGGCGGCGCGGCTGGCCGTGCTCCTCGCCGAGCGGGGCGCGGGCCGTGATGGGATCGTGGCCGTCGCCTTGCCCCGCTCGCTGGAGCTCGTCGTGGCACTGCTCGCCGTGCACAAGGCCGGCGCCGCCTACCTGCCCCTGGACACCGACTACCCGCCCGAGCGGCTCAGCTTCATGGTGGGTGACGCCGGACCGGCTCTCGCCGTGACGAACCAGGCGGTGGCGCGCTGCCTGCCCGACGCACTGCCGTCTCTGCTCATGGACACCAGCGAGACGGTGCAGGCCCTTGCCGGCGGGAGCATCGCCGCGGGGAACCAGATCGCGCCGGAACCGGAGCAACTGGCGTACGTCATCTACACCTCGGGGTCCACGGGGCGACCGAAAGGGGTCGCGGTCTCCCATCGGTCCATCGTCAACCGCCTCCTCTGGATGCAGTCGGAGTACGGGCTGGCCGGGGATGACCGGGTTCTGCAGAAGACCCCGTCGAGCTTCGACGTGTCGGTGTGGGAGTTCTTCTGGACCCTGAACGCGGGCGCCACCCTGGTGGTGGCCAAGCCCGGTGGCCACCGCGACCCCGCCTACCTGGCGGGCCTCATCCAGCGTGAGCGCGTCACGACGTTGCACTTCGTCCCCTCGATGCTGCACGCGTTCCTGGCCGAGCCCACTGCCGCCCGGTGCAGGTCGCTCCGCCGGGTCATCTGCAGCGGAGAGGCGCTGCCCGCCGCACTACGGGACCGCTTCTATCGCACGTTCGGCACGTCCGGCCCCGAACTGCACAACCTCTACGGCCCGACGGAGGCCGCCGTCGACGTCACCTCCTGGGCCTGCTCACCCGACGACGTGGGGGGCGTGCCGATCGGCAGGCCGGTGTGGAACACCGGCCTGCGCGTGCTCGACCATCGCCTCCGGCCGCTCGAACCGGGCCGCACCGGCGAGCTGTACCTCGCGGGGGTGCAACTGGCCCGGGGGTACCTGAACCGGCCGGGGCTGACGGCCGAGCGCTTCGTGGCCGACCCGTTCGGCAGCCCCGGCTCGCGGATGTACCGGACCGGTGACCTCGCCCGCGGCCGAGACGACGGCGCGCTGGAGTACCTCGGACGCATCGACGACCAGGTGAAGATCCGGGGCTTCCGGGTGGAACTGGGCGAGATCGAAGCGGCGCTCGGCTCCTGCCCCGGCGTTCGTCAGGCGGCGGTCGTCGCCGACGGCAACGGGGCCGGGGAGGTGCGTCTCGTCGGCTACGTCGTCGC
>JAHWJU010000062.1:0-7769 GCA_019348255.1 Actinomycetota bacterium | reverse complement strand
CCCGACGTCTTCGAGCACGCCAGCCCGGCCGCGTTGGCCGCCGCGGTGGCCGCGAGGGCGCCGGCGACGGAAGAGGAGGTACCACCCGTCGGTGGCTCCCTCGTCGTGCTCGAGCCCGGCGAGGCGGCGCAGGTCGGTGCTACCGGACCGGATGTCGAAGATGTCCTGCCGCTCGGGCCGCTGCAGGAGGGCCTTTTCTTCCACGCCGGCATCGAAACGCCCGGTGGAGACGCCTACGTCGTGCAACTGCTCCTCACCATCGAGGGGCCGCTCGACGCCGACGCCTTTGCGCGCGCCGCCCGGGCTCTCGTGCGCCGGCACCCGGCCCTGCGGTCCGCCTTCCGCCTCACCAGTGACGGCGCCCCCGTGCAGGTCGTCCTCCGTGACGTCGACATCCCCATCCGGGTGGTCGAACTGTCGGCCGAGGCCGACCAAGAGACGAAGGCTCGGCGTCTCGCCGACGAGGACCGGGGCCGCCCCTTCGACCCCGCCGGTGCGCCGCTGCTGCGCCTGTCGCTGCTGCGCCTCGGTCCGCAACGCTGCCTGGTGGTGCTGACCGTCCACCACCTGGTCATCGACGGGTGGTCGTTGCCGGTGCTCGTGCGCGAGCTACTCGTGCTGCACGTGGAGGGCGCCACCGCTGCTCTGCCCCCCGCGCGCCCGTACCGGGACTACCTCGCATGGGCGGCGGCACAGGACACGGCAGCCTCGGTCGCGGCGTGGGCACGGTCGCTGTCCGGCCTCGACGAGCCGACCCGGATCTGCACTACCGAGCGAACCTCGGCGCCGGCCGTGCCCGAGCAGGTCAGCGAGGGGCACCTCGACGAGGAGGCCACTGCCGCGCTCGGTGCGTTCGCCCGGCGCAACGGGCTCACCCTCAACACCGTCATCCAGGGTGCGTGGGGGATCGTGCTCGGCCTCCTCACCGGCCGCGACGACGTGGTGTTCGGCGCCACCGTCTCCGGACGCCCGGCCGAGCTATGCGGCGTCGAGTCGATGGTCGGACTGTTCGTCAACACCGTGCCGGTGCGGGTCCGAGTGGACCGGGGGGAGCCCGCCGTGTCGTGGATGCGGCGGCTGCAGGACCAACAGGCGCAGCTGATGGCCCACCATCACGTGTCGCTGGCCGCCATCCAGGCCGCGGTCGGCATCGGACAGCTGTTCGACAGCTTGGTCGTGTTCGAGAACTACCCGATCGACGCCGAGAAGCCGGCGGGCGCCGGCGCGGTCAGGGTCATCGACGTCGAGCGGCGCGACGCCACGCACTATCCGTTGTGCCTCACCGTCGTGCCCGGCCGGCGACTCGCGCTGCGCCTCTCCTACCGCCCCGACATGGTCGAGGCCGGTCTGGCCGGCCGCATCGCAGGCTGGGTCGAGCGGGTGCTGGCGGCGGTGGTGGCCCACCCCCAGGGGCCGGTGCGGGCCATCGATGTGGTCTCCGCGGAGGAGCGCGCCCGCCTCCTCGTCGACTGGAACGCCACCGAACGCGCCGTTCCCGCCGTCACCCTGCCCGAGCTGTTCGAGGCCGAGGCCTCCCGGCAACCCGACGAGGTCGCCCTCGTAGCGGGCGCGACCCACCTCACCTACGGCGACCTGGACGGGCGAGCGAACCGGCTGGCCCGTCTGCTGGCCGGGCGGGGCGTCGGGCCCGAGCAGGTCGTCGCCCTCGCGCTGCCCCGGGACGAGCGGCTCGTGATCGGCCTGCTCGCGGTGCTCAAGGCCGGCGCCGCCGTCCTCGCGCTGGACCCCGACCACCCTGCTCAGGGGATCGCCCGGCAACTCGCGGATGCCGCGCCGTCGTGCGTGATCGCCACGCACGGGACGGCCCGGGCGCTTCCCGTCGACTGGCCGTGCGTGTTGCTCGACGACCCGCTCGTGGTCGCGGAGCTGGGCGGTTGCCGCGCCGACGCGGTGACCGACGCCGAGCGCGCCGAGCCACTGCGCCTGGACAACCCTGCGTACCTCATCTCCACCTCGGGGTCGACCGGGACCCCCAAGGCGGTCGTGGTGGCCCACCGGGGCCTTACGAACCTGTTCCGCGCCCAGCTCGCCGACGTCATCACCCCCGAGGTTGGCGCCGCGGGCGGGGGCAGGTTCCGCGTCGCACTGCTCGCGCCGGCCGTCTTCGACGCCTTCTGGGACCCGCTGCTATGGATGGTCGCCGGCCACGAGCTGCACCTCATGGACGACGAGGTCCGCCTCGACCCCGAGAGGGTGGTGGACGAGGTCCGGGCTCGGTGCATCGACGTGGTCGACACCACCCCGTCCTACCTGGCGCACCTGCTCGGCGCCGGGCTTGTCGCCGCGGGCCGGCAGCGGCCCAGGGTTGTCAGCTTCGGGGGGGAGGCGGCCGGCGCCGCGCTGTGGTCCGAGCTGCGCGAGGCGGGGTCGCTGGGCGCCTACAACTTCTACGGCCCCACCGAGTCCACCGTCGACGCCCTGTTCTCCCGCGTGGGCGAAAGCTCCTCGCCCACGATCGGCCGGCCGATGGCGAACGTGCAGGCCTACGTGCTCGATCCGGGCCTTCAACCCGTTCCGGTGGGGGTGCCCGGGGAGCTCCACCTGGCCGGCGCCGGCCTGGCCCGCGGGTACCTCAACCGGCCGGCGCTCACCGCCGAGCGTTTCGTGGCCAACCCATTCGGCGCCGCTGGGTCGCGCCTGTACCGTACCGGCGACCTGGTGCGCTGGCTGCCCGACGGTTGCCTCGAGTTCCTCGGGCGTACCGACGACCAGGTCAAGATCCGGGGCTTTCGCATCGAGCCGGGCGAGGTCGAGGCCGAGCTGAGCCGCCAAGCGGGGGTCGCCACCGCCGCGGTGGTCGCCCACGACGACGGTGAGCAGAAGCGGCTGGTGGCTTACGTCGTGCCCCGCTCCGGGGGAGTGCTCGACCCGGCGGAGCTGCGCCACCATCTGAGTGCCCGCCTCCCGCGTCACCTGGTTCCCGCCGCTTGCGTGCTGGTCGACGCCCTGCCGCTGACGCCCAACGGCAAGCTCGACCGGCGGGCCCTGCCGGTGCCGGACTTCGCCGGCACCGCCGCCGGCCGCCCACCGCGTACCGCTCGTGAGCAGATCCTGCGCGGACTGTTCGCGGAGGTGCTCGGCATCGACGGGGTGGGGATCGACGACGACTTCTTCGCCCTCGGTGGCCACTCGCTGCTGGCCATCCGCCTCGTCAACGGCATCCGGCGGTTCTTCGACGTGGACCTGTCCGTACGGGCGGTGTTCGACGCGCCCACCGTCGCCGGCTTGGCCGCCGTCGTCGGGGCGCCTCGGGCCACCCGGCCGCCGCTGCGCCCGGCGCCCCGTAGCGACCGCCTGCCCTTGTCCTTCGCCCAGGAGCGGCTCTGGTTCCTGTACCGGTTCGACGGCCCCAGCGCCACC
The DNA here is from genome assembly GCA_019348255.1 of Actinomycetota bacterium. Taxonomy (GTDB): domain Bacteria; phylum Actinomycetota; class Acidimicrobiia; order Acidimicrobiales; family CADCTF01; genus JAHWJQ01. The sequence continues at coordinate 4,388 of JAHWJU010000062.1, read as the reverse complement.
TGGAACGTGCCGGTAGTGCTCCGCCTCCCGGGCGGCGGCGACGTCACCGCACTGCGGGGGGCGCTCGCCGACGTGGTCGCCCGCCACGAGGCCCTCCGAACCGTGTTCCCGGATGAGGGAGGCCAGCCGTTCCAGCGCGTCCTGCCCGCCGAGCAGGCCCGCACCACCCTCCAAGTCTGCACCGTCGACGGTCCGCTCACCGACGAGCTTGCCGCCGCTGCTCGCCAGCCCTTCCACCTGGCCGACGAGGTCCCCCTGCGGGCCTGGCTGTTCCGCCGTCCCAGCCGGCAAGAGGATGTGCTGCTGGTGGTCGTGCACCACATCGCCGCCGACGAGTGGTCGGTTGGGCCCCTCGTGCGCGACCTGGCCACCGCCCTTGCCGCCCGCAGCACCGGCCAGCCGCCGGGGTGGGCCCCGCTCCCGGTGCAATACGCCGACTACACCCTCTGGCAGCGGGAGGTGCTGGGGGACGCAGCCGACCCAGCGTCGAACCTGTCCCGTCAGCTGGGGTTCTGGGTCCAGACCCTGCGGGGCGGGCCCGAGCAGCTGGACCTACCCGTGGACCGGCCGAGGCCGGCGGTGGCTTCGCACCGGGGCGCCACCGTCGCCTTCCGGGTCCCGGCTGCGCTGCACGAGAGGGCCGAGTCTCTGGCGCGGCGAGCCGGCGTCACCATGTTCATGGTGCTTCACGCCGCGCTCGCGGCGCTGCTGACCCGCCTCGGCGCCGGCACCGACATCCCTGTCGGAACGCCCGTCGCCGGTCGCGGCGATGACGCGCTCGACGAGCTCGTCGGGTTCTTCGTCAACACGGTGGTGCTGCGGACGGACACCGCTGGTGATCCCAGCTTCTCGGAGCTGCTCGAGCGGGTGCGGCGCGTCGACCTTGCCGCCTTCGATCACCAGGACGCCCCTTTCGAGCGGGTCGTGGAGGCGCTGGCCCCGTCCCGGTCGCTGGCGCGCCACCCGCTGTTCCAGGTCATGCTCGTCCACCGCCGCCGCCAGCCCGCCGGCGCCGAGGTGGGGGCGTTGCAGGCGGAGCCGGAGCAGGTCGACGTCGGTGTCTCCAAGGTCGATCTCACCGTTTACGTCGCCGAGGAGCCGGATGCCGGCGGCATCGAGGGGCACCTCGAGTACAGCACCGACCTGTTCGAGGCCGACACCGCCGAGGCGCTGGCGGAGCGCCTGGTGCGGCTGCTCGACGCGGCCGTCGCCGAGCCGGACCTGCCGATCGGCGAGATCGACGTGCTCCTGGCTGCTGAACGCCGGCGGCTGCAGGCCGGCGGGGCCGTCACGGTCGCCCCGGCACCGGAGGCCACCCTGCCGGAGCTGCTGGCGGCCGCGGCCTCGGCGTCCCCCGCCGCCACGGCGCTGGTGTGCGGCGACTACCGGCTGAGCTACGCCGAGCTGCGCACCCGGGTCAACCGATTGTCGCGGGTGCTGGCCGGCCGTGGCGCCGGGCCCGAGCGGGTCGTGGCCGTGGCCCTGCCCCGTTCGCCCGAGCTCGTGGTGGCTCTGCTCGCGGTGCTCGAGGCTGGAGCGGCCTACCTGCCGCTCGATCTGGATTACCCGGCCGACCGCATCGCCTACATGCTCGGAGACGCCGAGCCGCTGTGCGTGCTCACCACCGCCGCCGTGGCCGAACGGCTCCCCGCCGGCGACGGAACCCCGTGGCTCCTGATCGAGGAGCTCTCCGGGGACGGGACCGCGCCGAGCTCGCTGCCCTGTCCGGCGTCGGCGGGCAACGCGGCCTACGTCATCTACACCTCGGGCTCGACCGGCAGGCCGATGGGCGTGGTGGTCGAGCACGGCTCGCTCGTGAACTTCCTGCTGGCCATGCAGGACCGGTTCGCGCTCGGCCCCGGCGACCGGCTGCTGGCCGTCACCACCGTGGGCTTCGACATCGCCGGTCTGGAGCTGTACCTCCCCCTCCTCACCGGCGCGACCGTCGTGCTGGCCGACAAGGCGGCTGCGCTCGACCCCGAAGCCCTGCTCGGCCTCGTGGCCCGCCACCGCGTCACCGCGCTGCAGGCAACGCCGACGCTCTGGCAGGCGCTGCTCTCGGAGGGGCGACCGGCGCTGGAGGACGTCCGCATCCTCGTAGGCGGCGAGGCCCTGCCGGCCGCGCTGGCCGAGCGGATGCAGGCCTGCGGCGGCCGCGTCACGAACCTCTACGGCCCGACGGAGACGACGATCTGGTCGACGGCGGCCGACGTCGGCGCCGGCTCGGGCGCGCCTCCGATCGGCGGACCGATCGCCAACACGACGCTGCACGTCCTCGACGCCCGCCTGCGTCCGGTCCCCGACGGCGTGCGCGGCGAGCTGTACATCGCCGGCGCCGGGCTTGCCCGCGGCTACCTCGGGCGACCGGCGCTCACCGCGGAGCGATTCGTGGCCGACCCCTTCGGCGAGCCCGGCTCTCGGATGTACCGCACGGGCGACGTGGTGCGCCGGGGGCGCGACGGCGCCCTGGAGTACCTGGGCCGTGTCGACCACCAGGTGAAGGTCCGCGGGTTCCGCATCGAGCTCGGCGAGATCGAGACGGTGCTCGGCTCCCACCCCGGTGTCACGGAGGCGCGCGTCGTCGTGCGCGAGGACCGCCCGGGGCACAACCAGCTGGTCGCCTACCTGGTGGCCGAACCGGACCGGCGGCCGGCACCCGAGGAGCTGCGGTCCCACCTCTCGGCGGCCGTGCCTGAGTACATGGTCCCCGCCGCCTTCGTCATCCTCGACTCGCTGCCGGTGACCCCGAACGGCAAGCTCGACCGGCTGGCGCTGCCCGCTCCGGACTTCGCCGCCGGGTCCGGGCGGCCACCACGAACCGAGGGCGAGCGCCTGCTGGCCACTGTCTTCGCCGGGGTCCTGGGCGTCCCCCACGTGGGTGCCGAGGACAGCTTCTTCGACCTCGGGGGCGACAGCATCGCCTCGATCCGCCTCGTCAGCGGTGCGAGGCAGGCGGGGCTGGCCATCACCCCGCGCGACGTGTTCGAGCACAGGACCGTCGAGGCGCTCGCCGCCCACGCCCGGGTGCTGGAGACGAGAAGGACCGTCGTCGACAGCCCGGTTGAACCCTCCCCCCTCGTCTCCATCGGCCAGGACGAGCTCGACGAGCTCGAGTTCGGCCTCGGGACGCCACAGGCGGGAGCCTGACGTGGACGCCGCCCGACTGCCCATCATCGAGGAAGTCCTTCCCCTGGCGCCGCTCCAGGAGGGCCTGCTGTTCCACGCCGAGCTCGACCAGGGCAGCGCCGGCTTGTACGTGGTGCAGGTGCTGGCCGAACTCGATGGGCCCGTGCAACCGGACCGGCTCCGGGCCGCGGCGCAGGCCCTCATGGACCGCCACCCCAACCTGCGGGTGGCGTTCCGGCGCCGTCGCTCCGGTGAGCCGCTGCAGGTCGTGGTGCGCGACGTGCCGGTCGACTGGCGCGAGATCGACCTGCGCGGCCTGGCGGCGGCGTCGGGCGACGAGGTCGCCGACGAGGACAGGGCGCGGCCGTTCGATCCGGCCCGCCCACCGCTGTCGAGGTTCTCGCTCGTCCGGCTCGACCAGGACCGGTGGCGGCTCATCGTGACCGTCCATCATCTCCTCGTCGACGGGTGGTCCCTCCCGCTCGTGGTGGGTGAGTTGGTGGAGCTGTACCGGGCGGGGGGTGGGGGCGACGGGCCGGCGCCGCCCGCCCCCTACCGCGACTACCTGGCTTGGCTGGCGGCCCAGGACCGGCAGGCGTCGATGGCCGAGTGGGAGCGGGCGCTCGCCGGCGTCGCCTCGACCCGGCTCTCCGGGTCCAGCCTCACCGGGCCACCCCGGCTGCCGGCTCGGGTGACCTGGGTCCTCCCGCAGCCGCTGGTCGAGGGCTTGAGGGCGCTAGCCAGAGCCCACGGGCTGACCATGAACTCCGTCCTCCAGGGCGCCTGGGGCATCGTCCTAGGTCTCCTGACCGGACAAGAGGACGTGGTGTTCGGGGCGGCCGTGTCGGGCCGTCCGGCGGAGCTGCCGGGCGTGGAGTCGATGATCGGGCTGTTCATCAACACGATCCCGGTCCGGGTGAGGGCGAGGCCGGCGGAGCGGGTGGTGGAAGTTCTCACCCGGCTGCAGCACGAACAGGCCCAGCTCATGGCCCACCATCACGTGGCGCTGTCGGACATACAAACTGTCGCGGCGGTCGCCGGCGAGCTGTTCGACACGCTCTTCGTGTTCGAGAGCTACCCCTTCGACCCCGACCGCCTACCGGCGGGGGAGGGGCTCCGCGTCACCGGCATCGACGCCCGGGACGCCACGCACTACCCGCTGACCCTCGTCGTGCTGCCCCGGAGGGGGCTCACCATCGAGCTCGCGTACAGCACCGAGCTGTTCGACGCCCCCACCGTCGAGCGCCTGGCCCAGCGGCTGG
>JAHWJU010000218.1 GCA_019348255.1 Actinomycetota bacterium | reverse complement strand
CACGACCTGGTCGAGCTCCTGTCGCCGCCGTCGGCCTTCGAGCCGAGCGTGCTCGACCTCACCGACCTCAACGAGGAGGCCCGGCGACGGTTCGGTCAGCAGACCGAGCTGTGCACCCGCAGCTCCTTCAACCCCACCACCGGCAAGTTCTACGGCTTCTGCCACGGCTGGGTGCCCGACCCGGGCAACTTCCGGCGCAGCATGTGGGAGCAGATCGACCTGCCCGACGGGCCCTCGACCTACCAGGAGCTGCTGGAGGGTGGGGCCCGGATCCGTGAGGAGCAGGGCGTCCACATGGGCATCGGGATGTCCAACGAGATCGACTCGAACATGGCGGCCCGGGCCATGATCTGGTCGTTCGGCGGGTCCGTGCAGGACGCCGACGAGAACGTGGTGCTCAACTCGCCCGAGACCGTCGAGGCCGTCGACTTCATGGCCCGGCTGTTCCGGGAGACCATGACCCCCGAGGTCTTCGCCTGGAACGCGGCGTCGAACAACCAGGGGCTCATCGCCGGCGAGTTCTCCTACATCCTGAACTCCATCTCGGCGTACCGCACGGCGCAGCAGGCCAACCCCGACGTGGCCGACGACGTCTACTTCACGCCGCCGCTGAAGGGACCCGACGGCACGGGGCTGGCCAGCCAGCACGTCATCCCGATCTACGTCATCCCGACCCACGCCCGGAACCCCGAAGCGGCCAAGGAGTTCATCCTCAACCTCCTGGCCAACTACGGCCCCGCCACCTACAACACCGAGCTGTACACCTTCCCCGCCTTCCGCGACACCGTTCCGCAGCTCGAAGACTGGCTGACCCGTGACCCGTTCGGGTCCGTGCCCGACGACAAGCTCGCCTTGCTGACCGACGCCGAGAGCTGGAGCACCACCGTGGGCCATCCGGGCCCGGCCAACGCCGCCATCGGCGAGGTGTTCAACACCTTCGTGCTCCCCAAGATGATGGCCCGAGCGGCACAGGGCGAGGCCAGCCCCCAGCAGGCGGTGGCCGACGCCGATGCCGAGATCCGGGCCATCTTCGCCCGGTGGCGCGAGCGGGGCCTGGTCGGCGGGCGGGACTGACCGACCCGGGACCGGCGAGGTGGCCATCGTCGAGGTCCGGGGCCTCACCAAGCACTTCGACGGCGACATCCACGCCGTCGAGGCCGTCGACCTGGCCACCACCGACGGCGAGTTCCTCGTCCTCCTCGGTCCCTCCGGCTGCGGGAAGACGACGCTGCTGCGGATGATCGCCGGGCTGGAGGAGCCGACCGCGGGCGACGTCCTCATCGGGGGCAACTCCATGGCCGACCTGCCACCACGGGCCCGCAAGATCGCCATGGTCTTCCAGAGCTACGCCCTCTACCCGCACAAGACCGTGCTGCAGAACATCGTCTTCCCGCTCAAGGCGGCCGGCATCGAGCCCGACGAGCGCCGGCGCCAAGCTCAGTGGGCCGCCGACCTGCTGGGCATCGGCCACCTGCTCGACCGCAAGCCCCGGCACCTCTCCGGTGGCGAGCGCCAGCGCGCCGCCCTGGCCCGGGCCCTGGTCCGGGAGCCGAGCGTGTTCCTGCTCGACGAGCCGCTCTCCAACCTCGACGCCAAGCTCCGGGCGACAGCACGCGACGACCTCAAGCTGTTCCAGCGCCGGGTGGGCACGACGACGATCTACGTGACCCACGACCAGGTCGAGGCCATGGGCATGGGCGATCGCATCGTGGTGATGGACCGGGGCCGGGTGCGCCAGGTCGGCACGCCCGGTGACGTCTACCGAGAGCCGGCGGACACCTTCGTGGCCACCTTCCTGGGTTCGCCGCCGATGAACCTGGTGCGCCGGGAAGACGTCCTCGTGGGCTTCCGCCCCGAGAGCTTCCTGCCCAAGGGCGTGGCCGACGCTGAGCCGGACGCCCTGACGCTGAGCTTCCACGTCCACCGGGTGGAGTACCTGGGCTCGGAGCGGCACGTGATCGGGACCGTCCAGGGGCTGGGCGAGGACACCCGGGTGATCGCCATGCTGCCGGCCACCGTCTCGGTGGACGTGCCGGCCGAACAGTCGCACGAATTCGTGGTGGCTGCCGCCGACCTGCGCTTCTTCGACGTCGAGTCGGGCCTGCGGGCCGAGCGCCGGCGGCTGTGACCACCACCACGGCGACGGGCGCGGCGGCCGGCGGCGGCCCGCCCAGAGGTCGCTACCTTCTCGATCGCAAGGGCTTCCTGGCCCGGGTCATGCTGCTGCCGGCGGTCGTCTACATCGTCGTGCTGGTGGCGGTCCCGTTCTTCCTCGCCATCGCCTACAGCCTGAGCGACGTCACCGTGGGAGACCCCAGCTTCGACTTCGTGGGGCTGCGGAACTTCCGCACCGTCGTGGGCGACCCCACCTTCCGGCGGGCGCTGCTCAACACCGTGCTGATCACCGCCGTGGCCATGGCCCTGGTGGTGATCCTGGCCAAGATCCTCGCCCTGATCCTGGTGCAGGACTTCCGGGGCAAGTGGATCGTGCGCCTCCTGGTGCTCCTGCCGTGGACCACCCCCGCCTCACTGGCCACCATCGCCTGGGTCTGGCTGCTCGACTCGCTGTTCAGCCCCATCGACTGGGTGCTCCGGCAGGTCGGCCTGCTGGAGGGCAACCTCTACTGGCTCGGCAACGCCGGGCTGGCCATGACGTCAGTCGTCGCCGTGCACACCTGGCGCATCGTGCCCCTCGCCGCGGTGATCATCATGGCCGGCCTCAGCGCCATCCCCAGCGAGATCAACGATGCCGCCAAGGTCGACGGGGCAGGGTTCTGGCGCACGCTGTTCGAGATCACCATCCCCATGACCCTGCCGGTGATCGCCGTTGCCACGCTCTTCGGCGCCATCGTGATCTTCACCGACATGGCCGTGGTGTTCGTGCTCACCCGCGGCGGGCCGGTGGACTCCACCCAGGTGCTCGCCAGCTGGGCGTACTTCCGGGGCATCCAGGGTGGCGACCTGGCTCAGGGCGCCGCCATCGCCCTGTTCCTCTTCCCCGTCCTGCTGGCGTTCGCCGTGCTCATCCTCCGCTCGGCCAAGCGGATGGAGGTGATGTGACGTGGACGTCTCCGACACCGTCCAGGTCGAGGCGGCCCGGCGCGCCGCCCGCCGGCGCCGCAAGGGTGCCCGGGTGGCCCTCTACGGGCTGGTGGTGGCGTTCACCGGGATGGCCGCCTTCCCCTTCTTGTGGGCGGCGATCACCGCCTTCAAGCGGGATCAGGACCTCTACAACCGGGCCAACAACCCGTTCGTGTTCAACCTCGACCCCACCCTCGAGCACGTCGACCTGCTGCTGGCCGGCACCGCCTTCCCGACCTTCGCCCGCAACACCTTGCTGGTGGGGCTGCTGGTGGTGGCCATCACCCTCGCCCTCAGCCTTCCCGCCGCCTACAGCCTGGCTCGCCTCGACATGCCCTGGGGCGGGGCCATGGGCATCGCCATCTTCTTCGTCTACCTCGTGCCCCCCTCGTTGCTGTTCATCTCCCTCTCGCGGGTGGTCGCCACCCTCGGCCTGCAGGACTCGGTGTGGGCTCTGGTCGTGCTCTATCCCACCATCACCGTCCCGGTCTCGGTGTGGTTGCTGATGGGGTTCTTCAAGGCCATCCCCCGCGACATCGAGGAGCAGGCCACGGTCGACGGCTACAGCCGCTTCGGCGCCTTCGCCAGGATCCTGGTTCCCCTGTCGTTCCCCGGCATCGTGGCCGTGGTGGTGTTCACCTTCACCCTGTCGGCCAGCGAGTTCATCTACGCCCTGGCCTTCGTGGC
>JAHWJU010000217.1 GCA_019348255.1 Actinomycetota bacterium | reverse complement strand
CACCACGGTGATCCTGGCGTTGCGCCTGCAGTAGCTCGGGCGTCGCCGCTCTGACCTACAGCCTTCCAGCACCAAGGAGGACCTCTCGTGAGAGTTGCGCTCCCGCGCACGACCTTCGCCCGCCTCGTCGCCCTGCTCGTCGCGCTCACGCTCGTCGCTGCCGCCTGCGGTGGCGGTGGGGGTGACGGCGACGACACCGCTGCTCCCGGCGGCCAGCAAGGTGACCGGACCCCGACCGAGGACGGCGAGCCCGTCGTCGGCGGGACGCTGGTCGACCTGCAGAACTTCTCCGCCGGCAACCCCGAGCACATCGACCCCGGCCTGTCGAGCGTGATCCAGGGCTCGCAGATCGCCCAGCTGGTCTTCGACGGCCTGACGGAGAACGACTACCAGACCGGCGAGCTCCAGCCCATGGTGGCCGAGTCGTGGGAGAGCAACGACGCGGGTGACGAGTGGACCTTCCAGCTCCGCGAAGGCGTCACCTTCCACAACGGCGACCCGGTGCTGCCCAGTGATTTCAAGTTCGCCTGGGAGCGGGTGGTCAACCCCGAGTTCGCCTCCGACCTGGCCTACCACCTCGACCCCATCGTGGGCAGCGACGCCGTGGCGGACGGGGAGACCACCGAGCTGGAGGGCGTGGTGGCCGACGACGACGCCATGACCCTCACCGTCTCGCTGCAGTTCCCCTACTCCACCTTCCCCGCTTCGGTGTCGCACTCGGTGTTCTCCCCCGTGCCCAAGGACGTGGTCGAGGCCCTCGACGACCAGTCGCAGTGGGAGCGCGACGTGATGATCGGCAACGGGCCGTTCAAGATGTCCGAGCCGTGGGCCGACGAGCGCTCCATCAAGCTGGAGCGCTACGACGACTACTGGGGCGGCCTGAACGGCCACACCGCCTATCTCGATGCCATCGACTTCCGCATCTCCAGCGACCTCGACTCCGCCTTCCAGGCGTTCGAGGCAGGCCAGGGCGACACCGGCTACATCCCACCCGGGCGCTTCGAGGAGGTCCTGACCCGGTTCCCCGACCAGAACGCCACCGACGAGTCCCTCGGCATCTACTACTTCGGGTTCAACATGGACGACCCGGTCGTGGGCGGCGAGGACAACCTCCTGCTGCGCCAGGCCATCGCCCTGGCCATCGACAAGCAGGCCATCGTCGACACCGTCTACAGCGGCTCCCGCACGGTGGCAACCGGCTGGACGCCGCCGGGCCTGCCTGGCTACGAGGAGGGCCTGGACGACATCGCCGGCGCCGCCGAGCGCGACCTCGACCGTGCCCGCCAGCTGCTCGAGGACTGGGGCGGCGAGGTGACCGAGCCCATCCAGCTCAACTTCAACGCCGGCGCCGGCCACGAGCCGGTGGCCCAGATCATCCAGGCCAACCTGGAGGAGATCGGCATCCCCTCCACCCTCGACGGGCGCGACTCCACCACCTACTTCACCCAGATGCGCGCCGGCGAGGGCCAGTTCTTCCGGGCCGGGTGGATCTGGGACTACGTGGCCTACGACAACGGCCTCTACCCGCTGTTCCACAGCGACTCCATCGGTGGCGACAACCTCATGCAGTACTCCAACCCCGAGGTCGACAAGCTGATCGACGAGGCTCGGGCCACGCTCGACGAGGACGACGCCAACGAGCGGTACCGGGAGGCCGAGGAGGAGATCCTCGAGGACGTGGCCGTGGTGCCCCTCAACTGGTACACGGGCTCGATCGTCTACGACAAGGCGGTGAAGAACTTCATCCAGAGCCCGCTCCAGTTCGTCGCCTACGACGAGATCTGGCTGGACGAGTAGGGGCGGTCCTGGCCGTCCTGACCGCGGACGGGGTGGTGCCGCCAGTTCGGCGGCGCCACCCCCTCGCCGGCGAGGCCGTCGCCGGTGCGTAGCTACGTCCTGCGGCGCCTGGCCCTGGTGCCGTTCGTGGTGTGGGGCGCGGTGACCGTGCTGTTCCTGTTGTTCTTCGTGCTGCCCGGCGACCCGGTCCAGCAACTGATGGGCGAGCGGGCGGTGCCCGAGAACGTGCGGGCCAACATCGAGGCCCGCTACGGGCTCGACCAGCCCCTCTATGTGCAGTACGGCCGCTACTGGGGCCAGGTCGCCACCGGTGACCTGGGCGAGTCGTACCAGAGCCGGCGGTCGGTCAACGCCATCCTGGCCGACACCGGCGCCGCCAGCCTCCGCCTCGCCCTGTGGGCGGTCATCATCGAGGTGATCGTCGGCGTGATCACCGGGGTGGTGTCGGCGGTGCGCCGGTACTCGTTCGTCGACGCCCTGACCACGGTGTCGACCACGATGCTGGTCGCCGTGCCCGTGTTCGTGCTCGGTTACCTCCTCCAGTACGCCTTCGGGGTGTTCACCTTCCAGCGCGGCCTCCCCGAGTGGTTGCGCTTCCCGGTGCAGGGCATCGGGCCCGACTCCTGGGCCCTCTTCTTCTGGCCGACCAACGGCCAGTGGCGGCACCTGATCCTGCCCGCCCTCACCCTGGCGTCGGTGTCCACCGCCCTGGTCGCCCGGCTCATGCGCACGACCATGCTCGAGACGCTGCGGGCCGACTACATGCGCACCGCCAGGGCCAAGGGCCTCTCCGAGCGGCAGGTGGTGCTCCGCCACGGGCTGCGCAACGCCATGATCCCGGTGATCACCTACGTCGGCCTCGACCTGGGGGTGCTGATCGGCTCGGCGGTACTGACCGAGACGGTGTTCAACTGGCCGGGGATGGGCACGGCCATCTACGGCGCCATCCTCGCCCAGGACGCGCCGGTGGTGCTGGGCCTGGTCCTGGTCCTGGTGCTGGCCTACATCGCCATCAACCTGCTGGTCGACCTGAGCTACGGGCTGTTCGACCCCCGCATCCGCTACGGCGACGAGGCGGGTTCCTGATGAGCCTGCCGGTGGAGCCGGGCTTCGAGCCGGCCAGCCCCACGCCGGCGCCGCCCGGGACGGACGAGCCCGGCGCGGCGGCGCCCGAGCCGGCCCGTTCGTTCCGGGGGGACGTGTGGCGGCGCTTCCGCAAGAACCGGCTGGCGGTGGTGGGCCTGGCCGTCATCGCCGTGCTGGTGCTGGCCGCCCTTCTGGCCCCGTTGCTGTCGCCGTATCCCCCCAACGCCATCGACACCGCCGCCAGCCGCCAGCCGCCGAGCAGCGCCCACTGGTTCGGCACCGACCTGCTCGGGCGGGACCTGTTCACCCGGGTGCTCTACGGGGCGCAGACGTCGCTCCAGGTGGGCATCATCGCCGTGCTCATCGCCACCTCGATCGGGGTCACCGCTGGGGCGGTCGCCGGGTACTTCGGGGGGAAGGTCGACACCCTCATCATGCGGGTCACCGACGTGTTCCTGGCCTTCCCCTACCTCCTGCTGGCCATCGCCGTCATCGTGGCGGTGGGCCGGGGCAAGGGGACGGTGATTGCCGTCATCGGCTTCCTCGGGTGGATGGCCATCGCCCGGCTGTTCCGCTCGAGCGTGCTGTCGGTGAAGGAGGCGGAGTACGTGGAGGCGGCCCGGGTGGTGGGCTGCAGCGATCTGCGCATCATCGTGCGCCACATCCTGCCCAACGCCATCCAACCGGTCGTGGTCTACGCCACCATCTTCGTGGGGACGGCGGTGCTGGCCGAGGCGGCGCTGTCGTTCCTCGGCGCCGGCATCGTGGAGCCGACGGCGGCGTGGGGCCTGATGGTGGCCGACGGCCGGCGCTTCTTGTTCACCTCGCCCCACATGCTGTTCTTCCCCGGCGCCGCCATCTTCGTGACGGTCATGGCCTTCGTCTTCGT
>JAHWJU010000010.1 GCA_019348255.1 Actinomycetota bacterium | reverse complement strand
ACGTCGTCCCGCAGGCTGCTGCGGTCGACCAGGTCGGTGGGGTTCATGGCGCGTCAGGCTCCTCGACAAGCAGTGCGGGGGACGGACAAGGGTAGCCAAATTCCTCGAGTAGCCGCATCTCGGCCTCGCTCGGTCCGCCTCTGGCGGCGATGAGGTCGGGCCGGTGGCGCAACGTGCGGTCCACGGCAGCGGCGAGGCGCCACCGGGCGATGCGGTTGTGGTCGCCGGAGCGGAGGACCTCGGGGACGGCCCAACCTCGGAAGTCCGCCGGTCGCGTGTACTGGGGGTACTCCAGGAGGCCGCTGGCGAAGGACTCGTCCACGGCCGACACCTCGTTGCCCATCACCCCCGGCACCAGTCTCGTCACCGCCTCGACGACCGCCATGGCAGCCACCTCACCACCGCCCAGGACGAAGTCGCCGATGCTCAACTCGCCGTCGACCAGGTGATCGACAACGCGCTGGTCGACCCCCTCGTAGCGGCCGCACAGCAGCGAGAACCCCTCGGTCGAGCTCAGCTCGTGGGCCGTCGCCTGGTCGAAACGGCGCCCGCCGGGGCTGAGCAGGAGCAGCGGCCGTGGTGGGTCGGCCGCCTCGACGGCGCCGAAGATCGGGGCCGGGGCGAGCACCATGCCGGCGCCGCCGCCGAAGGGGGTGTCGTCCACGGAGCGGTGGGGGTCGACGGCCATCGAGCGCAGGTCGTGGACCAGGATCTCGACGAGCCCCGACCGGCGGGCCTTCCCGAGCAGGCTCTCGGAGAAGAACGCCTCCAGCATGGCCGGGAAGATGGTGAAGACGTCGATGCGCATCAGTCGGCCGCCACTACAGCTCGAGCAGTCCCTCCGGCACGTCCACCGTCAGGAGCCCTGCTTCCCGGCCGGTGACGAAGCGGACCGGGATCAGCACGCCATCCTCCAGCACCAACAGATCGCTGGCCGGGTTGGCCTCCACCGCGGTGACGTTCCCCAGTGGTCGCCCGGCCCCGTCCTGCACGCTGCACCCGATGAGCTCGTGGACCCACAGCGTGTCGGGGTCCTGGATCGGCTCGGCGTAGAGGGAAGCTCCGTGCAGCCCCTCGGCGCCGGCGCGGTCGGTGACGCCGGCGAAGGCAACGATCCACCGGTGGTGGTGGGGAGTCGAGGCCACGACCTCGAGCTGGAGGCCCGACCCCGTCGTCAGCCGCGAGCCCGGCGCCACCCGCTCGAACCGCTCGGTGACAAGCTCCACCACCACCTCACCTTTGAGGCCATGAGCCTTGGCGACCCGCCCCACCTCGAGCAGCACGGCGCCTCAATCGACGATGTCGACGGTGGCCTCCACGCCCTCGCCGGCGGCAGTCGCCCGAACCAACGTCCGGATGGCCTGGGCGACGCGGCCCCGGCGGCCGATCACCTTGCCCATGTCATCCGGAGCCACGTGGAGCCGGAGCACGACGCCGCGGCGATCGCTCTGCGTCTCCACCACCACCGCATCGGCGTCGTCGACGATGGACCTGGCGACGAACTCGAGCACCGCTGCTGCCCGACCGCCTTCGTCACCGTTGCCGGCGTCGTCCCCGTCTTCGGCGAGATCGGTCCCGTAGAGGTCGTCATCCTCCCGCTGCAGGTCGGTCACGTCTTCGCCGGCTTGGCCGGCTTGGTCGCCTGGAACTGCTCCCACGCGCCCGAGAGCTTCAGCAGCTTCTCCACCCGCTCGGTGGGCTGGGCGCCCTGCTGCAGCCACTTGAGCACCTTGTCGTTGTCGATGTTGATCGTCGAGGGCTCGTTGCGCGGGGCGTAGGTGCCCACGATCTCGATGAACCGGCCGTCGCGGGGCGATCTCGAGTCGGCAGCCACCAGCCTGTAGGTGGGTTGTTTGGTCTTGCCCATACGCATGAGGCGGAGCTTCACTGCCACGTGCTTGTCTTCTTTCTGGTCGGAGGGCGGCGCCGCTAGGGACGTCGGCCCTTGGGCGTGGTACGTCCGCCCTTCTTGCCCTTCTTCGCCTTCTTCTTCGCCATGACCCGGCCCAGGCCCATGGCGTTCATCATCTTCTGCGCCTCTTTGAACTGCTTGAGCAGGAGGTTGACCTCCGAGGGGGTCGAGCCACTGCCGTTGGCGATTCGCAACCGGCGGGAGCCGGTGATCATCTCCGGGTTCTGCCGCTCGGCCGGCGTCATTGAGCGGATGATGGCCTCGATCCGGCCGAGCTCGCGATCGTCGATGTCGGCGTTCTTGAGCTCCTTCGGGATCCCCGGCAGCATACCGATGATCCCCTGCAGCGGGCCCATCTTCTTGATCTGTTGCATCTGCTCGAGGAAGTCCTCGAGGGTGAAGCGTCCCTCCTGGAGTGCCTGCGCCGCCTTGGCCGCCACGTCGGCGTCGTATTCCTGTTCGGCTTTTTCGATCAGGGTCAGGACGTCGCCCATCCCGAGGATGCGGCTGGCCATGCGGTCGGGGTGGAACGTCTCGAAGTCGGCCAGCTTCTCCCCGACGGAGGCGAAGGCGATGGGCCTGCCCACCACCTCCTTGACCGACAGCGCGGCACCGCCGCGGGCGTCGCCGTCGAGCTTGGAGAGGATGACGCCGTCGAGGGCGAGCGCCTCGTGGAACGCCTCGGCCGTCTCGACCGCCGCTTGGCCGATCATGGCGTCGATGACGAGGAACGTGTAGTGCGGAGAGGTCACCTCCGAGATCCGTCTGACCTCGTCCATCAGCTCTTCGTCGACGGTGAGTCGGCCGGCGGTGTCGACGATGACGACGTCGCGGCCCAGCCGCTCCGCCTCCTCGACACCGCGTTTGGCCACCGTCACCGGATCCGTGGCCTCGCTGAAGACGGGTACCCCCACCTGAGAGCCCAGTACCCGCAGCTGTTCGACGGCCGCCGGCCGTTGCAGGTCGGCGCCCACGAGGAGGGGGTTGCGGCCCTGCTGCTTGAACCAGCGGGCCAGCTTGCCGGCGCCCGTCGTCTTGCCCGATCCCTGGAGGCCGGCCAGCAGCACCACCGTGGGCGGCTTCGGCGCGTAGGTGATGCGGAGGCTCTCACCGCCCAGCGTGGCGATGAGCTCCTGGTGGACGATCTTGATGACCTGCTGGGCCGGGCTCAGGCTCTTGGCCAACTCGGCACCGACGCAGGCTTCCCGGATGCGGTTGACGAGGCCGCGGACGACCTTGAAGTTGACGTCGGCTTCGAGAAGCGCCAGGCGGATCTCCCGCAGCACCTCGTCGACCTCGGCCTCGCCCAGCCGCCCCTTTCCCCGCAGGCGCGTGAAGATGCCCTCGAACCGGTCGGACAGGGAGTCGAACATGCGGGTTCTCAGGCTACCGGGATCGGTGCTTGGGCCGGAAACCGCGGTTTGGGCAGCCTGAGCGTCGCTGGGCGACGCTCAGGCTGCCCAAACGCTCAGGGGCGGGGCGGCGGCTGGAGCAAGGTCGGCCTGACCGGTCTCAGCTGAACAGGGCCTCGACGAACTCGTCGGGGTCGAACTCGACGAGATCGACCACCGTCTCGCCCAGCCCGACCAGCTTGATGGGGATCCCGAGCTCCCGCACGATCGCGAGGGCGATGCCCCCTTTGGCCGTGCCGTCCAGCTTGGTGAGAACGATGCCGGTCACCCCGACTGCGTCCGTGAACTGCTTGGCCTGGACGAGCCCGTTCTGGCCGGTCGTGGCATCGATCACGAGTAGCACCTCGCTCAGCCGCGCCGGCGGGCGTTCGGCGATGCGACGGACCTTCTTCAGCTCCTCCATGAGGTTGACCTTGGTGTGCAGTCGGCCGGCGGTGTCCGCCAGCACCAGCTCCGCGCCACGGGCTGCCGCCCGTTCGACGGCGTCGAATATCACCGATCCCGGATCTGCGCCCTCGGTGCTGCGAACGAGGTCGGCGCCGGCCCGCTTCGCCCAGAGCTCGAGCTGCTCGGCCGCCGCGGCCCGGAAGGTGTCGCCGGCGGCCATGACGACCGTTCGCCCTCCGTCGCTCTCACGCTTGCCCAGCTTGCCGATGGTGGTGGTCTTGCCCACGCCGTTGACGCCCACGAAGAGCCATACGTTCGGCCCCCCCTGCTCGAAGTGCAGGGCGCGGTCGCCCTGGCTCAGCAGGTCCTTCAGCTCCCCCTTGAGCGCGGAGAGCAGCTCCTCGGAGGTCTTGATCCCCTCGCCTTTGACCCGCGCCCGTAGATCGTCGAGCACCTCGGAAGTGAGGCCGACGCCGGCGTCGGCCCGTATGAGCGCCTCCTCCAGCTCGTCCCAGGTCTCGTCGTCGATGGCGGTGCGGGACAGGACGGAGCCGACATAGCCAGCCAGAAGGGCGTGGGCTTTGCCGAGCCGGTCCCGAAAGCGCGGCTTTACCGGCGGGGGGAGGACCTCCGGCTCCGGCTCCGGCTCGGGCTCGGGCTCGGGCTCCGCGAAGGCCTGCTCGATCTGTTCGACCAGCGCCGGGTCGACCTGCACTGGCGCGTCGGTGGGAGGCGTGTCGGCGGGAGGCGCGTCGGCTTCGGTGGCCTCGGGCGCAGGGGATGCCTCAGGCGATGTGGGCGGCGCCCCGGCCGGACCGGGCGGGGTGACGGGGCGGGTCTTGTCCTTCGGGGGGGGCTCCAACTCGACCCCCCGGCCGCGCCGGCGGCTGAGCGCCACCCCCGAGACGGTGGCGACGAGCACCAGCGCCAGGATCAACACCAACAGGATGGGCTCCATGCGGCGGGGAGCCTACGCGGTCGCTATGGCTTCATAGCCAGCGTCACCACCGGTTGGTTCAGCCGCCCGAGCGAGGCCGCGGCACCCAGGAAGGGGACGTCGCCGAAGGCGAATACGCCTCCGTCGGCGGCGGTGAATGCGTAGCCCGCACCGGTGGCGCTTGCCGCCATGGCCACGATGGGAGAGTTCAAGACGATGTCGCCGGTGGATCCGAAGAACCCGGCGCGGCCGAAGCTGAAGATGCCCCCGTCCGAGGCGACCAGCCAGTAGCCGTTGCCGTTGGGGACCGCGGCCATTCCGACCACTGGCTTGTTGAGCGCGATGTCCCCGGTAGAACCGAGGAAGTCGGCGTCACCGAAGGTGAAGATGCCGCCGTCGGCCGCCACGAGCCAGTAGCCGTCGCCGGTGGGGGTGGCGGCCATGCCGACGATCGGCTTGTTGAGCCGGAGGTCACCCGTCGAACCGCGGAACTCGGCATCGCCGAAGGTGAACACGCCTCCATCGGCGGCTACCAGCCAGTAGCCCTGGCCGGTGCGGGTGGGCACCATGCCCACAACCGGCGAGTTGAGGACGATGTCACCGGTGGAGCCGAAGAAGCCGGCATCGCCGAAGCTGAAGATGCCGCCATCGGTGGCCGCCAGCCAGTAGCCCTCCCGGCTGGCGGTGGGCGCCATCGCCGTGACGGGCTTGTTCAGACGGATGTCGCCGGTGGACCCGAAGAACCCGGCGT
This sequence comes from Actinomycetota bacterium, assembly GCA_019348255.1. Lineage (GTDB taxonomy): Bacteria > Actinomycetota > Acidimicrobiia > Acidimicrobiales > CADCTF01 > JAHWJQ01. Next base: position 32,817 of record JAHWJU010000010.1, on the reverse strand, counting down.
CGCCGTAGCTGAACATGCCGCCGTCGCTGGCGGCCAGCCAGTAACCGGTGGGAGGCGTTGCCCGTCGCAGGGTGTAGACGAACAAACCGCGGTCGGTGGCCATCTGCAGGAAGCGCCGGCTGATGGCCGGCTGGCCGAACGAGCTCTGGGAGCCATCCGCGGCCCGCGGCGGCGTGAAGAGCTCGGCGTCGACGGGGCGGAGCGTCCGCGCCTCGAGGGCCAACTGGCGACCCCCGTCCGTGACCACGAAGACCAGCTCCCCCGTCCCGGCCGCGGTCGTGAAGCTGAAGCCGGTGGTGCCGCCCGCCAGGCTGTCGCCGGCGTCGAAGCGGGCGGCCACCGTCAAGTCGTCGGTCCGCACCGAGTAGAGGTTGGCCGAGGTGGTCACGAAGATCCGGCCCTCGGCCGTAGCCCCCGGACCCAGCTCGTGGCTGGTCATCAGGGCCGGCGCCGCGTTGCCGGGCAGCGGAGCGCTCGATGCCCGTGAAAGGATCTGGGAGCTTCCGGCCTGGGTGAAGCGGTGGACGGTGGTGGCCGTCGCCCCGCCGCTCGCGGCGTAGATGGCGGGAGTCGTGTCCAATCCGCTCCCCGGAGCGCCGGGCGCCACGCCGGCAGTGGTCACGGGCGTGGTCGGGGTGCGCAACGGCTCGCCGATGGTCTCGTCGCTGGGGCCCGGGGACAGGTCGTCCACGGCGAAGGTCCTCAGCCCGGAGAACGTCGCCACCGCGACGTAGGCCCGTGGAGCACCACCGGCATCGCGGAGGTGGACGAGCGTGGGGCTGGCCAGCGGATTGGCGTTGAGGTCGTCGGTTCGCGCCGCGGGGCCGATGGTGGCCGACGGGGAAGCGGCGTTTCCGAGAGCGACCTTGAACAGCTGCTCACGGGTGCCGTCCTGCTCGGCAGCCACGAAGAACAACGCCCGGTTACCGGCGCCGTCGGGCGGCGTGACGAAGGGCGAGCTCTGGATGCGGTAGCCGATCGTGGCCGCCACGTCGACGTCTGCCAGGACCGCCCCTGAAGCCTCGTCCACCTGGGCGATCTGCAGGCCCACCTGCCCGCCCTGGTACAGCTCGTTGTGGACGGCGAAGACCTGCCCGAGTCCACCAGGGGTGGAGGTGTCTACGAAGCTGGCACTGCCGGCACCGCCGCCGAACGGATCGGCGGCGGCGCTGAGGTCGGTGCCGCCGGGAGGGCCGACCGGAGCGCCGGTGGCCAGCACCCGCAGGTGCACCACGCCGTCGTCGGTGCCGTAGACGAGCCTTTGCGAGGAGACGTCGCCGGTGGTGGTGACGATCGACGTCCGCACGTCGCGGTCGACCAGCCCCGTGCGGGCGTAGAGGAACTGCACGGGCAATCCGCCCTCGTCCACCGGCTGGTACCCGGACCGGCCGGCGTCGCCGCCGAACCCGGGCCAGTGCGCTGCTCCACCAGGCGTCGTTGCCAACAGGACGGCGGCGCCCACCGCGGCCCCCGCCAAAAGCCTGCGTCCCATCTCATTCCCCCGTTCCGCCGATGAGGCCACCGAGCATACGCACGGCTGCCGGCCGTGGCCGCTCAGGCGCCGGCTGTCACCTTCTCGCTCAGTACACGGCTCGATCCCCCGGGCTGCATGGTGACGCCGTAGAGGCAGTCGGCTGCCTCCATCGTGCGCTTCTGGTGGGTCACGATGACCAGCTGGGCCTCCCGGCGGAACTCGCCTATGAGATCGAGGAACCGGTGGAGGTTCACGTCGTCCAGGGCCGCTTCGACCTCGTCCATGAGGTAGAAGGGGGAGGGCCGGCTGCGGAACACCGCGAACAGGAAGGCGAGGGCGGTGAGGGAGCGCTCGCCACCCGACAGCAGCGACAGCTGGCGCACGTTCTTTCCCGACGGCCTGGCTTCCACCTCGAGCCCGGTGTCGAGGAGGTTGTCAGGATCGGTCAGCTTGAGCCGCCCGCTTCCGCCCGGGAAGAGCATCCCGAACAGTGTGGCGAAGTTCTCGGCGACGTCGACGTAGGCAGCGGCGAAGACCTCGACGATCTCCTGGTCGATGGCTCTGATGATCTTGAACAGGTCCCTGCGGGTGGTCTTCACGTCTTCCAGTTGGCCTTCGAGGAAGCCGTGACGCTCCTGGAGCGCCGCGAACTCCTCCAGGGCCAGAGGGTTGATCGGACCCATCAGCCGCAGCTCCCGCTCGAGCTCACGGAGCCGGCCCTCGGCGGTGACGCCCGGCGGGAGCGGCGGGCATTGCGACTTCATCGCCTGCTCCGGCTCGCAGTCGAAGTCCCGCCGCAAGCCCTCGACCGCCTGCTCCAGGCGGATGCGCGCCTCTGCGGCTTCGAGGTCGGCTCGCTGGGCCTGCTCGCGCAACTCGCCCATCTGGCGCTCGACCGAGTGCCGCTCCCGTCTCCCCTGGTCGAGCCGGTCGGTGATCGCGCCCGTCTGGTCCGACTGGCGGCGGCGTTCGGCCCGGAGTCGCTCGAGGCCGCTGACCACCGTGGCCAGCCGGCGGTCGACCAGACCAGCCAGCCGCTCCAGGGCCGCCGCCCGGCGCTCGAGGTCGTGACGGTTGCGCTCGGCCTCCTCCCGCTGCTGCACGTTTCGCCGCAGGCGCTCGTCCACCTCACCCAGCCGCCGGGTGAGGTAGGAGCGGCGGTCTTCCAGCCGCGCCCCGCGGACCTCGATGTCGCTGCGCAGGGCCGCCACCGCAGCGGCCTGCTCGTCCAGGAGGGCCCCCGCCCGCTGCATCGCCGTCAGCCGGTCGGCTCCGGCCGCTTCCTCGGCCTGCATGACCGGCAACACGGCCTCCAGCTCCGCCACCCTTGCCTCTTCCCGCTCGACCCGGCCGGTCACCTCCGCCAGGTGCAGCGCCATGGCCTCGGCCTCGGCCAAAGTCTCCCCGGCCTCGACCTCGGCCCGGCCGAGGGCGGAAGAGGCACGTTGTCGAGCGGCCTCGTTGTCGGCGCGTGATCTCAGAGCCAGCGCCTCGGATGCCCGGGCGGCAGCGGTCTGGGCTCGGGCCAGCCGTTGGCGCTCGTCGGCGGCCGCGACGCCACCCGAGGCGGCCGCAGCATGGCGGCGCGCCTCTTCAAGTGCAGCTGCGGTAGCTCCGGTTCCGGCGGCACCGGTGCGCCAACCGGTGGCGCCGAAGCGGTCGCCCTGACGGGTCACCACCAGGAGCTCCGGTCTCTGCAGCGCCAGGTCGATCGCCTCGGGCCAACCGCCTTCCACCGCCACCGCCCGCTCCAACAGCACGTCCAGCAGCCGTTCCACCCGGGGGTCGCTGGCCCGCACGTGTGACCGCACGGGCACCCCTGCCGACGGGGTAGCGGCCGGGGAGCCAGCAGCTCCCCCGGAATCGAGGGCCATGACCGCTCCCACCGACTCGTGGGCCTGGAGATGGCCCAGCGCCTGGCGGGCGGTGACGACACCATCGACCACGACGGCTGCCATCGCTTCACCGACGGCGGCCTCGAAGGCCAGCTCCCACCCCTGGTCCACCTCCACCAGGTCGACCAGCGTGCCCACGACGCCGGACAGGGCCGCCAGGCGCTCCGCCCCGGCGCGCGCCCGGGCTTCGTCGACGGCCAGAGCCAGTGCCTCCGCCCGTGCCGTCCAGGCGTGGAAGGCCGCCTCTTCCCGCCGCAGCTCCTCCTCGACCTCGGCCTGGCGGCCCTCCGCCGCCAGCCGGCACGCCTCCGCGTGCTCGACCGCCCGCGCCAGGGGCCCCTCCTGAGCCTCCGCCTCCTCCAGCTCCTCGCGCAGACGTTGCCTCTCCGCGACCAGGCGAGCCGCCTTGGCCCGCAGCTCCGCCAGCCGCGACTCCAGACGCTGGAGCTCCTCGCACCCCCGGGCCGCCGCGCCCTGAAGCGCCACCAGCTCCCCCCGCAACTCCGCCGACCGGTCGGTCGCCACCGCGGGCGCGCCCTCGCCCCACTCGGCTGCGAAGGCGGACCGGGCGGCGGCAAGGTCGGCCTCGGCCGCGGTCAGCTGGGCCGCGGCCGGTGTGAGCTGGGCTGCCTCGACGTCGAGATCCTCCAACTCGTGACGCAGCCGGGCGAAATCCGACTCGAGGCTGGCGATCACCGCCTGGTCGACGGAGGCTCTCCGCTCCCGCTCGATTCCCCGCCGCCGTTCGAGCAGCACCGCCGCCAATCCCCGGGCCCGCTCGGCGATGCTCTCGAACCGCACGAGGGCGTCGGAGAGGTCGCCCTTACCTCGGGCTGCCAGGGCAGCCTCGAGCGCGGCCACGGACCGGTCGAGGTGGGCGAGCCTCACCTCGAGCTCGGCCTCCCCCCGGGCCAACTGCGACCGCGCGCCGGCGGCAGCCTCGAGCCGCGCATGCAGGGCGGCGATGTGGCGGCCGGCGAGGTGGAGCCTCAACCCTGCGAGCTCCTCCACCACCGCGCCGTGGCGGCGGGCCGCATCGGCTTGGCGTTCGAGGGGTCGGAGCTGGCGGCGCACCTCCCGCAAGAGGTCCTGAAGCCGCATGAGGTTCGCCTCGGTTCCCTCCAGTCGGCGCTGGGCCTTCTCGCGCCGCTTGCGGTACTTGAGGACGCCGGCCGCCTCCTCGATGATCAGGCGCCGGTCCTCGGGCCGGGCATTGAGCACCCCGTCGATCTGGCCCTGGCTGACGATCACGTGCTGCTGGCGGCCGACCCCGGAATCCGAGAGCAGTTCCTGGATGTCGAGCAGGCGGCAAGGCACGCCGTTGATGGCGTACTCACTGTCGCCGCTGCGGAACAGGGTCCGGGTGATCGTGACCTCGGAGAAGCCGATGTCGAGCAAGCCGGCGCCGTTGTCGATGGTCAGGCTGACCTCGGCCCGGCCGAGCGCGGGACGGTTGGCCGATCCGGCGAAGATGACGTCTTCCATCTTCGATCCCCGCATCGTGCGCGGTCCCTGCGCGCCGAGAACCCATGCAACGGCATCGACGACGTTGGACTTGCCACTGCCGTTCGGCCCCACGACCACGGTGATGCCAGGTTCGAAGCCGAGGGTGGTGGTCTCGGCGAAGGACTTGAAGCCCTTCAGGGTGAGCGACTTCAGGAACACGGTGTGTCGAGGCTACCGGCGTGCCGGGCGCATCCGGGGGACTCGCGGACTACACCTGGCACTGCTGGCAGAGGAAGTGCGAGCGCCCACTCAGCTTTATGCGAGCGATCGGGCTGCGACACCGTCGGCAGGGCTGACCTTCGCGGTCGTACACCTTGTGCTGGCTGGAGTAGTCCCCCACCGCCCCGAAAAGGTCGCGGTACTGCTCGTCGGAGAGCGAAGAGCCGCGGTGCTTGACGGCGTCGTGGAGCGTCTCGGTGATGGCCCGCGACAGGCGCCGGATCTCCTGGGAGGTCAGGGAGTCGGACGACCGGTCGTAGCGGAGGCCGGCGGCCCAGAGGATCTCGTCGGAGTAGATGTTGCCGATGCCGGCCAGGAACTTCTGGTCCATCAGCAGCTCTTTGAGCTTGCGGTGCTTGGCATGGAGCATCTCGCCGAACGCCGTCCAGCTCATCACCTGCTCGAGGGGGTCGAAGCCCAGATGGGCCAGCTCGGGCACCGCGGCCATCAGTTCGTCGGGGGTGGTGACGAACAGCTCGCCGAAGGTCCGGGGGTCGACGAAGCGCAGCTCTCCACCCTGGGTGAACACGAACACGAGGTGGGTGTGCTTCTCACGTGGATCCCGCCCCGTCTTCGACCACAGGAGCTGCCCGCTCATCCCCAGATGGACGACCATGACGTCACCGCCCTCCAACCGCACGAGGAGGTACTTGCCCTTCCGGTCGATGCCGACGATCTTGCGCCCCTCGACCCGGCTCGTGAACTCCTCTGGGTGGGGATGCCGCCGGATCGAGCGCTTCCCGCTCACCTCCACCGTCTTCACCCGCCGGCCTACGACCTCCTTTTCCAGATCGCGGCGGATCGTCTCGACCTCGGGGAGCTCGGGCACCTCAGCCGTCGCCGCCGCTGCCGATCACCTCGTTGGAGGCGGCCAGCTCCTCTGTGATCTGTCGTTGGAGCTCCGTCCACGCGGCGCGGGCCGCCCCCTGCTCGGCCTGCTTCTTCGAACGGCCTTCGCCCCGCCCCCGCTCGCGACCGGCCAAAAAGACGGTGGCGAAGAAGCGCTTCGCATGGTCCGGCCCCTCGTCCAGCACGGTGTAACGGGGCAGCTGGTCGAACCGGCGTGCGGCCAGCTCCTGCAGGCGGGTCTTGTAGTCCTGGCCGCCAGGGCCGGCGGCCGCCTCGTCGATGCGTTCGGCCAGCAGGCGCATGATCAACTCGGCTGCCGCCAGCCAGCCACCGTCGATGTAGACGGCGCCGATGACGGCCTCCATGGCGTCGGACAGGATCGATGGCTTCTCCCGGCCGCCGGAGGCAGCCTCGCCCTTTCCCAGGAGCAGGAACGATCCCAGCTCGATCTCCGCCGCCACCTCCGCCAGTGCCTCGGAGTTCACCAGCGAGGCCCGCACCTTGGCCAGCTCGCCCTCCGGCAGGTCCGGATAGGAGCGGAAGAGGTGGTCGGTCACGACCAGCCCGAGCACGGCGTCGCCCAGGAACTCGAGGCGCTCGTTCGACAACGCGCCCTCCGTCTCCGCGCACCAGGAGCGGTGGGCGAGGGCGCGGGCCAACAGGTCGGCGTCGACGAAGCTCCGGCCCAGGCGCTGCATCAGGATGTCCACACCCGCGCCCGGAGGCGAGGGGCGGTCGGGGACGTCTGGGGCCGGCAGCAGCGGTTCGCCGGGGTCAGCCGGCCTCGAGCTTGGCGACCACGTAGTCGACGGCATCCCTCACCGTCTTCAGGTCCTCGAGGTCCTCGTCGTCGATCCGAAACCCCACTGATCGCTCACCCAGCTCTTCCTCCAGCGCCTCGACGAGCTCGATGAGCGCGAGCGAGTCGGCATCGAGATCGTCGGAGAAGGAGGCCCCTTCGGAGATGGTCGACGGCTCGACCTCCAAGATGTCCGCCAAGCGGTCGCGGATCAACTCGAAGACCTCGCCGCGATCCATGGGGCCTCGTTCTACATGGGTTTCGGCCGGCATATCGCGGCGGATCATAGACGACCGCCACGATCCGATCGTGGCCGTGATGAACGACGCTAAGGGTGGGAGGCGCTCAGTCGGGGGAGACGGCTTGGCGGAGACTGCCGACGAGCCCCTGTTCGACCATGTCCCGCGCCACTTTCACGGCATTGAGGATGGCTCCCGGCGAAGACGAGCCGTGGCTGATGATGCAGACGCCGTTGACGCCCAGGGTCATGGCGCCCCCGTGGGAGTCGGCGTCGAGCTCCTCGGCCAGCGGGAGCAGCAACGGCAGCAGCGTCCGCGACGCAGCCACCGCTTCCTCCGTGCTCCCCATGATCGCGAACACCGCATCGCGGAGGAACCTCATGCCGCCCTCCAGGGTCTTGAGGGCGATGTTGCCGGTGAACCCGTCGGTGACCACCACGTCCACCTCGTCACTCAGCAGGTCATGACCCTCGACGTTTCCGACGAAGTCGATCCCGACCGCCTCCCGCAGCAGGCCATAGGCCTCCTTGGCCAGCTCGTTGCCCTTCGAGGGCTCCTCGCCGATGTTCAGAAGGGCGACTCTGGGCTTGTCGATGTCGTAGCGGGCGCGGGCGTAGGCGCTGCCCATCTGGGCGAACTGGACCAGCCACTCCGGCTGCACCGAGGCATTGGCGCCGGCGTCGAGGAGGACCGTCGGGGTGGAGCCGGGGACGGGGATGGGCGTCGCGATCGCCGGCCGGCTGACGCCCCGCAGCCGCCCCATCCGCAGCAGCGCGGCGGTGACGGTGGCGCCGGTGTTGCCGGCGCTGAGCATGGCCGAGGCCCGCCCGTCGCGGACGAGCTCGGCCGCCACCACCAACGACGAATCCTTCTTCCGGCGGACGGCGCGGGCGCCGTCTTCATGCATGTCGATCACTTCACCGCAGGGGACCACCTCGAGCCCCTGTGGGTCGCCGATGCGTCCAGGGTCGCCCACCAGGACGACCGGGATGCCCGAAGCGGCCGCCTCTGCGGCGCCGGCGACGATGGCCCCCGGCGCCCGGTCACCTCCCAGGGCGTCGACCGCGATGGGAAGCACCGGTGGAACCAGGGCCGCGGTGCTAATCGACGTCGATGGCCTGGCGGCCGCCGTACCACCCGCAGTTCGGGCAGACCACGTGAGGGAGCTTGGCCTGGGTGCACTGCGGGCACACGCTGCGGGGCGGCGCCGAGAGCCTCCAGTTGGAGGCCCGGCGGCTGCGGCTCTTCGCCTTCGAGGTCTTCTTCTTGGGGACTGCCATGGTGATCTAGCTCTTTCTCAGTCGCCGTCGCGCAGCTCGTCGAGCACCGCCCACCGGGGGTCGGGGGGTGGAGCGCACGAGCAGGGGCCCGAGTTGCGATCGACCCCGCAATCGGGGCAGAGGCCCAGACAATCCTCCTGGCAGAGGGGTGCCTGGGGCAACTCGAGCAGCACAGCATCGCGCGCCAGCGGCTCGAGGTCGATCTCGTCGTGGCGGAGGGGGTAGGTCTCGCCCTCCTCGTGGCCCTCCTCGAAGACCTCGCGCACCACCCCCTCGAGGGACCCCGCCACGCGGCGCAGGCAGCGGCGGCAGTCGCCCTGCCACCGGGCCCGCACCGTCCCTGTCGCCTCCACCGCCTGACCGACGGGTGCCAGCGCCAGGTCCACCTCGACCTCCGTCCCGACCGGCACCTCGCTTCCTGTGACGAACAGGTCGGCGATCTCGGCGCGGCGTACCTCCCGGCGAACCTCGCCGCTGCGCAGGATCATCGAGACGTTGACGCGGAAGGGGTTCTTCATCTGGGCGCCCCCGATCGGCGAGGGATGGATCAGGTCTTGTCCTGGTCGAAGAACGCTTCGGAGGACTCGTCTTCTTCCTGACTCAGAGTCACTTCCGGACGGTCGGCCGGCGCCGGTGTGACCCGCAGCTTCTCGCGGCCGCCTCTGGCCGTCCTCAGCGTCCGCTCCAGCACGATCTCGAAGGCGGCCAGCTTCTGGTCGCAGTAGTCCTCGGCTTCCAGGCGAAGCCGGCGTGCCTCCTCCCTTGCGCTCTCCACCACCCGCTGAGCCGTGTGGCGCGCCTCCCTCACGATCTCCTGGCGCTCGACCATCCGCTCTGCCCGAACGCGGGCCGCCTCCAGGATGTCGTCGCCCTCACGGGCCACCTTGGAGAGGAACTGCTCCCGCTCCTTGAGCATCCACCGGGCCTGGCGCAGCTCGTCGGGCAGGCGCTCCAGCGCGTCTTCGAGGAGCTCGAGGACCTCGTCCTTGGTCACCATCACCGACGACGAGAGCGGGACGGACTTGGCGTTGCTGACCACCTCCATGACCCGGCGCACCAGGGTTTCGGTGTCGATGGCGTCGTGGGCGTTGCCGCCGAAGCCGCTCACGCCGGGAACTTCTCCAGCAGTCTTCGGGCCACCACGTCCGGCACCATGGAGTGCACCCGGGCGGCCCCGCCGAACTGGGCGATCTGGCGGATGAGCGAGCTGGCGATGAACGAGCTCTGCGAGGTGGAGGGCAGGAACACGGTCTCGATGCCGGAGATGGCCTTGTTCATCTGCGCCTGCTGTAGCTCGTACTCGAAGTCCGACGCCACCCGAAGGCCCTTCACGATCACGTCGGCGCCCACGTCGCGGGCCACGTCCACGGTCAGCTTGGCCATCGCCACCACCTTCACGTTGTCGAGGTGGCAGAGGGTGTCGCACAGCATCTCCACCCGCTCATCGATGCTGAACAGGGGCGTCCCCTTGCCCGGATTGCGGATGGGGGCCACGACGAGGTGGTCGAAAAGGCGCGCCGCCGTCTCGAAGATGTCGAGGTGTCCGTTGGTGGGTGGGTCGAACGAGCCCGGACAGAGGGCGGTTCTCACGGGCGGCTCCGAGGCATGGTCAGGGTGACAAAGGTATCCCCGTACCGCTTGACCTTGAGAAGTTCGAGGCGCTCGCCCAAGGGGAGCTCGGAGGCAGCCTCGAGCACGAGGAGCCTCCCGTCGAGCCTGGCCAGAAGCTCGGGCCACTCCGTCCACCGGTACGGGGGATCGGCGAACACCAGATCGAACGGCCCGTGTGCTGTCCGGTCCAGCCAGCGCAGGACGTCTGCCTGGTGGACCTCCCCCGGCCCCAGGCTCGTAGAGGCGAGGTTGGAACGGATGGCGGCCACCGCCCGGCGGTCGTGGTCGACGAACACGGCGCCTCCCGCGCCCCGCGAAAGCGCCTCGATGCCCAGTGCGCCTGTGCCCGCGAACAGGTCGAGCACCGTCGCCCCCTCGATGTCCATGTAGGACCCCAGGGTGGCGAAGACCGCCTCGCGGACGAAGTCGGAGGTGGGACGGGTGAGATCTCCCCTGGGCGCCGTCAGCCGACGACCCTTGGCCACACCAGCCACCACTCGCACGGCGGTATCTTCGCCGTTGTGACGGAGGCGGAGCCGCGGGTGCCGGCCAACATCACCTGCATCGACTGCGGTGGTCGGTGCCACCTGTTGACCCGGCTCGACCCGGAAGATCCGGCGCAGCCCGGCGACCTTTTGACCTACCGCTGTGAGGACTGCCTCGACCGGTGGGACCTGTTGATCCCCGAGGAGGAATGAACCCCCTCCTCCGGTCGGCTCAGAGGCAGGGCTCGGTGGAGAACTCCTGGTGGCCGCGGCCTTCACGGCAGCGCCAGTCGATGTCCGCCGCGACCAGCTGAAGTGACTGTCGCCTGCCCCTCGTGAAGGTGAATCGGTAGCGCTGCGAGCGGATCGAGTCGTCGGGAAGCCCTTCGTCGATGACGGTGACCACGACCTGGGCTTCCCCGCCGGTGGTCTCCATGGAGCGGGTCGCGCCCTCGCCCTCGTCGAGGTCTCCCAGCAACGCGGCGGCGGCGCGCTCGGCACTGGCCGCCCACGGCGGGCGGTATTCGTGGAGGAAGCGGTTGATGGCCGCGATGGGGACGGTGCCCGGTCCTGACCCTTGCAGCGGCGGTGACCACCGAGGGGTGTCGTAACGCTCCCAGATGAACACATCTGGCGCACCGCCCGAGGTGCGGTGGAGCAACCGAAGGTCCGGCTGGCGCATCGCGGAGGTGGACGAGAAGGTGTAGACGCCGGGCGTCTCGGCGGTGGTGCCGCAGGCATCCGCCCACAGCGCCACCACCGCCCGCCCGTCGGGGAGCCAGCCGGCCGCCTTGGAGGTGGGGGCGTCGAGCCAGTCGAGTCCCGCTTCGCCGGTGACGGTGCGCGAGGCGCCGGTCGACGTGTCGATCAAGAACGCCGTCGGGACCTCGCACTCTGCCGACCATTCCGCCAACAGCAGCGATCCATCCGGTGACAGGCTCAGCGAGCGCCAGTGGCCGACCTCGGGCTGCCCCGGACGGCTCGGCGGGGGGCCCGAGAGCTTACGGGGAGCCCCCCTGCCGGAGGCGACGTCGATCCGGTTCGGCGTCGACGACCCGCACCGCGCCACGACGGTGCCGCCGGAGGCATGCGCGTCGATGCAGTCGGCGGCGAACGGGCCAGGTGCCGGTGGCGGAGGCTTCTCGTCGGGGACCAACACCGCGGTTGCGCCGGCCACCGTCACGCCGACACGCCAGTGGGGGCTGCGGAGGTAGAAGCCGGCGGCCGGGGCCCGCCCGACCTCCGCGCCCGATGGATCGACGAGCACGATCTGGTCGCCGTCGATCACGCCGATACCCACCTCGGCCAGGGCCGGGCCGGCGACAGGGACCTGTGCATCGACCGGGCCGGCGGGGCCTGGCGGCCTAGGCGCAGCCGGGACTTCGGTGGGCGGGGCCTGGGCGGGGGCACCCTCCTGGTCGCTCGCCGGCGGTCCTGTTCTCAGCCTGGCGGTGTCACCGCCGGCGAGGGCGACCACCACAGCCACCGCCGCCGCGGCAGCGGCCACTGTCACCAGGACCAGGGGGCGCCGCCGACTGGTCCATCCCCGCCGCTCGCAGGTCCGGCGACGGGCCGCCTCGGCGAGCGTCACCGGCGGGGCGGCACGATCCAGTTCGCGGGCCAGGCCCCGCAGCCGTTCCTCGGTGCCTGGGTTCACTGCCGATCCCCTTCCAACTCGCGACGAACCCGGCGCAAGGCCCGGTCGAGATGATTGCGGACTGACGAGACGCCACAGCCCAGGACGGAGGCGGCGTCGCCCAGGCTGTAGCCGTAGCCGTGCACGAGGACGATGGCCACCCGCTGGTGCGGGCTGAGCTTGGCCAGCGCAGCCACCAACTCGCCGTCCCAGCCTGTGGGGAGATCTCCATGGCCGCCGCGGTCGGGCAGGTCGGCGCACACCTCGAAGCGCCGCCACCGGCTCGCCCGCCCGGCGGCTGACTGGCCGACCCGGAAGAGGTACCCGGCGACGTTGTCGATGTCGCTCAGGCGGTCGCCGTGCTCCCACGCCCACGCGAGGGCGTCGGCAGTCGCCTCCCTCCCGCGGTCGGGGCCGTAGGCCGACACCAGCGCCCGCCGAAGTCTCGGCTCCACCTCCTCCAGCAGCTGCGTGAAGGCCAGCAGGCGAGGCTCATCCGCTGTCGGGACCTCGTGCTGCTCTTCTCGCACCACTTCCACCGACGGTACAAACCAGCGAGGCGGCCGGAAGTGTCACAACACCCGGAAAAATCGCTACGAGCCGCCCATGCGCCCGCCTGCCTCCGCCGTCACCACCGCCAGGTCCTCCACGCCGGCCACCGAGATGGCGCCGGCGGAGTAACGCCGGCGCTGGCGGACCTCCAGCCAGCGGGCCAGGCGGGAGAGGGCGAAGTTGATGACGATGTAGATCACAGCGACCACCACCAGGGACTGGAGCGGGTTTCGGTAGAACTCGCCCAGGTCACGGGCGCGCCGGAGCAGCTCGCGGTCCTGCAGGGACAAGCCGATGACGAAGCCCAGGGAGGTGTCCTTGAGCAGTGTGACCAGTTGGCTCACGATGGCCGGCACCATCCGGCGAACGGCCTGGGGGATGATCACGAACAGCATCGACTGCCAGTAGCCCAGGCCGATGGCGAGCGCGGCTTCTGTCTGGCCCCGCTCCAGGGACAGGATCCCGGCCCGGAAGATCTCGCCGAGCACGGCGCTGTTGTAGGCGACGAGGGCAAGGATCAGATAGCCGAAAGCAGGTAGGCGGAGCCCGTACTTGGGGAGGGCCAGGGCCGAGAACAGGATGAGCAGCAACAACGGAACGGCCCGGAAGAACTCGACGTAGACGCCGCTCAGCCAGCGGACGGGGCCGTTGCGGGCCAGGCGCCCCAGAGCCATGAGGCCGCCGACCAGGATGGCCAGGCCCATGGCGATGAGTGCCACCTTCAGCGTGTTGACGAGCCCTCCGAGGAGGAAGCGGGCCGTCGACGGCTCGGCCAGCGGCCGCCAGCGGGAGGCGTCCAGCTGGCCCGTGTCCTGCAGCCGCAGCACGACCGCCACCACCAACAGCACCAGGACGGCGCCCGCCAGCACTGAGGCGAGCGCCACCCGCCGGCGGGCCCGGGGGCCGAGTGCGTCGGCCAGCACGGGCGCCGTCACCGGCGGATCGCCACCTTGCGCTCCAGCCACCCGAAGGCGAAGCCGGACGGCAACGTGAGCACCAGGTAGGCCACCGCCGCGCCCAGGAACACCGGGATGGGGCGGGCGGTGGCGTTGTTGAGCCGATCGGCCACCTCGGTGAGCTCGAGCACCGAGATGATGGCGGCGATCGAGGTGTTCTTGGTCAGGGCGATGAAGATGTTGCCGAGGGGGGCGACGACGGTGCGAAACGCCTGGGGCAGCACCACGATCCCCAGGATCTGCGGGAAGGTGAGGCCCACCGCCCGCGCCGCTTCGGCCTGGCCTCTGGCCACTGCGTTGATCCCCGAGCGCACGGTCTCGGCCACGAAGGCCGAGGTGTACGCGCCGAAGACGATGACGGAGGAGACCTCGAAGGAGTACTGCAGGCCGATCTTGGTGAACCCGAAGACGAACAGCAACAGGAGCACCGTGAGCGGCGTGTTCCGCAGCATCTGCACCCAGACCGCCCCGGCCGCCCGCAGGGGCGGCACGGGGCTGACCCGGAACGCGGCCACCACCGTGCCCACCACCATGGCCGCCGCGAAGGAGGTGAGGGTGAGCACGACGGTGGTGCGCATTCCCTGGGCATAGAGGCCCAGGTTGTCGAAGACGATCCTCAGGGCTTGGCGGTGGTGCTCGTCGTGGTCGCGGAGCCGCCGGCGCCCGTGGTGCCCGTTGCCCCACCGGCGCTGGTGTAGCGGTCGATCTTCGGAGGCTCAGGCGTGTCGAGCCCGATCTTGCCCAGAGTCTCTTCGAACGCCTCGGCCCACTCGCCGTTGTCGAAGATCTCCTCGAGGCGATCGTTGAGGAAGTCGCGGAAGGCGTCGTCGCCCTTCTTGAGGCCGATGCCGTAGGGCTCGTCGCTGAACGGCGCCTTCACGAGCTTGAAGGCCCCGTTGCTGGCCTGCACGAGCCCGGCCAGGATCGTGTTGTCCGTCGTCACAGCGACGACCCGTCCGTCCGTGAGCGCCTCGGCGCACTGGGAGTAGGTGTCGAACAGGGTCACGTCAGCGTTGGCGGCCTTGGCCCGGAGGTTCTTCTCCGAGGTCGAGCCCTTGGCGGTGCAGACCTTCTTGCCGTTGAGGTCGTTGACGCTCTTGATCGTGTTGTCGTCCTTTTTCACCATGATGTCCTGCTCGGCGACGAAGTACGGGCCGGCGAAGTCCACCACCTGCTTGCGGGTGTCGTTGATGGTGTAGGTGGCGATCACGAGGTCGACCTCACCGTTCTGGATGAACGGCTCGCGGTTCTTCGACACCGACTCCTTGAACTGGATCTTGCTCTCGGCATCGTCTGCATCGCCCCCGAAGATGCCCGCCGCGATCAGCTTGGCGATCTCCACGTCGAAGCCTTCGACCTTGCCGGTGGTGGGGTTGTTCTGGCCGAATCCGGGCTGGTCGAACTTGACGCCGACCACGATGCTCCCCTTCTTCTGCAGGGTGTCCATGGTCGTGCCCGCGTCGAACTTGGGCGCGGCCTTCTTGGCCTCGGTCGTGGTCGCGCCCCCGCCGCCGTTGTCGAGTGCAGGGTTCTGATCATCGCCACAGGCACCTGCGAGCAGGGCCAGTGCGAGCGCCGGCCCCGCCAGGAGCCATCTGCTTCTCTTCATGTGCATCTCCTTTGTTCTGTTGTTTGTCAGTGCGCCAGGATCTTGGACAGGAAGTCGCGGGCCCGTTCGCTTTCGGGGTGGGAGAAGAAGCGGTCGGGAGGAGCGATCTCGACGATCCGGCCTTCATCCATGAAGACCACCCGCCGAGCCGCCGACTTGGCGAAGCCCATCTCGTGGGTGACGACGACCATGGTGGTGCCATCCTCCCGGGCGAGCTCGAGCATCACGTCGAGCACCTCTTTGATCATCTCGGGGTCGAGGGCGGAGGTGGGCTCGTCGAACAGGAGCACCTTCGGTTCCATGGCCAGAGCCCTGGCGATGGCCACCCTCTGCTGCTGGCCGCCGGACAGCTCTGCCGGGTAGGCCCGCGCCTTGTTCGCGATGCCCACCCGCTCGAGGAGCTGCATGCCGAGTGCCTCGGCGTCGGCCTTGGACCGCTTCCGCACCTTTCGGGGCCCGAGGGTGACGTTGTCCAGGACCGTCTTGTGGGCGAAGAGGTTGAACGACTGGAAGACCATCCCGACGTCGGCCCGCAGCCGGGCCAGCTCCTTGCCCTCCTCGGGCAGGGGAACGCCGTCGATGGTGATGGTGCCCTCCTGGACGGGCTCGAGGCGGTTGATCGCGCGGCAGAGCGTGGACTTGCCCGACCCGGACGGGCCGATCACCACCACCACCTCTCCCCGCTCGACGCTGAGGTCGATGTCGCGCAGCACGTGGAGGTCCCCGAACCACTTGTTCACGCCGGCGAGGACGACGAGCGGCTGCTCGGGCATCGGCGGGACGATACCCCTCACCAGGAGAAATCGCTGACTTCTCCCGCGGCCCATTCCGCCAGCCGCCGCCGCGTGCCCGGCGATGCCTCCTCCGGCAGCGCATCGGGAGGGAAGAACCCGATGCCGGCGATCTCGGCGTCGTCGGCCTCCTCCTGGTGCCAACCCTCCACCACGAACACCGAGATGTGGTCGCTCTTGCCGTCGCGCAGGTTCGAGTACGTGCCCAGCAGCCGCACGGGCGCGGTGATGGTGATGCCGCACTCCTGGCCCAGCTCTCTGCGCAGCGCCGCCACCAGCGCCTCGCGCCGCTTGACCCCGCCTCCCGGAAGGTGCCAGGCCGGCGGCCCGTAGCTGTGGCGCACCAGCAGCACCCGTCCCTGCTGATCCACGACCAGTCCCCGCACGCCGATGGTCCGGGGGCCGAGGATGCGCCACACGATGCGGCGGGCACGGTCGGCGAAGCGCAAGAGGAGGATCATTTGCCCCATGTGTCCCCGCAGGCGTCCACGGTCACTCCGCCAGGAGCCCGGATCTGTTCGACCAGGCGCTCGCCGGGCTGCACCTCGGCACCCGGCCAGACGACGGAGCGAACCACCTCTGCCCCGTCGCCCACCCGGGCATCGGGGGCGATGACGCTCTCCCCGCCGCTGGCGGCCAGGTTGGCAGCGAGGTAGCTGGCGGGTGTGCCGGTGTCGAACCACGGGCCGCAGTACCGCACCAGATCGAGGTTGCCCTCCTGGTCGGCCTGTCGCCAGAGGACCTCGTACAGCCCCGACGGCTCGGCCGCCAGGTTCCCCACCGCAGCCCAGGGCAGGAGGCAGACGCCGGCGTAGACGAGCTCGCCGAAGTCGCCGGCGCCGGGCGGGGCGGGCACGGCCAGCAGCCGCATCCGCCGACCGTCCCATCCTGCGACGAGGTGGCCGGCGACGTCGGCGCGGTGCCAAACGTCGGCGTTGTGCACGAGCACGGGCCGGCCCGCTATCCAGTCGCGCAGGCGCCCGAGGGCGCCGGCGGTGCCCAGGGGCTGGGGTTCCTCGACCGACAGGTGCACGCCGGCGGCACCCAGGTGGGCCAGCATCTGGTCGCGGTGGGCGTGGACGTTGACGGCGACATCGCCGGTGACGCCACGGACGTGGCCGATCGCCAGGTCGACCAACGCCACGTTCCCCACGGGGCAGAGGGCCTTCGGGCGCAGATGGGTGAGTGGCCGCAGGCGGGTGCCGAGGCCGGCGGCGAGGACCACCCCGGCCAGCGGCTCCATCAGCTCTTGAACAGGAAGTCGGCCTCGTCGGGTTCGACCAGCTCGCGGACCTCCTCGGCCAAAAGTGGGCGGGAGCGCAACTTCGGGTCGGCCTCGGTGATGGCGAAGGCCGCCTCCCGGGCCCTGGCCACCAGCTCCTTGTCCCTGCGCAGGTTGGCCAGCTTGAGGTCGGAGCGCCCCTTCTGCCGGGTGCCCAGGATGGTGCCCTCCCCCCGCAACTCGAGGTCGACCTCGGCCAGCTCGAACCCGTCGGTGCTGCGCTCCACCGCGGCCAGCCGCGCCTCGCCCACCGGTGTGGCGCCCTCGCCCAGGAGGAAGCAGTAGGAGACGGCACCTCCACGTCCGACCCGGCCCCGCAGCTGGTGCAGCTGGGCGATGCCGAAGCGGTCGGCGTCCTCGATCACCATCACGGTGGCGTTGGGGACGTCGACGCCCACCTCGATGACCGTCGTCGACACCAGCACGTCGATCTCGCCGGCCCGGAAGGCCGCCATGGTGGCCTCCTTCTCCTTGGCCGGCACCCGGCCGTGCAGCAACGCGAGGCGCAGCCCGGCCAACTCGGTGGCCTCGAGGCGCTGGAGCTCCTCCTCGGCCGATCGGGCCTGGATCTTCTCGGACTCCTCGATGAGGGGGCAGACCACGTAACCCTGGTGTCCGGCGGCGACTTCGGCCCGCACCCGATCCCACGCTGCTGCCTCCGCCATCGGACCGCGGGCCCAGGAGGTCTCGATGGGGGTGCGGCCCGGCGGCAGCTCGTCGAGCACCGTCATGTCGAGGTCCCCGTAGACGGTCATGGCCGCGGTGCGCGGTATCGGGGTGGCGGTCATCACCAGGACGTCGGGGTCGGTCCCCTTGCCCCGCAGCGCCGCCCGCTGCTCCACGCCGAAGCGGTGCTGTTCGTCTATGACCACCAGGCCGAGGGAGGAGAAGGCCACCTCTTCGGTCAGGAGCGCGTGGGTCCCGATCAGCACGTCCACGTCGCCGCCGGCCAGGGCCGCGTGCAGCCGGGAGCGCTCGCCGGCGGTTGTGCGGTTGGTGAGCAACTCGACCCGCAGTGGGCGCTCGTCGAAGAGCGACTGGCCCGGGTCGTTGACCACCAGGCCCTCCAGCATCCGCCGCACGACGATGGCGTGCTGCTCGGCGAGCACCTCCGTGGGCGCCATCAGCGCACCCTGGTAGCCGCCTTGCACCGCCATCAACAGCGCGGTCACCGCCACCACCGTCTTGCCCGAGCCCACGTCGCCCTGAAGCAGCCGGTGCATCGGGTGGGGGCCAGCGAGGTCGGCCGCGATCTCGCCCAGGGCACGGCGCTGGGCCTTGGTCAGCCTGAACGGGAGACTGGCCCAGAATCTCTCCACCAACGGGCCCTCCACCTCGTGGCGCAGCCCCTTGGCCTCCCGCTCGATCGCTCGCTTGCGCATGACCAGGGTGAGCTGCAACCGCAGCAGTTCGTCCACCACCAGGCGCCGGCGGGCCTCCCGGGCATCGCCCATGGTGTCGGGAGCGTGGATCTGGCGCAGCGCCCGGGCCCGGTCGATGACCGAGAGCCGTTGCCGCCATTCGTCGTCGAGTGGGTCGGCCACCTCACCGGCGCGCCGAAGTGCCTCCTCGATCAGCCCGGCCAGGTCCCAGGTCGTCAGCCCGGCCTTCTCCGACTGCGGGTAGATGGGGATGATCCTGCCGGTCTTGTCGCCGATCAGGTCGACGACAGGGTTGGTCATCTGACGCCGGCCTCGGTACATGTCGACCTTGCCGAAGAACACCGCCTCGGTGCCCACCGGCAGCTGACGGCCGCGCCATCCCTGGTTGAAGAAGGTGCAGCGCAGATAGCTGGATCCGTCGAACACGTCCAACTCGACCAGCGCCCGGCCTTGGCGGGTGCGCCGGGTGGCGTTGCGCTTGACCCGGGCCAGCACCATCGCCTCCTCCCCTACAGCCAGGTCGCGGATCATCGCCTGGTTGGTGCGGTCGATGTACCGGCGGGGGTAGTGGGTGACGAGGTCGAAGACCGTCTCGATGGCGGGATCGAAGAGCCCCAGCGCCTCTGCCTTCTTGGTGGCGACGCCGGCCAACCGCGTGACCGGGATCTCCTTGAGGGAGGACAGCGTGCGGGGCACCGAGAGGAATCTAGATGTGCTCCCGCGGAGGTTGGTGACGGCGGCAAGGTGGTTCTGCGGGCGGTGGAGAACTCAGCCCGACAAGGAACGGACACGAGACCGGAAAAAGATTCAGGTCCGGCCACCTGAGCATCCCGGCCATCCCCCCACGCCCCGGTGGCGGGGCGGGGGCCGGGCTGGCGGCGGCAGCGCCGGCGGGGGTGGCTGAACGCCGCAGAACCAACAGGGCCGTCACACGGCCGGAGCCGGCGCCGCCGGCTGCGTCGTCCACCACGGCGGCCCGACAGCACCTTGAAAACTTCATAGATGCAGCGCCGGCCCAGAGGGGCGAGGTCCAGCCCGGGCTACTCGATGCTGAAGAGGTAGGGGTACAGGGGCTGTCCGCCCTGGTGCACCTCGGGCGTCACGTGGGGCCGGTGCTCCTCCAGCCATTCGGTGACGGGGCGGGTGTCGGTGGGGCCTACGCCCTCGCCTTCGATGATGGTCACCACCTCGTGCTCACCGGTGACCAGCCGATCGAGCAGGGCCACGGCCGCCTCTGCCAGGGTGGGGGCGACGACCACGATCTTCGAACGGGCCAGGCCCAGGAACTGGCCCTCCTCGACGGGCCCGGCATCGGTGTCCGACGAACGCACCGCACGGGTGACCTCGCCGCTCACCACGTTGGCCAGGACCTTGGCCATGGCCGCGGCGTTCTCGTCGGCACCGGCCTGGGAGTCGTAGGCCAGGAGGGCAGCCAGCCCCTCTGCGACGCCGACGGTAGGGAGCACCCGCACCACCTTCTGGCTGAGGCCCACCACCTGTTCGGCTACGGGAATGATGTTCTTGTTGTTGGGCAGGACCACGACCTCGGGGGCCGGCGCCGCTTCGACGGCTTCGAGGATCTGGGCCGTCGAGGGGTTCATCGACTGCCCGCCGGCCACGATCTCCTGCACCCCCAGCGAGCGCATGATGCGGCGGATGCCCTTGCCGGTGGCGACCGCCACGACGGCGCACGGGACGGTTTGGCGCTGCTCTCCGGCGGCGTCGCCAGCCGTCGGGGCGGGCTGCGGCATGGCCTCGCGCACCCAGCGCTCCTCCTCGACCTGGTCGAGCAGGTCGGTCACCCGGATGCGCTTCGGGCGTCCGACCTCGAGGGCGGCCTCGATCGACGGGCCGATCTCGTCGGTGTGGATGTGACAGTTCCAGATGCCGTCGCCACCGACGACGACGATCGAGTCGCCGAGTGCCGCCCATGCCTCCTTGAAGGCCCCGATGGAGCCGTCGGGAGCCTCGAGCAGGTACATCACCTCGTAGCGCAGGTCCGCCAACCCGTTACCGGCGTCGGCCTCGCCGGCCGCAGCGGCCACCACCTCCGGAGCGCCGGCAGCAGGGGCGGGCGGCGGCGGCACGCTCCGGCCGTCGGCCACGTGCAGGAAGGCATCCAGCAACAGCAGGTAGCCGGCGCCGCCGGCGTCGACCACACCAGCCTTCTTGAGCACGGGCAGCATTTCCGGCGTACGGGCGAGTGCCTCGGCGCCGGCCGCCTTGGCCGCATCGAGCACCTCCACCAGGCGGCCGCGGCTGGCACTGGCCGCGTCGCCCGCGGCCCTGGCGACGGTGAGGATGGTGCCCTCCACCGGCCGCATGACGGCGCCGTACGCTGCGGTGGCAGCCGCGGCCAGCGCCCCGGCAACCTCGCCGCCGTCCCCGGCCTCGACCTTCTCGAACGCCGATGCGATGCCACGGAGGATCTGGCTCAGGATCACCCCGGAGTTCCCCCGGGCGCCCATGAGCGAGCCGTGGCTGATCGCCCTGCACACCGCCGGCATCCCCTCGGCCGTCTCGAGCTCGCTCACCACCGAGTCCAGGGTGAGCGCCATGTTCGTGCCGGTGTCTCCGTCGGGGACCGGGTAGACGTTGAGCCGGTTGAGCGCCTCCTGGTGGGCCCGCAGGGCGTCCCGGTAGCCGGTGACGACCGCCTTCAGCTGCCTGGCGTCGAGGCGCTCCAGCGTGGTCATGGGCACCGGATGCTAACCTCGGCGCGTTCCCTGTAGCCCCAACCGTCTGAGGTGTCGCGTCATGGCTTCGGTGTGTGAGGTGTGCGGCAAGCACCCCTCTTTCGGTATGAGCATCAGCCACAGCCACGTGCGCACCAAGCGCCGGTGGAACCCCAACATCCAGCGCATCCGGGCGGTCGTCGCCGGCTCACCTCGCCGGGTGAACGTCTGCACCTCCTGCATCAAGGCCGGCAAGATCACAAAGGCCGTCCACTCCTGACCGAGGCTTCACCGTCGCCTGTGGGCGCAGCCCGCCGGGGTGGGGCCTCGACACTGTTGGACAGGGCGCCGGCCAGTGTGCGCACTGCTTCTTCGAGCTCCTCGATCCGCCGATCGTCGGCCCGCAGCTGTTCGGCGACGAGCAACGACCCGCCGGTGACAGCGAGAAGGACAAGGGCCATCCCGGCCGACGCGAGGTAGGGGATCTGACGGTTGACCTCGGGCTCCAGGCTCAACTTGAGGTAGCCCACGAGGCCCACCCCGGCGGCCAGTGCCAGGGCAACCACTCCGAGAGCCAGGCGGATGCGGCGGTGATCGGACATCGGGGTACCTCCGGTTCGGGAGAGGGAGACGAGGGCGACGGCGAGGAGCGTGGCGAGCAGCGTGCCGCCGGCACCGAAGCGGTAGGAGCCGGCGACCACAGCCGGAGCGATCGCCGGCGACCTCGACTGCGCTCGGGCCGGGCCCGGCTCCGGCGCCGCTGAGGGCGCAGCGTCGCCAGGACCGGCCATGGGCGGGCCAGGGTCGAACGGGCCGGCGCCGAACGGGTCAGGGTCGAACGGCGCCGACGGCGGGGGGTCGGTGGCCGCCGGGCCGGCGGGCGCCGGCGTGGCCATGGCCGGCGCCTGATCGGTGGCAGCCGGGCCCGGGGCCGGTGCCGGCGGGTCGGTGGGAGGAGGCGCCGGCTGCTCGGTGGTCGTGGTGGACGGCGCAATGGTGGGCCCGGGGATGGGCGGGACGGGAGGAGGCAGGGGCGGCACCTGGGATCGGGCCGGGCTGAGGAGAAGGCCGGCCGCGGCCACGAGGCCCCCCACCGCCAGGGCGCGCACGAGGGCCACCACGGCGAGGCGCCCGGTGCCGCGTGTGCCGAGGCGAGGACGTGGCCGTCGCCGGCTCGGGCCCGGCACTCAACGCCCCCTTCCCAGGTACGCCTCCCGGAGGCGGCCCTGCATGGTCTTGACGGCGTCCCCCTCGGCCACGTCGACCACCTGGCCCTTTTCCAGCACGTAGGCGCGGTTGGCCAGATCCAGGGCGAGGACGTTCTGTTCCACCAGCAGCACCGACACGCCGGCGCTGCGGTTGGCGGTGGCGATCAGGTCGAAGACCGTCTCGGTCATGATCGGGGAGAGGCCGAGCGATGCTTCGTCGACCAGCAGCAGACGGGGGTCGCTCATGAGCGCCCGGGCGACGGCCAGCATCTGCTGCTGGCCGCCCGAGAGGGTTCCCGCCCGTTGCTGGCGGCGCTCGGCCAGGATCGGGAAGGTGGTGTAGGCCCGGTCGAAGGCGCTGGCCACGGCCCGCGGGTCCCGCACCCGGTAGGCACCGAGCTCCAGGTTCTGGGCCACCGTGAGATCCCTGAGCATCCCGCGGCCCTCCGGCACCAGCGCCATCCCCCGCGACACCAGTTCCTCGGGCGGGCGACCGGTGATGTCGGTGCCGTCCAGCGTCACCCGGCCCGACAGCACCTTGAGCTGGCCGGTGATGGCCCGCAGCGTGGTGGTCTTGCCGGCGCCGTTGGAGCCCATCAGCGCCACCACCTCGCCGCGCTCGACCCGGAAGCTCACGTCGAACAGGACCTGCAACGGCCCGTAGCCGGAGCACAGGCCGCTCACCTCGAGCAGGGGCGGGCTCACAGGACGGCCTCCTGGGAGGCGGCTCGGCCCAGGAACGAGGCGATCACCGAGGCCTGGCTCGTGACCTCGGCGGGACTGCCCTCTGCGATCAGCCGACCGGATTCGAGGCAGTAGCAATAGTCACAGACCCTGGCGATGAGCGGAACGTGATGCTCGATGACGACCAGCGTGAGGCCGAGCTCGTCCCGCAGGGCGAGGAAGCGCTCTCCCAGGGCCTGGGACTCATCCGGGCCGAGGCCGGCGCTGGCCTCGTCGAGGAGCAGAAGGTCGGGTCCCGAGGCGACGGCGGCGGCGATCTCGACGGTCCGCATGGTCCCGTACGGGAGATCGCCCAACCGCTCCGAGGCCAGGTGCTCCAGCCCGAACAGCTCCAGGGCCAGGCCCGCCCGGCGGCGGAGCTCCCGCTCCTGGGACATCGTGCCGCCAAGGCCGAGGATGCCGGCCGCGCCGGGATAGCGGGCCAGCCAGGTCTGGGCCAGGAGCACGTTCTCCCGCACGGTCTCGGCCCGGACCAGCCCCATGTCCTGGAAGGTGCGAGCCAGGCCGTAGGTGCTGCGCCGCACCGGCGGCCGGTTCAGCAGCTCGGCACCCTTGTAGCGGATGGAGCCGGTCACCGGGGCGAATCCGGAGACCGCGTTGAAGAACGTGGACTTGCCGGCGCCGTTGGCTCCGATGAGCCCGACGATCTCGCCTCTGCGGACTTCCAGGCTGAGGTCGTCGAGAGCCAGCACGCCTCCGTAGCGCACGCCGACCTCCCTTGCCTCCAGAAGGGCCCGCACCGGCATCTGGAGGGCCAACTTCCGCGGCACCCGGCGCAGGTCGGCGGCCGCCTCGGAGGCGGCCGCCAGTTCTACCAACCGGGGACGGGGCGATGGCCGCTGCTCCCGGCCCCGTCTGAGCCGGCGGGGGATGTCGCGCAGGACGCCGCCGATGCCCTCCGGCTGGGCCACGATCGAGACCACCAGCAGCACCGCCGAGACGAGCGGCCCGGAGCGCTTCAACGCATCGACCACCTGGGGCAGGGTGTGGATGAACAGCGAGGCCAAGATGATCCCGCTCCCGGAGCCGGCGCCGCCCACTACCACGATGGCCACGAGCAGGAGGGACTGCAGGAGGCGGAACGGATCGATGGCAGTGCCGAAGGCGGTGGCCTTGGTGGCCAGCACGGCACCCCCCAGCCCCACGATCGCCCCCGACAGGGTGTAGGCGAACAACTTCGTCGGACCGGCTTCGACGCCGAAGGCGCCGGCCCTGGCCTCGACGTCGCGCACGGCGAGCAGGGCCCGGCCGGTCCGGGTCGAGCCGAGGCGCCGGCGGACCAGCAGCACGAGCGCGACGCATGCCACCGAGAAGAGGTAGAGCGGCACGTCAGCCTCGAGCAGCGCCGGCCTCTCCAGGGTGAGCGAGCCGGCAGTCACGTCCGGGCGCACGAAGAGGAACCGTTCCGCCATCACCTGCAGCGCCAGGGTCACGACGGCCACCTGAAGACCCCGGATGCGCAGCGATGGCAGGCCGGCCACGGTGGAGACCGCCGCCGTCACGACCACGGCGGCAACGACGGCGAGCGGCCACGGCCCCCCGCGGCCGCCCACGTTCACGGCGGTGAAGCCGCCGACGCCGAGCAGCGCGGCGTGGGCCAGCGACAGTTGCCCGGCCCGGCCCACGAGCACGTCGAGCCCGAGGGCAGCGATGGCAACGGCGGCCGTCCCCACCAGGATCGACAACGTCGGGCCGTCGGCCACGACGGGAACGACCACCACCGCCACGAAAGCAGCGATTACCGCCGCAACCGGTTGCAACCGGCCGGGCGACGAAGCTTCAGGCGGCGGCGGTGGCACCGAACAGGCCCCGGGGCCGCAGGAGCAGGGTCACCAGCACCAGCGCCAGCACGGCGACGGTGTCGGCGCCCCCGGCTGCGACCTGGCTGCCGACGACGGCCTCGACGACCCCGATGATCAGGCTGCCGGCGATCGCTCCCCAGATCGAGTCGAGGCCGCCGATGACGGCGCCGGCCAGCGCCCGCAAGGTGAACCGCGTGAGGTCGAAGGGGGCGATCCCTCCGAACGCGGGGCCGAGCAGGGCGGCGGCCACGCCGGCCAGGGCTCCGCTGGCCACCCATGCGAAGCGGTACACCTGGTTCACGGGGACGCCGAGCACCCGGGCGACGGTGGGATCGCTGGTGGTGGCGAGTACCGCCAGGCCGAACTTGGTGCGGCTGAAGAAGACATACAGCGCAGCGGCAACCGCGGCGGCGACGACGACGGCAACGACGCGGGACGAGACCAGGGTCGCCCCCAGCACCCGCAGCCTCCACTCCCCCACCGCCGGCGGTGCGTTCTGCTGGGCGGTGCCGAAGATCTGCAACTCGGCCAGCGCCAGCACCAGGGCCACCCCCAGGGTGGCGATGAGGCCGTCGAGGGGGGGCCGCTGGACGAGCGGGCGCATGACCAACCGCTCCACCACCAGACCGATCAGGGCGGCAACGACCACGGCCACGACCAGCGTGCCGAAGCGGGGGAGGTGCCAGCCGAAGCCGGGCACACCGCCGTCGGCCCACCGCAGGCCGACGAGGAACCCGAAGGCGCCGATCTCGCCCTGGGCGATCGACAGCGCCCGCGTGCACTTGTAGACCAGTACGACACCGATGGCCACCAGGGCATAAGCCGCCCCCGAAGACAGGCCGGTGATGATTTGTGCGATCAATTCCGGCTCAGATCGAGCTGGTGAAGTCTCGCTCGAGAGTCCACCTTCCGTCGCTCTCGCGGTAGATGGCGACCGAGTTGCCACCCTGGCGCACCCCGGGGCCGAACGACAGGGGGTTCCACAGGGTCGGCCTGAGTTGCAGGTTCTGCATGGCCAGCCGGAAGGAGTTCTGGCCCAACGGGCCCTGGACCGCCTGGAGCCCGCCGCCCACGATCTCGCCCACGCCCCAACCGACGATCCCGAGGTCGTCGGGGATGTCGGCGGGGTTCTGCCGCCGGTACTCCTGCTGGTAGGTGCTCGTGCGGGGATCCGACAGGGGCGGCCAGGGACTGAAGGCTCTGGCCCCGGCCAGCGCCTTGCGCCCCACCGTGAAGATGAGGTCGAAGTTCCAGGAGATGGCGTTGGCGAACCAGACCGGGTGGTGGCCGGCGGCGTCGGCCTGGTTGGCCAGCTTGGCCGCCGGGGTCGGGGCCATGTACAGCCAGGTGGCGGTGGCCCCCGAACCGGCCAGTTGCAGAGCCTCGCTCGAAAAGTCGTTGTTCTGGCCGTCGATGGACTTGGAGTAGACGACCTGGGCCCCCAGCTTCTCGACCTGACGGGTGAAGGCGGTGACTCCGGGCGTGAGCACCGGCGTGTTCTCGTGGACCACCGCCAGCTTCGACGCCTTGTGCACCTTGACCAGGTAGTCGGCTATCAGCACTCCCTGCACGCCATGGTCGATGGTGACCCCGAAGGTCCACTCCTGGCTCTTGTCGAGCCCCGCCGGGGCCTGGATGGCGATGTTGGGGAACTTGCGGGCATCGAGGAAGGCGCCGATGGCCTGCTGGTTCTCGAGCCGGTCTAGTACCACGATGAGAAAGACCTTGTCCTGCTCGATGAGCTTGCGGGCCTTGTCCTTTCCCACGTTGGCGTCGGACTGGGTGTCTTCGATGACGATTTCGACATTGCGCTTCTGGCCACCCACCGGGATGCCGCCCAACTGGTCGCGGACGTAGTTCCAGTAGACGCGGGCGCCCTTGTCGAAGCTCGCCGGCACAGGTGCGGCGCCGGTGATGGGCAGCAGGTAGCCGATCTTGACGCTGGTGGCCGAGACACCGGGCGCGGGCCCGGGGTCGCTCTCGGCGGCACGAGGCGCGGCCCCGGCAGGCACTCCGCCGCCGCCCGCCGTGGGGGCCGGGGCCGCGGTGCGCGGCGCGGTGGTGGTCGCCCCGCCGGCGGCCGGTGCGGAGGGCGCAGCGCCGGGAGCGGGCTCCCCGGGAACGGCGACCCCCGGGTCGCTCTCGGCCGGTGCGGCGGCCGGGGCCGCAGTGGAGCCGGCGCCCACCGCCGTCTCTCTCGGGAAGCGGGCGCCACAGGCGGCGGCCAGGAGGCACACCAGGATGACGACGATGGTGGAGACAGGACGTGATCGGATGGGCATTCTTTCGAGTCCCTGCACCTGGGAGCAGGGGAACGGTACCCCTCACGGCGGCCCAAGAGGCCCCGGCGCGCTCAGGGCGTGACTCGGGCCCAACCGGGGTCGACGGGCCCGACGCCGGCACCCAGCGGCACGCCGGCAGCGATGGCCCGCTCCACGAACCGCTTGGCGGCCACGCAGGCATCGACGGGATCCATCCCCCGGGCCAGCTCCGCGGTGATGGCGGCCGCCAGCACGCAGCCGGTGCCGTGGGTGTGGCGGCCGGGGATCCGCGCCCCCTCGAGCCACTGCGGCTCCCCCCCCGCCGCCAGCACGCAGTCGGGGGACTCGGCCCCTTCGAGGTGGCCACCCTTCACCAGCGCCACCTGGGCTCCTGCGGCCACCAGGGCGGCGGCCGCTTCGGCCATCGCCTCCCGGCCGTCGATCGGGCCGCCGACGAGGCGCTCCGCCTCTGGGAGGTTGGGGGTGACCACCGTCGCCAGCGGGAGCAGCTCCCGCCACAGTGCCTCGACGGCATCGTCGGCCAGCAGAGTGTCGCCGTGCTTCGACACGAACACCGGGTCGACCACGAGCCGGCGGATGCCGGCGTCGGCCACCGCCGCGGCCACAACGGACACCAGTTCGGCCCCCGCCAGCATTCCTGTCTTGGCCGAGTCCACTCCGATGTCGCCGGCCACGGCCAGGATCTGCTGTCGCACCAGCTCCGGGGGGAGCGTGGCGAAGGCATGGACGCCGAGGGTGTTCTGCGCGGTCACGGCCACCACCGCCATGGTCCCCCACACACCATGGGCCTCGAACGTCTTCAGGTCGGCGGCGACACCTGCACCACCACCGGAGTCGGAGCCGGCGATCGTCAGCGCCACCGGTCGCCTGGGGCTCATGACCACGAGTGCTGCCAACCGTTCGCTCGGGGGCGGTGCAACACGTCGGCGGTGATGCTGCCCACGGCCACGGGGGTGCGCAGGCGTCTGCCGGCGAAGGCCGAGATCACCCTGTCGGCTGGTCCCGGAGCGGTGAACACCAGCTCGTAGTCCTCGCCGCCCGCCCACGCCTCCTCCCGCGTCGCGCCTTCGACCACCGGGAGGGCGTCCTCGTCGATCTCGGCGCCGACAGCCGAGCTGTCGAGCAGGTGGCCGAGGTCGGCGCCGAAGCCGTCGGACACATCGATCATGGCGGTCGCCCCCGCGTCCCGCGCCGCGCGCCCCTCGGCCACCCGGGCCTGTGGCCGGCGGTGGGCCTGTACCAGCGGGCCCTCGTCCGCGCCACTGCGCAGGAGGCGCAGGCCGGCGGCCGACCCGCCGAGGGGACCGGTCACGAAGACGGTGTCGCCGGCGGAGGCTCCGGAGCGCAACACCGGCGGCCGCCCTCCGTCCCCGCCGTCGCCCACCACCGTCACCGCCACCACCAGGATCGGTGCCGACGAGAGGTCGCCTCCCACCACCGAGCAGCCGTAGGTGGCGGCAGCCGAGGAGATCCCCGCATAGAGGAGGTCGAGGTCGGTACCCCGGGGTCCGGCCACCGACACCACCAGGTAGCGCGGCGTTCCACCCATGGCGGCGACGTCGCTCACGTTGACGGCCACCGCCTTCCAGCCGACATCGTCCAGTCCGACCAGCGCGAGATCGGCGTGCACGCCGGCCACCACGAGATCCGCGGCCAGAAGGGTCTCCCCGCTCATCCCGGACAGCACGGCCGTGTCGTCGCCGATCCACACCTCGGTCGGCGGAGGCGGAGGCAGCGACCGGCGGATCCGCTGGATCGCCTCGAACTCCTGCACAGGCAGTAGGTTCGCTGGCCATGCAGGGAGTCATCAAGTCCTATGACCCGGGCACCCGCGAAGGCACCCTCGTCGCCGACACCGATCGAGCGGAGTACGACCTGGCAGCCGATGCGTTGGCCGGCTCCATCTTCCGGATGCTCCGCCAGGGCCAGCGGGTGGTCTTCGAGCTCGACTCCCAGAACCGCGCCACCCGGCTGCGGTTGGGGTCCGAGGTCGACATGGGGACGCCCACCGAGCCTCCCCAAGCGGCGCCTTAGCAGTCCGCCGGGCGGGGAAACTTGGCAGGGGCGGTCACCTAGCATCGACTGGATGCAA
Organism: Actinomycetota bacterium; assembly: GCA_019348255.1. Lineage (GTDB taxonomy): Bacteria > Actinomycetota > Acidimicrobiia > Acidimicrobiales > CADCTF01 > JAHWJQ01. The sequence continues at coordinate 3,449 of JAHWJU010000010.1, read as the reverse complement.
CCCGCTCCTACCACCAACCAGAAGCTGCTCGACTGGGTGCGGGAAGTCGCTCTGCTGACCCAGCCCGACGACATCGAGTGGTGCGACGGTTCGGCCGAGGAGTACGACCGGCTCTGCCAGCACCTGGTCGACAACGGCACCTTCACCCGGCTGTCCGACGCCAAGCGCCCCAACAGCTACCTCGGCCGCTCCGACCCCGGTGACGTGGCGCGGGTGGAGGACCGCACCTTCATCTGCTCTCGCGACGAAGCCGACGCCGGCCCCACCAACAACTGGCGCGATCCTGCCGAGATGAAGCGGGTCCTGTCCGAGTTGTTCCGGGGCTCGATGAGGGGCCGCACGATGTACGTGGTCCCCTTCTCCATGGGGCCCATCGGGTCCGACAAGAGCCACATCGGGGTGGAGCTGACGGATTCGGCCTACGTGGTGGTGAACATGCGGATCATGACCCGGATGGGGACCGCGGCACTCGAGGTACTGGGCGACGACGGCACCTTCGTCCCCTGCCTTCACTCAGTGGGCCACCCGCTGGCCCCGGGCCAGGCCGATGTTGCCTGGCCCTGCGACGCCGAGAACAAGTACATCGTCCACTTCCCGGAGACGAGGGAGATCTGGTCGTACGGCTCGGGGTACGGCGGCAACGCCCTGTTGGGCAAGAAGTGCTTCGCGTTGCGAATTGCCTCGGTGATGGCCCGCGACGACGGCTGGCTGGCGGAGCACATGTTGATACTCAAGCTCACCTCTCCCGCCGGTGAGACCAAGTACATCACCGGTGCCTTTCCCTCCGCCTGCGGCAAGACCAACCTGGCCATGCTCGTACCCAGCAGCCCCGACTGGTTGGTCGAGACGATCGGGGACGACATCTGTTGGATGAAGCGAGGTCGGGACGGCCGGCTGTGGGCCATCAATCCCGAAGCTGGCTTCTTCGGCGTCGCCCCCGGTACTTCCATGAAGACGAACCCCCACGCCATGCTCACCGTCGAGGCCAACTGCATCTTCACCAATTGCGCACTCACCGACGACGGCGACATCTGGTGGGAGGGCATGACCCCGGAGCCGCCTGCCCACCTGATCGACTGGAAGGGCAACGACTGGTACCCGGGCTCCGAGAGCCGGGCCGCCCATCCCAACGCCCGGTTCACCGTCCCCGCGGCGCAGAACCCGGCCGTCGCGCCCGAGTGGCAAGACCCCGCAGGCGTGCCGATCTCGGCCATCCTCTTGGGAGGGCGCCGCTCGTCGGTGGTTCCGTTGATCACCGAGTCGTACTCGTGGCCCCACGGGGTCTTCCTGGGCTCCATCATGGCGTCGGAGACGACAGCCGCCGCCGCCGGCGCGGTGGGCAAGCTCAGGCGCGACCCGTTCGCCATGCTGCCCTTCTGCGGTTACAACATGGCCGACTACCTCGCCCACTGGCTCGAAGTGGGAGCGAGCTCCGACGCCGCCAAGCTGCCCAAGATCTTCTATGTCAACTGGTTCTTGAGGGACCCCTCCGGCGAGAGGTACATCTGGCCCGGCTTCGGGGAGAACAGCCGGGTGCTCGAGTGGGTGTTCCGGCGCTGCAACGGCGAGAGCGAGGCGACGGAGACACCCATCGGCCTGGTGCCCTCCCGCTCGGCGCTGCCCACGGAGGGGCTGGAGATATCCGATTCCGACTGGCAGCGGATGCTCCAGGTGGACACCGACGACTGGATCGCCGAGTTGGGTTCTATCGAGGAGCACTACCGCGGTCTCGGTCCCAGGATGCCGAGGGCCCTCTGGGACGAGTTGGCCGACCTGGAGAAGCGGCTCACCGCCTGAGGTCCCCCTTCCGGGCTTGCCTCACTACGATGCCCCTGCCGCCCACATGCAGGAGGATCTCATCCGTGGCCGTGACCGCATACGTCCTCATCCAGACCGAGGTGGGAAAAGCGGCCCAGGTGGCCGAAGAGGTGGGGCGTATCGAGGGTGTGGTGTCGGCCGAGGACGTGACCGGCCCCTATGACGTCATCGTCAGAGCCGAGGCCGGATCAGTGGACGAGCTGGGCAAGATGGTGGTGAGCAGGGTGCAGTTGATCGACGGCATCACCCGCACCCTGACCTGCCCGGTGGTGCACCTGTAGGCCTGGCACCCCGCCTGTTCAGCCTGGATGCTCAGGCCAGGCAGCCGTTGCCGGCGCCGACGGCGGCCAGGCCGTTGCGGTCGCCGTTGCCCCAGTCGCCGGGGGCGCCCGAGGTGAGGGTGGGGTACATGATCTGGGCGGGGTCGCCCACGTGCTGGAGGCCCACCATGTGGCCCAGCTCGTGCAGCAACAGGGCGCCCTGGCTGAAGCCGCCCCCGAAGCCGGCCGAGGTGGGCTGGGTGGCGTCCAGGACCACGAAGCCCCTGGTGATGCGGATGGCGCCGTCGGCGCTGATGACCGCCGAGGCCCCGCCCACGCCGGCCGCGCCGGCGCGCAACAGGTTGGACTCGCCCGGGTTGGCCCAGGCCACGATGGTGGTGGAGCCGGTGTAGCGGCCGCCCGAGGACTGGGGCATCTCGTCGGTGCGGCCCTCGTAGGCGAACGTCAGCCCGGTGGCGGCGCTGACCCGTGACAGGGCCTCGGCCAGGTCGGCCTCGCCCCCGGCCGGGGCCCGGTGGGCGTTGACCCGGTAGCGCACGACCTCACAGGGGTTGAACCGCCCGGGGCGGCCCTCGTTGGGGAAAAAAAAGGCGAAGGCGCCGGGGTCGCCGCCGCTGGGCCCGGCGGGGGCGGAGGACGACGCCACCGGGGCGGGCGCCGGCGTCGCCGTGGGCTCGGGCGCCGGGGCGGGGGCGGGGGCGGGGGTCACGGTGGTGCAGCGCCGGGCCCGGCCCTTGCCGGTGCAGACCTTGCGGGGGCGGGGCTTGGCCACCCGACGGGGGCCCTTGGACAGCCGGGGCCGTGCCTTGCGGCGGGCCTCGGCCACCTCGGTGCGCTCGCCCTCGGCGGTGGTGGTGGCGGCGGCCGCGGTGGCGGTGGTGGTGGTGTCGGCCGGGGCCGCGGTGGCGTTGGCGGTGGCGGCCACCGAGACGATGAGCAGGCCGAGCAGGCCCTGGCGGAGGCGGCGGGTGGGGTTGTTGAGCATGACCAAGACGTCGCCCGATGGGCCCCGCCCGTGTATCGACGCCGGCCCAACACGCGGCCAACGTTCGGGGGCTGGCCCCCTGGGGCCCTGCCGGTTCCGGCCGACCGCCCCGCGAGGACGCCGTTCGGGCGGTTCCTAGGATGGGGGGCAGATGATCATCGTCTACATCCTGGTGGGCCTCGCTCTCGCCTTCGCCGTAGCCGCGGTGGTGGTGGGCAGGGAGGCGAGGCGGCTCGATGCGCAGCCGCCCCGGCCGGTGTTCGATCCCGACGAGGCGGTGGAGTGGGTGGCCAATCACCTTCCCTTCGAGGTGAGCGCCCTGTTGAGCCACGACGACGTCCGCCGGATCCTCGACTGGAACCTGC
>JAHWJU010000061.1 GCA_019348255.1 Actinomycetota bacterium | reverse complement strand
TCGGTGGGCCGTAAGGGACTCGAACCCCTGACCCCCTGCGCGTCATGCAGGTGCTCTACCAACTGAGCTAACGGCCCTCGACCGGCTCACTCTAGGCGAGTTGCCGGCGGGACATCCCTCTTTCTCCCGTGGTGGGCGGCATCGGGGGCGATGGGCTACACAGGGGTGTGCCTGTCGACCCCTCAGCCCCCATCCCCGACGCCAACGACGCAGACGCCGCCGAGCAGGCGGTGCCTGTCGACCCGGCGTCCTCCGGCGTCGAGCACCGTATCTCTGCTGACCCGGAGGCCCCCGAGGCCGACGGACTGGAGCAGGCCCAGGAGGTGCCGCTGCCGGACGACGAGCGATGATCCCCCCGCCGGGGTGCTGACCCATCGTTTCGCCGACCACCAACCGGTACTGTGCAGGTGACGATGTCCGAGCCAATCGTGCCTCGGCGCTTGGACGCCGACCGCCTGGTCATTCTTGCTCAGGCGGCCAAGGCACTGCACGCGGAGCGTGACCCGGCACATCGCCTGAGTTGGGCCCTGTCTGCGGCAGAAGCGGTGAGCGGGCTGCCCGACAGCGCCATCTGCCTGCTGCCCCGCCACGGTTCCCCGACATGGTCGCTGTCCGGGGGCCGCATCGACTTCTCGCTGTTGGAGGACCCCCGCAGCATCCCGCTGCTGGGCCTGGCCATCGAGACCGGCAATCCGGTCGTGATCCCAGACGTGGCCGCGGCCGAACGGCCCATGCCCCCGGAGGCCCGAGTGGGTCCCAGGCTCGATCTGCAGAGCATGGTGCTCGCACCCGTCATGTCCCGCGACGGTTTGGCCCAGGGGGTGATCGTCGTCGGCGACACCGTCCCCAGGACCTTCGACGTCGGACAGGTCGAGGCACTGGTCGCTCTGGCCGCGCACCTGGGCGTCGCCCTCGACAACTCGGCCACCCTGGCGCGGATGGCCGAGGTGGAGGCTCGGGGCAAGGAGGTGGTCCACGCGTTGCAGGAAGCCGTTCGGCCGCCGGCGCCCGTCGTCCCGTTCACCGAGTTGGGCGTCCACTACGTGGCTGCCGACCCCAGCGCCCCCACGGGTGGCGACCTCTACGACTGGATCAACCTGCCGAACGGCGACCTCCACCTGGTGGTCGTGGATGTCATGGGAAAGGGAGTGGAGGCCACCAAGCACGCCCTCTCCGTCACCCATGCCCTCCGGCTGCTGGCGGTGGAGGGCTGCCCGTTGGACCAGATCGTGGCCAGGGCCGATGTACTGGTGACGGCCCAGAACCCCGACCTGGTGGCGACGCTGCTGGTGGCGAGGTACCGCCCCACCACCGGTGAGCTCACCCTGGCCGGCGCCGGCCACCCACCCGCGCTCGTTGTGGGCGGGCAGTCGGTCCACGAGGTGGCGGCGCCGGGGATCCCCATCGGCTGGCCCGGAGCCGGCTCGCACCGAATCGTGGAGCTCCGTCTGGAGCGGGCGGAGACGCTCATCATCTACACCGACGGCCTGATCGAGTCGACCAAGGACATCCTGCGGGGCCTGGAGGACCTGGCCCGGGCCGCGGCGGCCACCTCCTCCTACCCCGCAACCTCACTGGCTCGAGCCCTGGTGGAACGCCAGCTGGCCGATGCTGCCCGCCACGACGACACGCTGGCGTTGGTGCTGCGCAGGCGCTCGCCCGCTCCCGGGCTGCCGACCCACATGCTGGCGCCCTTCGTGCACCAGTTCTCCCCTCAAGCCGCGGCGGTGCCCGTCGCCCGCCACCTCCTCCGCGACTGGCTGGAGCGGGTCCCGGTGGAGACGCCGGCGGTGCACGACCTCCTCCTCACCGTGTCGGAGCTCTGCTCGAACGCCGTCCGCCATGCCACCGGGGCGCCGGGGTCGGTAGCGCTGCGGGCATGGGCCGAGACCGACTCCATCCTGATCGAAGTGAGCGACGACGGATCGTCACTGCTCTGGCCGGAGCACGTGCCCGATGAGCTTCCGGACCCGGAGTCCGAGCAGGGCCGCGGGCTGTTCCTGGTGCGGGAACTGGTCGACGAGGTGACGAGCCGCTTGGAAGAGGGACGCACCGTGGTCAGGGTGTTGAAGCGGGCCGTCATCGGCAGCGACCGGTCGAGGACGTTCGGGGCCGCCCCCGCAAGTGTGCCTGTTTCCTGAGCCGGGTATGGCGGTAGCCACCGTAAAGGGGGGACATGACTGAGCAGGATGCGATGGCAACCGGCGCCGCGCTGGCGACCGAGACGAGGCTGGAAGGCGACGGCCCCGTCGCATGAATGCTCTGGTGACAGGATCTCCCCTGGCGCCCCGTCGCCTCCCAAGCGCCCGGGGCCCCATCACCGAGTACCTCCTCGGCTGTCTGAGGCGGCCCCCGCACCAGCTGAAGCAGGCTCCGGAAGCGAGTGGCGACCTGCTGGTCGACGACGATCTCCACCTGGCGCTCTACAGCTGCTACGAGCTCCACTACCGGGGCTTCGAGGGCGTTGCCGACGAATGGGAGTGGGAGCCGTCGCTTCTGGCGCTGAGGGCGAGGTTGGAGAGCGCTTTTTTTGGGGCCCTGATTGCCGACACAGGCGAGTGGTTCCCCGCTGACCCAGGCGACATCGAGGGGGCGCTGGGGCGGATACTGGCGGGTGGCAATGGGCCATCGATGTCGTCCTACATGGCCCACGAGGGAACCATCGAGAACTTCCGAGAGTTCGCCATCCACCGCTCCGCCTACCAGCTCAAGGAGGCCGATCCCCATACCTGGGGCATCCCCCGGCTCTGGGGAGAAGCCAAGGCGGCTCTCGTGTTCATCCAGTCCGACGAGTACGGGAACGGCCAACCTGATGCGGTCCATTCCGAGCGGTTCGCGGTGACGATGGATGCACTCGGTCTCGATCGCGGTTACGGGGCCTACCTGGACCACATCCCCGGAGTGACGCTGGCGACGGTGAACCTGGTGTCCATGTTCGGCCTGCACCGGAGGTGGCGGGGGGCGCTCGTGGGGCACCTGGCCATCTTCGAGATGACGTCAGTCGTCCCCATGGGCCGGTACGGGTCCGCGCTGCGCCGGCTGGGCATCGGTTCGCCCGCCGTCGACTTCTACGACGTGCACGTGGAGGCCGACCAGCTGCACCAGGTGGTGGCGCTGAAGAACCTGGCCATGGCCTTCGCCCGCCAAGAGCCGGAGCGGGCCGGCGACGTGTTGATGGGTGCGCGGGCGCTCATGTCCGTGGAGCGCCGATTCACCGAACACGTCCTGGGGTCGTGGTCCAGGGGGGTCAGCTCGCTGCGCCGGCCACAGGCCGCCCATGCCGCCACCCCGCCCGTCCCCCGGCGTCCGGCCGGCGCAACGTGCCCCGCCTGAAGCGCGTCGACTGCTCCGGGCCCGGGATCCGGCGTCGGCGGGCGGGCAAGGGCTTCACCTACCACGGCCCCGGGGGCGAGCGGGTCACCGACGAAGAGACGCTTGCCCGCATCCGGGCGCTGGCCATCCCACCGGCCTGGAACGACGTCTGGATCTCTCCTCACCCCATGGGCCACATCCAGGCCATCGGTGTCGACGCCAAGGGCCGCAAGCAGTATCGGTACCACGACCAGTGGCGCCTGCACAGGGACAGGGAGAAGTTCGACCACATGCTGGAGTTCGCGCGGGCCCTGCCGAAGATCCGCCACTTCGCCGACGAGCACCTGGCGCAGGAGGGGCTCACCCGCCAGAGGGTGCTCGCCTGTGCGGTGCGGCTGTTGGATCTGGGCTTCTTCCGTGTCGGCAGCGAGGACTACGCCGAGGAGAACCAGACATTCGGTCTCGCCACGATCCGCAAGAAGCATGTCCGCATCGACGGGGAGACCATCGTCTTCGACTACCCGGCCAAGAGCGGCAAGCGCCGGATCCAATCTGTGGCCGACCCCGACGTCCTGGCGGTGGTGCGGGAGCTCAAGGCTCGGCGGGCCGGCGGACCCGAACTGCTGGCCTGGTGGGAGGGCCGGCGCTGGATCGACGTGAAGTCGGCCGACATCAACGCCTACATCAAGGAGTTGACCGGAGGCGAGTTCTCGGCCAAGGACTTCCGAACCTGGAACGCCACCGTCCTGGCCGGGGTGGCCCTTGCCGTCTCCTCGACCATGGCCCGCTCCGCCACCGGCCGCAAACGAGCCATCGCCCGGGCCATGTCGGAGGTCGCCAACTACCTGGGGAACACCCCTGCAGTGTGCCGCTCTTCCTATGTCGACCCCCGCATCATCGATCGGTACACGGCGGGTTCGACGGTGCTCGAGGCGCTGGCCAGCCTGGACGAGGACGCCGGCCTGAGCGGCCTGCACACCCACGGCTCGATCGAGGAGGCCGTTCTCGACCTCCTCGAGGAAGCGGCTTAGCCGGTCTCGGGCAGCACGACAACGGCCTCTTCGGGGGCGGTGAGGCACTCGCCGTCTTCGAACCTGAGGACGGCGTGGTTGTCGGGATGGGGCCGCACGTGGATGGAAAGGAACTGCTCGATCGAGTCGAAGACGCTGATGGACCCGCGTGGGGGCGGCGTGAGCCAGTGGATGACCACGACACCCGTGGAGAAGAGCACGCCCTCGAGCACGATGCCGGTGCCCGAGACTCCGGAGGCATCGTGCTGGCGGTGCATGATGAACCTCCGCATGCCCGAGGGCGCTCGGTCGACCACTATTTCCTCCTCTCGGCAGCCAAGACGATAGGCCCTCTGCTTCCGAGCCGGCGCCTGCACCGCCCGAGGAGGCGGCGGGGCGCGAGCCGGCTCAGCCGATGGCGTCACGCTCCTTGGTCAGGTCCCGGAGAAGCTCATGGGCCCGCAAGGCGCGACGCTCGTCCTGCTCTTTGCACTGGCCGATGAACTCCACGACGTCCTCGTGTCCGTGGGCGTCGTCGATGTAGCGGTCGTAGACCTCGGCGCCCTTGAGGGCGTGGTACTGGATGCTGATCAGGTTGTAGACGATGTTGTCGGCAACGGTGTGTTCACTTCCCATGTGCCTCCCCTACCCCGTCGGGGGACCCGCACCACCTCGACGCGATGGCGGGATCAGGTGAGGCCGATCCCGTTGAGCACGGCGTCTGCCGCCCGCTGGCCGGAGATGACGGCTCCCTCCATGGTGGTCATGAAGTGCTGGCGCGTGTAGTCGCCGGCGAGGCTGAGACCGCGCACCGGCGTCTCCTGGTCCGGCCGGAGGTGGAGGTGGCCAGGTTCGAGGGAGTGGAAGTCGTGCGGAAGGGTGATGACCCGGAACCGGACCACGTGGTCGTCGAGGTCGAGCCCCAGCCGGCGGGCATCCTGGTACACGACACCGAGGATCTCATCCGGTTCCATGGTCAAGAACCTCTCCGGTGGCGTCAAGATGATCGAGATTCGACCCTCGGCATGGCGGAACGTCGTCCGTGACTGCTCGGCGAAGCAGGCCAGGGCGGTACCAGGACCGAAGACGGTGCGGTCCACAGCCATGGCGGGACGGTCGAGCTCGAGTTGAACGGTGACGGAGGGCGTCGTCGGCAGCGAGAGCATCGGCCGGAACCACGGGTGGTCGGCGAAGGCGGGGCGCAACAGCCGCTGTGCGGGGTCGATGGACGTGGCCACCACCACGTGGTCAGCGTCCACCGGCTGGCCGCCGACCGTGACCCCGGCCACGACGCCGTCGCGCACCACCAGCCCCTCCACCCGAGCCCCGGTTCTCACCTCGCCACCTCGTTCGGTGATCGCGTCCGCGATCGGAGCGCACATGACCTCGGTCATCCCGCCCATGTAGGCACCGAGGCGCATCTGGTGGGCCCGGGGGACAGCGGGTGCGAGCAAGCCGAAGAAGATGCCGGCGGAGAAGCGCTCGGGAGGGATGAAGAAGATCCCAGCTGTCAGGGGGACGAGCAGGTTGTGCATAGCGCGGTCGGTGACCCGATGGGCTTTGGCGTAGGCGGCAACCGTCTGGCGGTCGAGCTCGTCGGGCCGGCGACGGTAGTCGAGCAGGCCGGCGGCGAAGAAAGGACCGAGGGACAACTTGTCCCGGGGGCTCAGGAGATCGTTGTTGGTCACGAACCCGCCGATCGTCCGGATCGGCTTGTGCACGGGTGACATCCCCAGGATCCCCGCTGGTCCGCCGTCGGGAACGCGGATTTCGACCTCGTCCTCCCAACAGAGCATCCTGCCTACGTCGACGCCGGCACGCTCGAGCAGTCGGGGCAGGGCCGAGAAGAACCCGAGGAACCGGTGAAGCCCCGACTCGACGGGCATCCCGTCCTCGGACCATGAAGCGGTGCGACCCCCTACCACCTCGCCTGCTTCCAACAGGAGCACCGGCACGCCCCGCTCGGCCAGCTCGAAGGCGCAGCTCAACCCGCTGAGGCCGCCGCCCACGACGAGAACCTGTGGCTCGGGCGCGGTCACGAGGCCACTTGGGCCTGTCGCGCCTGCCGGCGCTGGGCGACCTTGTCCAGCCGCCTCAGCATCTCCTGATTGCGCAGCCACATGAGTCGGTCGAGGGCAGGTCCCCACAGCGCCGCCGCTGGCCCCTCGATTGCGTACTCCTCCACCTCGATCACCGTCCCTTCCCCCTCTCGGTTGAGGCTGAAGGCGACCCGGTTCACTGCGAACGGTCGCATCTGCGCCCTCAGCACCAGACGGTGCGGCGCTGTCACCTCGACGACCCTGGTGAGGTCCCGCAAGACGAGCGGGCCCGTGCCCAGCGTGTGGTGGAAGACCGAACCCACCTCGGGCCATCTAGGGTCGAAACGGCGGATCCGCTTCGTGCCCACCACGAACTCGTCATACCTGCGGGGATCGGCCAGCACCGCGAAGACCGTAGCGAGCGAAGCGGGCACAACCCGGCGGTTGACAGCCAACTCCGGCCTACGCCTCGATGGCCGCCCGGCCCAGCCGATCCTTCACCTGGCTGGGCAGGACGAGGTTGAGCATCTTGATGACTGCGGCGTCGGCGCCCACGCGGTAGTGGGCGCGTGGGCGGCCCGCCGTCAGCGCCTCGCCGATGGCCTCCGCTGCCGCTTTCGGCTCTTGAAGTAGCGGCTGGACCATTCGCAGAACTTTCAGCGAGCGGTCATAGGCGGCTGTGTCAGCTGAGTCTCGGCGCCGACGGAGGAGATCGTCCCGCGCCTTCGCCGAGATTCCGGTTCGGAGGCCTCCAGGCTCGATGAGCACGACGTCGATGCCCGCGGCTGCCACCTCTTGGCGCAGGGCGTCTGTCACCGCCGCAAGGGCGTGCTTGGCCGCCTGGTACCAGCCCGTCATGGGGGCGGTGGCATGGGCTCCCACCGACGAGACGTTGACGATCCTGCCCTCACCCCGGAGCCGCATGGACGGGAGAGCCAAGGTGGCCAGCCGCATGGGCGCCACGACCATGACGTGGAGCTGGTGCAAGGCCTCATCGGGCCCGACGTCGGCCACCCGTCCGACATTCATGTACCCGGCGTTGTTCACGATGCCCCACGGCTCATGGCGCGCGACCACCCTCTCGCAGGCGGTGACGTCGGTGACGTCGAGGACCGAGGTGTGCACCACCACCCCCGCGTCCGTGGCCGCACTCTCCAACGCTGCCGCCTTGTCCTCGGATCGGACGGTGCCGACGACGTGGAAGCCGAGGCGGGCGAGATGGAGAGAGGTCTCGAGCCCAACCCCGGAGTTGGCGCCGGTGACGAGGACGGTGCGGGTCACGTCATGGCCGTCGCCGCTACGGCGTGAGCACGACCTTCATGCAATCGTCCTGCTTCTTCTTGAACATCTCGTACCCGAGCGCTGCGTCCGAGAGCGACATCCGGTGGGTGATGACGAAGCTGGGGTCGATGTCGCCGTCCTGGATCCGTTCGAGAAGCGGGCGCATGTACCGCTGGACGTGGCACTGGCCGGTCTTGACGGTGATCGACCGGTTCATGAGTGACCCGATCGGGAACTTGTCGACGACTCCGCCGTAGACCCCCATGATCGAGACGGTGCCACCGTTGCGGCAACTGGTGATGGCCTGTCGCAGAGCGTGCGGCCGCTCGGTCTCGGCCCGCACTCCTTGCTTCAGCTTGTCGTAGGCGTTGATCGGTCCCGACCCGTGATGGGCCTCCATTCCCACTGCGTCGATGCAAGCATCCGGGCCCCGGCCCGCGGTCAGATCGCGCAGCGCGTCCCGAACGTCGACCTCTTCGTAGTTCAAGGTTTCGGCTCCGGTGTCGCCCGCCATCTCGAGGCGGTAGGGGAACCGGTCGATGGCGATGACACGTTCCGCTCCGAGCAGGTAGGCGCTGGCCACGGCGAACTGGCCGACGGGGCCGGCTCCCCACACGGCGACGGTGTCACCCGGCTGTATGTCGCAAACCTCGGCGCCCATGTAGCCGGTCGGCAGGATGTCGGAGAGGAACAGCACCTGTTCGTCGGTGAGCGAGTCGTCCTCGATCTTGATCGGGCCCACATCGGCGAAGGGGACCCGGACGTACTCCGACTGGCCGCCGGCGTATCCCCCCAGCATGTGGGAGTAGCCGAAGATGCCGGCCGGTGAGGAGCCCCATGCCTTCTCGGCCAATCCGGCGTTCGGGTTGGAGTTCTCACACAGCGAGAAGAGTCCGCGTTTGCACGGGTGGCAGCCGCCGCAGGCGATGGGGAACGGGACCACGACGCGGTCGCCGACGCTCAGGTTCGTGATCGCCGTGCCCACCTCGACCACCTCGCCCATGAACTCGTGGCCGAGGATGTCGCCCTTTTCCATGGTGGGGACGTAACCGTCGAAGAGGTGCAGGTCCGAGCCGCAGATCGCGGTGGCGGTGACGCGCACGATCGCGTCGCGGGAGTTGAGGATCTTCGGCTCCGGCACGTCGCGCACCTCCACTCGGTGCACGCCCATCCAACAGGTCGCCTTCATCGCCGGCGTCTCCTTTCGAACTTCTGGGTCCGGGCGGAAGTCATCCGACCGGTTGTGCCTCGTCCTGATGGAACTGCCGCTGGGTCCGCGTGCCCTCCGGCGTGCCGTCGGAACGGACGACCTCTCCCGTCTCGATCACCTGCTTGAACCGTCGCAGGTCGTCCTTGATCTGCTGGAGCGGTTCCTCACCGAACAACCGGCTGAAAGCAGCGCCCATCGCTCCTCCCGGCGGCTGGTACTCGAGCTCCACCGTCACCTCTGTTCCTGCGTCGCCCGGGGCGGATGTGAAGCGGACGCAACCGGAGTTCGGCACATGCGCCCCCTCGGCCGAGCGCCACGCGATCAGCTCGTCGGGTATGTCCTCCACGATCTCGGCGTCCCACTCGACCTTCGTCCCTGCCGGTGCCTTGGCAGTCCAATGCGAACGTCCGTCTCCTGTCACCTCGACCGATTCGAGATGCGCCATGAAGTTCGGCAAGTTCTCGAAGTCGTGCCAGTAGCCGTAGACCTCGTCGGGCGGACGGTTGACGGTGACGGCCGTGCGTACCCGGATGCCGCCGTCAGCGGTGGTGGAGCCCGAGGACCGGCTGGTCCTGGCGCTGGCGACGATGTCCAGCACCGCCACGCCGGCCACCGCGGCAGTCGCCGCCGCAACGCGGCGTCGGCCCTTTCGGCTGGGCCGGAAGGCGGCCCGCAGGAGCACCAGGTCCATCAGGTCGCCGGCGATCCGGGCGAACAGGAACCCGCCTGGCCGGGGCCGGTCGAGGATGCCTGCTCCGCCACCGAGCTCACGCAGGCCGACGGCGCGCATGATGGCCCTGTTCCGAGAGTTGTCCTCGATTCCGATCAGGCGGTTGACCCGCGACGGCAGTAGAACCTGGGGCAGGCCCAGCCCGAGGCTGAACCAGCCAAGGCCCTTGGCCAGCCGGTCTTCGTTCGGACGGCGCCCGCTCGCAGTGTTGCTCCCGCGCCGCTCCGTGGTCCGGGAGAGGAGACGCTCGAGCGGCGGTGGTGGATTGCGCATCTGTGCACCTTTCTGACCACGCCTCCCCGCCCTTCCCGGGTAGCGCTGTGGACAAACGACTGGCTGGCCCTGGGCCGCGGCCGCTGGCGGACGATGAGTCCCCAGACGGCCTCAATCCCGCGGTGGCGGCAGCCCTTCCCCCTGGTGTCGGAAATCGGCGCTGGAGCCGAGCCTCCAACTCACGCCCAGCGCGTCGAGATCGGTGGGGGTGTCGATGTCGACGAGCTCGGCCGCCCACTGCGGCTCGCACAGCCACTCGACGTCGGCCGCGAGGGCGACCATGCGACGCTCTCCGGTCGTTGCGAGATGGCGTGCGAGAACGAGCGCCGAAGAGGACCACCGCGCCGCCAACCACTGCGGCCTCCCCTCGACCAGCGGAACCACCGACCGCGGCCCGGGGTGAGACGCAAGCCGGCGCAGCAATGACGTCTGGAGCCTCGGCAGGTCCGTGGCGACCACGACGGCTGGGCCCGGGTGACCGCGAGCGGCCAGGGCTGCCGCCCCTGCCGCGATGGCGACGAGCGGCCCCCGCCCCGGCGGCTCCTCGGAGATCGCCGGGAGGCCGCTGTAGCCGGGCCCCACCTCGAGCACGGGGTCGACGACCTGGCGCAGGAGCTCCGCCGTCCGGTCCGCCAACGACCTCCCACCAATGACCAGCGACGCCTTGTCGTGGCCCATCCGGCGGCTCGTGCCACCGGTCAGCAGCAGCCCTGCGACGCCCGGAACTGCCGCGGCTTCAGCCACGGGTGGAACCTAGCGGGTGTCGCGTTCGGATGGTCCCGATGCCGGCGCCGTCACCTATTCGGCGTTCCCATGCAGGACATAGACGGGAGTGCCGTTGGGAACCCTCTCCGGGAACCACCGTGCTGCCGCCATGGGGATGCGTACGCAGCCGTGCGAAGCCGGCTCGGGTGGGACCGAACGGAAGCCGTGGATGGCGATCCCCTGATTGAAGTAAAGGGGGTTGAAGAGTCGGCCCAGGTCGCTCTTGCGCCAACCGGAGATCCTGTTGTAAACGGCAAACTTGCCTGTCGGGGTCACCGCGCGCCGGCAGCGCCCTCCGTCGCAGAACCTCTTCCCGGAGCCCGTCGAGACGGGGAGGATCCGCGACAACGTGTTGCCCTCGTAGAGAAAGAGCACCTGGCGAGCCAGATCGATCTCCACCCGTCCAGGACCCCCTTCAGGCACCAGTGGCGCCGGAGGCTGCGCGGCATCGAGCTGGCTCACGACGTCGGGCGTGGCCCGTCCGGTGCGAGGCAGCCCCGTGACCTTCTGGAAGGCGACCACCGCATGGCGGGTGTCCTGATCGAACGTCCCGTCCACGACGCCCACGTAGTAGCGCCGTGCGTCGAGCGCCTCCTCCAGGGCTGTCACCTGCTGGCCTAGATCACCCTCACCCAGGCCTTCCAGCGGAACGGTCCCAATTGCGCTGGAGTGCCCGGCCGCCTTCGCTACCGGCGGCGGGGCGGTGCTGGCGGTAGTGGCGATCGTCGTCGTGCTGGCCGGAGCCTCTGTGGCAGCAGGAGGCTGTGTGGTGGGCGGCGCCTGTGTCGTGACGGCTGCGGCTGGGTACCCAGGCGACGTGTCGGGCACGACCGCGTCACATCCACTCAGGAGGAGCAGCCCCAATGAGGTGGCTGCCACACCACCGAGTGTCCTCTGCAACCCGGTACCTCCCAGACCTGCCACCGCGGCGTGTCACTGGTTGCTTCCCCTCGCGACGTGGTGGTTCAAACGCCCCAGGCCCGGAACAGCCACTTCGGGCGCCGGGCGCCGAGATCGCAGGAGCGCCTCCGCTTGGGTAGGTCATCGTTGATGACGCACTGGCTCGGTCGCATCGGGTTCGTACTTCTGTGTGCCGCCGGCGGCCTCGCAGGAGCGCTCGCCCTCGGGCGAACGCATGCTGAAGTCGGCCCTTTCAGCACCACGGTCGCGCTGGGACTGTCACCCACCGGTGACACCACCATCCGGCTTGCGCCTCTCGGGTCCCTCAAGCTGGACACGCACGACGGCCCGATTCACATGACCGTCAGTGCGGACGAGGTCGACCTCACCGCGGCTCGGCGCGTCGTGGACGACCCGGCGTACCTCGACGAACTCGACGACGAGGCTGCTGGTGACGCCCGTCGCGCTGTACAAGACGTCGTGGGACGGGGAGCCCTGGGTGCGGTGCTGGGAGCGCTGGCGATCGCGGCGATCCGGGGCCCTACACGCCGGCGGTTGGCCGTTGCCGGGATCGCATCGGCAACCCTGATAGCGGGGACCGCGGGTGTCGCCCGGGCGACCTGGAGCCCGAACGCGATCGCCCAGCCGGAGTACACAGGCGTCCTCACCATCGCTCCGAAGGCGATCGGTTCCATCGCACGCGTACGAGCGC
The DNA here is from genome assembly GCA_019348255.1 of Actinomycetota bacterium. Lineage (GTDB taxonomy): Bacteria > Actinomycetota > Acidimicrobiia > Acidimicrobiales > CADCTF01 > JAHWJQ01. Next base: position 794 of record JAHWJU010000061.1, on the reverse strand, counting down.
AGTACGACGCCTACCGATCACAGCTGGCATCTCTCATCGGCAACGTCGCCGAGCTCTACCAGGTGGCGTCGGAGCTGCGCTCGTTCGAAGCGAACGGGGACACGGCGCGGGTCCTGCACGTGAGCGACCTGCACCTGAACCCGCAGGCGTTCGACCTCATCGCGCAGATCATCCGGCAGTTCGGCATCGATGCGGTGGTGGACAGCGGTGACATCAACGACTGGGGCACGGAGTTCGAGGGGCAGTTCGTCGAGCGCATCGCGACGCTCGGGGTGCCCTACATCTACGTGAGAGGCAACCACGATTCGGCCGCCACGGCAGCTGCGGTCGCCGCACAACCCAACGCGGTGGTGCTCGACGGTGAAGTGCGCGAGGTCGTCGGTCTGCGGTTCTGGGGCATCGGCGATCCACGATTCACCCCCGACAAGACGGAGCATGTCGGCCTCCCGGAAGAACGGGCGGTGGCCGATCGGTTCGCACCGGAGGTGGCCCAGCTCCTCGACAAGGTCGAGGACGTGGACGTGGTGGTCGTCCACGACCCGAGGATCGCCGCTGACGTCCGCGGCCTCACTCCGTTGGTACTGGCAGGTCACCTCCACCGCCCGAGCTCGAAAATGCTGTCGAGCGAGACGCGTCTGGTCGTCGAGGGTTCCACTGGTGGTGCTGGCCTACGAACGCTGGAGAAGGAGGAGGCAGTGGCGCTGACCTGCTCCGTGCTGTACTTCGACCGCTCGGATGGTTCCCTGCAAGCGTTCGACCGTGTCGCCGTCGAAGGGCTCGGCGGCACCGGCGCC
>JAHWJU010000216.1 GCA_019348255.1 Actinomycetota bacterium | reverse complement strand
GCAGCCTTGATCTGCCACAGCTCCTCGGTTGTCTGCGCGCTCACGACACCCCCTTCCGCACGTGACCCTAACCCGCTGGTCGGTGTTGAACAAGACAAAACTTTCGCGAGCAGATGCCTGTGACCTGGACATTTGCCCGCTGATGTTGCTTCGGTGGGTGCGAGCGCCCTCAGTGGCCGGCGTCGCGCGCGGCCCCCTCGGTGGGCTCCACCTCGAGCACGAGCCCGTCGATGGAGGCCACCCGGATGGGCTGTCCGGCCCGGATGGGGGTGGCCCGGTTGGTGCGGGCTCGCCACGGCGCGTCGCGCACCGTCACCACACCGTCGGGATCGACATCAGATACCGCGAGCCCCTCCTCCCCCAGCATGGAGGCCCGTCCGATGGTGGGGGTCGAGAAGCGGGTTCGGATCATGGCCGGCATGCCCGCCACCATGAACAGCACGACGCCGGCGACCACCAACGCCATGACGACCAGGGGCACGGAGAGCCCTTCGAAGAGGAAGAAGCTGCCGACGACGAAGGCGCCGGTGCCGATGAGCGTCCAGGCCCGGGGGGCGCCCGCCTGCACGTCGACCCCGTAGCCCACCACTCCCAAAACGACCAGGGCCAGCGCCCCGGGCCGGGTGGGCAGGACTCCCAGACCGTAGGCAGCCAGCACGAGCGACGAGGCGGCCACGAAGGCGGCCACGCCGATCCCGGCCGTGAAGAACTCGAACACCACCAGGAGCAGCCCGACGGACAGCAGCAGGTAGGCGGCCGAGGGGGTGGCCACCGCGTGCAGCGTCTGGGCCAGGAGCGACGGCTCGTCGAAGCGGGCCCGGGCCGACGGCGCCAGCTGTTGCTGGGGAGGACGGCCGGGCCGGCGCACCACCGTCGTCGGGATGTCCACCTCGCCCCCCCCGGGCAAGGGGTGGCCGTCGATGCCGATGATGAAGTCGCCGAGCGTCGCAGCCGACACCGTCGCCACCTTCTGGGCGAGGGCCGCCTCGGCCGTCAGACCGCCGGCTTGGCTACCGGGGGCCATGCCTCGCACCGGCGCCGCGTTGAACAGGGCGAGCGCCCCGCCCCCGGCCCGCGCTTGGCGACCGGGGCCGATCCAGATGGCGACCGGTACCGACGACCGCTCGATGCGCGACGCCAGGTCCCGAAGCTCGCCCGGCGGCGCCACCGCGCCCGAGCTGTCGAGACGGACCACCAGCGCGGCCACCTGTTCGGCCTCGGACTCCTCCACGGCTCGGCTCATGAAGTCGACGTTGATGGGATCTATCAGCCCGGTCACCTCGATGATGCGCACCTGGGTCTGGTCTCGCTGTTCGGTCTGGGCCTGCGCCGGCGGCGCCCCCGCCCCTCCCAGAGCGGGCGCGGTGGCCCACAGCGTGGCCAGCACGAACACCGTCCACGTCGGTTTCTTCGAGTCCCTGAGTAGCCTGCGACGGCGAATGGACGTCTCCCGGTTCTGCTCGGCGGCCAGGCTCGTCATCGTCGCCGGGAAGGGCGGGGTAGGCAAAACGACCGTCACCGCAGCCGTGGCCAGGATGGTGGCCGGCGCCGGACTCTCGGCGCTGATCGTCGAGGTCGAGGGCAAGAGCGGGATCGGCAGCGTCTTCGGCCGGGCCGACGGCCTCGCCTACGAAGAGGTCGTCCTCCATGTCACGTCGGGGGGGGAAGGGGCCGGCGCCGGCGAGGTGCGGGCCCGGACGCTGACCGCCGACGACGCACTGCTCGAGTACCTGGAGGGGCACGGGCTACGGCGGATCTCCAAGCGCCTGAGCCAGTCAGGGGCACTCGACGTCATCTCCACGGCCGTCCCCGGGATCAAGGACATCCTGGTGCTGGGCAAGGTCAAGCAACTGGAAAGGGCCGAGGCCGCGGACGTCATCATCCTGGACGCACCGGCGGCCGGCCACGCCGTCACCTTCCTCACCAGCGCCAGCGGCCTGCTCGACGCCGCCCGGGTCGGCCCCATCAGGGCCCAGGCGGCCGACGTCGTCGAGCTGCTATCGGACCCGGCCCGGTGCCAGGTGCTCCTGGTCACGCTGGCCGAGGAGACGCCGGTCAACGAGGTGGTCGAGACTGCCTACAAGCTCGAGGACCGGGTCGGCATCAAGCTGGGGCCACTGGTGGTCAACGGGCTCTACCCCTACCTCGAGGGCCTGGACGTCGACCCGTTGGAGGCGGCGACCGCGGCCGGCGTGGAGGTGACCGACGAGCAGGCTCGGGACCTGCGGGAGGCGGCACAGTTCCGACGCCGGCGCCAGGACCTGCAGGCTGAGCAGGTGCAGCGGCTGGCGGAGGCACTGCCCCTGGCCCAGCTGCGCCTCCCCTTTCTCTTCACCCCCGAAGTGGGGCCGGCCCAGCTCGACGTTCTGGCGGAAAACCTGGTCCGGGAAGTCGCGGGCCTTCCTTGAGTCAGGCCGGGCCGCTGGCGCCGCTGGCCGCAGAACGCTCGATCGTCGCCTGCTGCGGCTCGGGTGGTGTCGGCAAGACCACCACCGCGGCCGCCATCGCGGTCGAGGGCGCACGGAGGGGCCGGCGCTCGTGCGTCGTCACCATCGACCCGGCCAAGCGTCTGGCCGACGCCCTCGGTTTGAACTCGCTCAGCAACGTGCCGAGCAGGGTGGAAGGCGACTGGAGCGGTGAGTTGCACGCCCTGATGCTCGACACCAAGTCGACCTTCGACTCGCTGGTCGGTCGCTACGCCGCCAGCGAGGAGCAAGCCCGCCTGATCCTGTCCAACCGCGTCTACCGCAACATCGCCGGCGCGCTCTCGGGCACCCAGGAGTACATGGCCATGGAGAAGCTCTACGAGTTGGCTACCGGGGGACGCTTCGACCTCATCGTCGTGGACACACCGCCGACCCGTAACGCGCTCGACTTCCTCGATGCCCCCCGCCGCCTCACCCGCTTCCTCGACAACCGCATCTTCAAGGTGTTGACGGCGCCGACGCGGGCGTACCTCAAGGCGGTGAACGTGGCCACCCAGACCTTCCTGCGCTCTGTTTCGGGGGTGGTCGGTGGCGAGGTGGTGGCCGACGCCATCGCCTTCTTCCAGGCCTTCGAGGGCATGGAGCAGGGGTTCCGGGACCGGGCCGCTGAGGTGCTCGAGCTGTTGAAGGCTCCGGAGACGGCCTTCGTGCTCGTGACTTCCCCCCGCAAGGACGCCGTACGGGAGGCTGACTTCTTCGCCGAGAAGCTGGCGGAGTCGGGCATCGGGGTCGACGCCCTGGTGGTCAACCGCCTCCACCCCTGCTTCGGCACCGCACCGGTGGCTCGGGGGCTGGGCGACCTGAGCCGCAACCTTGCCGACTTCCGGACGATGGCCGAGCGGGAGGAGCAACACTTCCGCGAGTTGGCCCTACGGGTGGCGCCGGCGCCGGTGGGGCGGGTTCCCTTCCTCGCCGCCGACGTCCACGACGTGGCCGGCCTCGAGGAGGTGGGGCGCTACCTGTTCTCCACCTGAGGCTCCCGCAAGGCTGCCGCCGCCTCCTCCACCGTGTCGGTGACGGTGACGATCCGGTCGAAGCCGGTGGTGTGGAGAAGGCGGGTGAGGGTGGGGCGGTTGCAGCACACGGCGACGTCGCCCCCCAGCTCCCGGGCGCGGCGGATCCCGCCGATCAGCGCCCCGAGGCCGGCGGAGTCCACGAATGGGACCCCCGACATGTCGATGAGGATGCTGGGATTCGACGCCAGTTCCGCCAGAGCCTGCCGGAACTGGCTGACGGTGAAAGCGTCGAGCTCTCCTACTGGCCTACAGATGACGTACCCGTCGCCGTTCTCGAGCTGGATGTCGAGCACATGTCCTCCTG
>JAHWJU010000215.1 GCA_019348255.1 Actinomycetota bacterium | reverse complement strand
CCGGCCCAGCGCTCGTCCACCCATGCGGCGTGCTCGGGGTCGGATCCGGCCTCGGCCCACGGCATCCGGTCGTGCAGCCCGATCCCCAGTCCGTTGAAGGCGACCGGGAACTGCTGCCACCACTCCTCCGGGCTTCCCGCCGTCGACAGATCGGCGGCGGTCAGGTCGAGGGCCCGGCCCAGCTCGCCCGGCACCGGGCGGCCGGTCGACACCAGCGCCGCTTTGAAGTCGTCGGGGGTGGCGGCCACGTGGTGCTCGGTGAGGACGGCCACGGCGCCGGCGGTCATGGCCGCGGCCATCGAGGTGCCGGATCCCACGAAGTAGTGCTCCTCTACGACGGAGCCGGGGAACTCCTGCGCCACCGTCGAGCCGGGTGCGGCCAGGGAGATCACGGAGACGCCGGGGGCCAGCAGCTCGGGCTTGGTGGCCCGGGGAGTGGACTCACGACCCGACCAGGCCGGCACCGAGTCGTCGTCGGGGCCCAGGGTGTCACCGGTGTCGAGCGCACCCACGGTGATGACCCAGGGGTCACGGCCGGGGGAGCTGACGTGGGAGCCGTCGTTGCCGGCGGCGGCCACCACGGTGATGCCCGAGGCCCAGGCGGCCTCGACGGCGGCAGAGAGGGGATCGGCCCGGTAGCTGCTCGACAGCGGCGGGACCGCGACCGAGAGGTTCATCACCCGGATCCCGTACCGCTCACTGTTCTCGATGGCCCAGCCGATGCCCTCGATGACCCGGCCCAGAGTGGTATCGCCATCGGCGCCGGCCACCTTCACGGACACGATGTGGGCCCCCGGGGCCACACCTACATGGCGCGATGTGCCGGCGGCGGAGAGGTTGCCGTCTCCGGCAATGAGCCCAGCCATGAAGGTGCCGTGCCCGTAGGTGTCGGTCGTCGTACCCTCACCGCTCAGGTCGGGGCCTTGCACGACCCGGCCGCGCAGATCGTCGACCTCGGTCACACCCGTGTCGATCAGGGCCACGCCCACGCCGGCGCCGGCGTCGAGGTTCCAGTCATCGCCGGGGTTGATGGCCGCGAACTGGTGATCCGAGGGCGGCACGGGCTCGAAGCCCTCACCGGCCACGGCCATCGGGGCATCCTCGTTGACCTGCAGGCCCGTCCTTCGCACCAGAGTCGTCTGGCGGTCGGTCAGGCGAGCGGCCACGCCGCCGACAACCGCGAGCGTGGCCTCGACCTCGCCCCCAGCGTCCTCGACGGCCTCGGCGGCATCTGCGGGCGATGAGCCCCACACCAGAACCGTGCGATCCGTCGTGTGATCCGACCCCGCCGTCGCCGTCGCCATCGGGGCCCCGGCGGCGACGACTGCGAGAGCGGTCAACGCCACGGCCCAGATCGGGCGGCGCCGGCGGCTCCCACTTCCGATAATCCTGTTCATGGCGAGGCCCATCGGCGACGGGGGCGCCCGCCCTTGAGGATCTGCGGCCGTTTCTCCCGACAATGGCGCGGGCGGGCCACCCGTCTGTGGCCCGGTGTGACTAGGCAGCCATGGTCCTGCGACCGAGCCGGACCATGAGCAGGACTCCAGCCGGATGCCGCGCACGACCGGCGTGTGCGGTGATCACTTCACCGTCGCCCATCAGGTGCCTTCGAGGATCGTGTCGAGCCGCCAGCTCGGATGGGCGGCCTCGATCCGTTGCAGCCGGTAGGGGCTCTCGAAGAGCGCCAGCAGGGTCCCGTCGCGCCTCGCCAACACCCGGATGCCGCTGTTGCCCTTGAGGCGCTCCGCCGTCTCCCGGTCCGTGCGCCGAGCCAGCTTGTAGGGCATCCGCGACAGCTCCACCGAAGCGCCGAACTCGTGTTGGAGGCGGTGGACGAACACCTCGAACTGCATCTGGCCGACCGCAGCAAGAACAGGGGTCGGATCGTCGCCGGGATCGCGGAGCACCTGGATGACCCCCTCCCGCTCGAGTTGGTCCAGACCCCGGCGGAACTGCTTGTAACGGCTCGTATCCCGGGCCCGAGCCGACGAGAAGAGCTCCGGCGCGAAGGTGGGGATGGTCGGGTAGGCCACCGGCCCGGTGTCGTAGAGGGTGTCGCCGATGCGCAGGTCGGTCGCATTTACGAGGCCGATGACGTCGCCCGGGTATGCCTCGTCGATGGTGTCGCGCTCGGAGCCGAACACCGACGCCGCGTACTTTGTGGAGAACGGCCGGCCCGATGGCTCGTGGACAAGGGTCATGCCGCGCTCGAACCGCCCCGAGCAGACCCGCACGAAGGCGACGTGATCACGGTGGGCCGGGTCCATGTTGGCCTGGATCTTGAACACGAACCCCGAGAACGGCGCGTCGAGCGGCCTTCCCTTCCCGGTGGCGTCTGGTCGTGCGGCGGGAGCGGGGGCGTAATCGACGACGGCGTCGAGTATGTGGCGTACCCCGAAGTTGGTGAGAGCCGAGCCTACGAACAGCGGGCTCGTCTCACCGGCCAGGAAGGAGGGGAGGTCGAGGTCGGCGCCGACCTCGCTGAGCAGCCCCACGTCCTCGAACGACTGATGCCAGGACGGTTCCTCGTCCGCTGCTCGGGCGGCGTCCAGTGTCTCCTCTGGTGCTGCCGTAGCGCCCCGGGCGGTGCGGGTGAAGCGGATGAAGTCCCCGTTGCGGCGGTCGATCACGCCACGGAAGTCGCCGGGGATCCCGACGGGCCAGGTGACGGGCGTGGGCCGGAGGCGGATCTGGTCCTCGATCTCGTCCAGCAGCTCGAGCGGGTCGCGGCCGGGCCGGTCGTACTTGTTGAGGAAGGTGAGGATGGGGATGTTGCGGGCGCGACACACCTCGAACAGCTTCAGGGTCTGGGCCTCGACCCCCTTGGCCACGTCGAGGACCATGACGGCGGCATCGGCGGCGGCGAGGACCCGGTAGGTGTCCTCCGAGAAGTCGCGGTGGCCGGGGGTGTCGAGCAGATTGATGACGTGGCCGCGGTAGGTGAACTGGAGGACGGTCGAGGTGATCGAGATCCCCCGCTGCTGCTCCATGGCCATCCAGTCCGACGTCGCCTTCCGGCGCCCGCTGCGGGCCTTGACGGCGCCCGCCTCGGCGACGGCACCCGCGTAGAGCAGGAACTTCTCGGTGAGAGTCGTCTTCCCCGCATCGGGATGGCTGATGATGGCGAACGTGCGTCGGCGGGCGGCTTCGGCGTCGACGCCGGCGCCGGCCGCCGCTGCGACCGTGGTGGTCATGGCCGCTGCTGCGCCGAATGGTGGTGCTCGGCGGTCATCGACTGCGTCCCCTCATCCCGAAAAATCTACTTCCACGTGAGGGTTATACGGGCCTTGGCCGTGATACGCGGCGCGAGGTTCCGCTTCGACGATGGGCCTAACGTGGCGGTCGACCAGCTAGAGGAGGTGGGCGGTGTCCGAGGCAAATGACATGGAACTGGCCGGCACGTTCGCCGAACTCGCCCGAGCGCTGCTCGCCGAACCGACCCTCGACGCGACCTTGCAGAAGATCGTCTCGAGAGCCGTGGGGACGATCAACGGATGCGAATCGGCGGGAATCTCGCTGATCGAGAAGCGCAAGATCACCACCGCGGCCAGTTCTAACGACACGCCGGAACAGGTTGACGCCATCCAGTACGAAACCGACCAGGGCCCGTGCCTCGAAGCGATCCGCGACCACGAGGTGCTCTGCACCGACGACCTCGCCGGTGATGAGCGGTGGCCGGATTTTGCCTCCAGGGCAGCCAACGAGACCGGAGTTCGAAGCATGCTGTCGTTCCGGCTGTTCGCGGAAAGCGACACGATGGGGGCCCTGAACCTGTACTCCAAGGTTCCCGGGGCGTTCGATCACGACGCCGAAGTC